>JBEVNE010000165.1:0-10786 GCA_040508275.1 Duganella sp.
ACGTGAGCGACGCCATCCGCGCCGAGGTGGTGGGCAATACGGCGTCGAAGATTGCCACTTTCCCGGCCGTGCGCCATGCGCTGGTGGGGCTGCAACTGGGTTTCCGCAAGGCGCCGGGCGTGGTGGCGGACGGGCGCGACATGGGTTCGGTGATCTTCCCGCACGCCCCGCTCAAGGTGTTTTTGACGGCAAGTGTTGCGGCACGGGCCGAACGTCGCTACAAGCAATTGATCGCCAAGGGAATTTCTGCTAAGATGGAAGACCTGCTGATGGATTTGCAGGCGCGGGACGACCGGGATACGAACCGGGCCATCGCGCCACTGGTCCCTGCCGCAGGTGCGCATGTGCTGGAAACATCGAATATGACTGCTGACGAAGCGGTCGCGCAGGTGTTGCAGTGGTATGCCGCCGTAGGCAAATGAGTGGGCAGAAGCATTAAGTAGTATGTTTTTGGTAAGGTGTCTGGCCGCTCTGCGGCCTAGACGTGTTTCAACCCTAACCCAACTGAAGTCGCATATCGCGAGCCTTGTTGGCAAACCTGGAAGTTACAATGTCTAATATGGAAAGTTTTGCAGCCCTCTTCGAAGAATCCCTGTCGCGTCAAGACATGCGTTCGGGCGAAGTGATCTCGGCTGAAGTCGTTCGTCTGGATCACAACTTCGTGATCGTGAACGCCGGCCTGAAATCGGAAGCATTCATCCCAGTTGAAGAATTCAAAAATGACCAAGGCGAACTGGAAGTCAAAGTAGGCGACTTCGTTTCCGTGGCCATCGAATCGCTCGAAAACGGTTTCGGCGATACCATCCTGTCGCGCGACAAAGCCAAACGTCTGGCTTCGTGGCTGGCACTGGAAAAAGCAATGGAGTCGGGCGAGATCGTCGTCGGCACCGTTAACGGTAAAGTCAAAGGCGGCCTGACCGTCCTGACCAACGGCATCCGCGCCTTCCTGCCGGGTTCGCTGGTTGACACCCGTCCAGTCAAGGACACCACCCCATTCGAAGGCAAAACCCTCGAATTCAAAGTTATCAAACTGGACCGCAAGCGTAACAACGTGGTTCTGTCGCGTCGCGCCGTCATCGAAGCTTCGATGGGCGAAGAGCGTCAGAAACTGATGGAAACGCTGAAAGAAGGCACGGTAGTGACCGGCGTTGTGAAAAACATCACCGACTACGGCGCGTTCGTGGACCTGGGCGGCATCGACGGCCTGCTGCACATCACCGACCTGGCATGGCGTCGTGTGCGTCACCCATCGGAAGTACTGACCGTTGGTCAAGAGATCACCGCTAAAGTCCTGAAATACGATCAAGAGAAAAACCGTGTTTCGCTGGGCGTGAAACAACTGGGCGACGATCCATGGACCGGTCTGTCGCGTCGTTACCCACAAGGCACCCGCCTGTTCGGTAAAGTCACCAACCTGACCGACTACGGCGCGTTCGTCGAAGTGGAACAAGGCATCGAAGGCCTGGTTCACGTGTCGGAAATGGACTGGACCAACAAAAACGTCGCTCCAAACAAAGTTGTCCAACTGGGCGACGAAGTAGAAGTGATGGTTCTGGAAATCGACGAAGAGCGTCGTCGTATTTCGCTGGGCATGAAACAGTGCAAAGCCAACCCATGGGACGACTTCGGTGTTACCCATAAAAAAGGTGACAAAGTCAAAGGCGCGATCAAATCGATCACCGACTTCGGCGTGTTCATCGGCCTGGCTGGCAACATCGACGGCCTGGTACACCTGTCCGACCTGTCGTGGACCGAGTCCGGCGAAGAAGCCGTGCGCAAGTTCAAGAAAGGTGACGAACTGGAAGCCATCGTTCTGGCCATCGACGTTGAGCGCGAGCGCGTTTCCCTGGGCGTCAAGCAACTGGAAGGTGACCCATTCAACAACTTCGCCGCCATGAACGACAAAGGTTCGCTGGTTACCGGCACCGTGAAATCGGTTGAGCCTAAAGGCGCCGTGATCCAGCTGTCGGAAGAAGTTGAAGGCTACCTGCGCGCTTCGGAAATCTCGCGTGACCGCGTGGAAGATGCTGGCACCCACCTGAAAGTCGGCGAATCGGTCGAAGCTCTGGTGATCAACATCGACCGTAAAGCACGTTCGATCCAACTGTCGATCAAAGCGAAAGACAGCGCTGATACCGCCGAAGCGATGAAAAACATCTCGTCGAACGACAGCAACGCCGCTTCGGGCACCACCAGCCTGGGCGCGCTGCTGAAAGCCAAGTTCGATAACAAGAACTAAGAACTAGTCGATGACCAAGTCCGAGTTGATCAACCGCCTGGCTGAGCGTTACTCTCAGCTGGTGGCCAAAGATGCGGAGTATGCCGTCAAGACGATCCTCGACGCGATGACCAACGCCCTGGCGACCGGTCAACGCATCGAGATCCGTGGTTTTGGCAGCTTTGCCCTCAACAGCCGGCCACCGCGCATTGGGCGTAATCCCAAGTCGGGCGACAAGGTGATGGTCCCTGAAAAACGGGTGCCGCACTTCAAGCCAGGCAAGCAATTGCGCGAGCGGGTTGATGCGATGGTCGGGCAACCGATTATCGAGGACTGAGGTTGTGACGGTTTAATAGAAAAGCGGCGTCCTCGGATGCCGCTTTTTTTTTGATGTATTCGGTTTCTGGTGCCATACTGGCGCTCTTGGAAAACTGATCAGGAATCAGGCTGATGAAATTTATCTCTACCATCGTTGGTATCGTTCTGTTTGTCCTGTTTTTTGGTTTCGCCCTGAAAAATACGCAGGAAGTGGACCTGCACCTGTTCCTCCACTATGAGCTGCGCGGCCCGCTGGTGCTGATGCTGCTCGGCTGTTTTGTGGCCGGCGCCGTCCTGGGCGTGCTGGCGCTGACGCCTACCGTGTTTCGCTATCGCCGCGAGAACAACAAACTGAAAGCCACCATCGCAACGCTGCAGGCAACGGCGCAGCAGGCTCGCACGCAGCCGCAGCCCGACAGCGTTACCACTCCCTAAGCACTAGCACTGCACGCAAAGAATACAGCATGGAATTTGAACTCTGGATGTTACTGGGTATCCCGGTGTTTTTCGGCCTCGGCTGGCTGGCGGCGCGGGTTGATATCCGCCAGCTGGTGTCGGAATCGCGCACCTTGCCGCGTGGTTATTTCAAGGGCCTGAACCTGCTGCTGAACGATCAGCCCGACAAAGCCATCGACGCCTTTATCGAAATCGTCCGGCTCGACCCGGAGTCGGCCGATATGCACTTTGCGCTCGGTAACCTGTTCCGCCGCCGTGGCGAGACCGAACGCGCCATCCGCGTGCACCAGAACCTGCTGGCGCGGCCGGACCTGCCGCAGGAGCAGAAGGAACACGCCGAATACGAACTTGGTATCGATTACCTGAAAGCCGGCCTGCTGGACCGCGCCGAAGAAACCTTCAATCGCCTGGTCAATGGCCAGTACGGCGCCCAGGCGCGCCGCGCGCTGCTCGAGATTTTCCAGCGCGAAAAAGAATGGCCGCGCGCCATCGAGTCGGCGCTGGGCTTGCAGGAATCGGGCGCTGGTTCGCGCCAGAAGGAAATTGCGCAATTCTATTGCGAGATGGCGCAGGACGCGCTGGTGCAGATGAAGCACGACGAAGCCTTGCAACTGCTCGACAAGTCGCTGGCCTCCGACCGCAACAATGTGCGCGCCACCATGCTGATCGGCGACGCCCAGCTGGCCAAGGGCGATATCGAAGGCGCGTTGCTGACCTGGCGCCGCGTCGAGCAGATCAGCGTGCCGCACGTATCGCTGGTGGCGCAGCGCCTGATGGAAGGCTACCGCAAGGTGGGCCGTCCGCAGGAGGGCGTCAACCTGCTCAAATCCTACCTGGAGCAAGCCTCGTCGATCGATCTGCTGGAAGCCGTGTACAAGGAAGTGATGGAGCTTGATGGCGTGGCCGCCGCCAAGGAACTGGTGGTGAACGAGCTGCGCCGCACGCCTACGCTGATGGGCCTGGACCGCCTGCTGGAGGCCCACCTGGTCGATGCACCGCCGGCGCTGGTGTCGGAACTGTCGATGGTGAAAAACCTGATCCAGGGCTACACGCAAAAGCTGGCGCGCTACCAGTGCAGCCACTGCGGCTTCAAGGCGCGCCAGTTCTACTGGCAATGCCCAGGTTGCAGCCGCTGGGAAACCTACGCGCCGCGCCGTACCGAAGAACTCAATGTGATGAATTAAGATGAGCGCCAATACAAGTGTTGCCAGTGTTGCCCCTGTTGCCCCCGTTTCGACTTTCCGGGCGCCGGCCCTGGAGCAGGTACGCATCCTGATCGTCGGCGACGTTATGCTGGACCGCTACTGGTTTGGCGATGTCAACCGCATTTCGCCGGAAGCGCCAGTGCCCATCGTGCGCGTGGACCGGCGCGAGGCGCGCCTGGGCGGCGCCGCCAACGTGGCGCGCAACGCCGCAGCGCTGGGTGCGCATGCCGGCCTGCTGGGCGTGGTGGGCGCTGACGAAGCCGGCGCCGAGGTCGAGCAGATGCTTGCCAGCGGCGGCATCCACAGCTATCTGCAGCGCGATGAAGCGATTTCCACCATCGTCAAGCTGCGCGTGATCGGCCGCCAGCAGCAGATGGTGCGCATCGACTTTGAAGAAGCGCCGACCGACACCGTGCTGCGCGACAAGCTCGAACAGTTCAAGACGCTGCTTAACGACTACGATGTAATCGTCCTGTCCGACTATGCCAAGGGCAGCCTGGTCAACGTGGCCGACATGATCGCCTCGGCACGTGCGGCCGGCAAGGTGGTGATGGTCGATCCGAAAGGCGATGATTTCAGCCGCTACGCCGGCGCTACCGTGCTCACCCCGAACAAATCGGAAATGCGCCAGATCGTCGGCGGCTGGAACAGCGAAGAACAGCTCACGCACAAGGCGCAGCAACTGCGCGCTGAACTGCGCCTTGACGCCTTGCTGCTGACCCGCTCGGAAGAGGGGATGACACTCTACACCGACAGCGGCCAATACCATATGCCGGCCGCCGCCCGCGAAGTATTCGATGTCTCGGGCGCTGGCGATACCGTGATTGCCACCATGGCCTGCATGCTGGGCGCTGGCGCCGGCTGGAACGAAGCGGTGCAAACGGCCAACCGCGCCGGCGGCATCGTGGTCGGCAAGCTCGGCACGGCAACGGTCACGCGCGAGGAATTGTTCGGCACTGCCAGCTGAGCGGTTTGAGGCGGCTCAAACGGACGGGTCAACGTGGCGCAAGGGGTGGCGTTATAGGCGGACAAGGTGCGATGGTCGCCCTTGTCTATCGTTAGCAACCCTTACCTTCACGGAGAACGTCATGTTGAAAAAAATCATGGTCGCAGTTTCCACCGCCATCGTTACGCTGGTCGCCACAATGGGCCTGGCGTTTGCCCAGGTTGATGTCAACAAGGCCGATGCTTCGGCGCTGGACAGCGTCAACGGCATTGGCCCGGCCAAGTCGAAGGCGATACTGGAAGAGCGCAAGAAGGGCGAATTCAAGGACTGGAACGACCTTCAGCAGCGGGTGAAAGGTGTGGGCGAGAAGAATGCACTCAAGCTGTCGGCGGCGGGGCTGGTGGTCAATGGCAAGTCCAAGGATGGCGCGGCGGTGGCCGCCGGTACCGCGACCAAACCCAAGGCTGCCGGTAAGTAGCTGGCACAAGCAACCTCGGCTCCGTCATCCCCGCGGACGCGGGGATGACGTCATCAGGTAATCATGAAAATTTCACGCATCCTCCACGCCGGCTACGTCTTCGAATCCGGCGGCACCCAACTCCTGTTCGACCCCATCTTCGAAAACCCGTTCAGCCGCAATTGCCACGCGTTTCCCGATGTTCGTTTCGACCTCGGACAGATCGGTGAGCTCAGGCCCGACGCGGTTTTTATTTCTCACTTCCACGATGACCATTGCTCGTTCGACAGCCTGGACCTGCTGCCGCGCAGCACGCCGATCTACCTGTACTGCCTGTTCGACGAATTGTTCGTCATGCTGCGTGAACTCGGTTTTACCAGGGTGCAGTCACTGGCGATCGACCAGCCGGTGCAGGTGGGCGGGCTCGAGATCATCGCCCGCCGCGCGCTCGATGACGATGTCGATGCCATGTTCCAGATTCGCGCCGAGGGCCTCAATGTGCTCAACGTGGTCGATGCCTGGATGGACCCGCAAACGCTGGCGCAGTTAAAGTCTTACTCGCCGTGGGACATGGTGCTGTGGCCATTCCAGACCATGCGTGAAGTGGACGTGATCGCGCCGTCGCGCGCGCAGCACCTGGCGCGCGAGTTGCCGGAAGAATGGCCGGAACAACTGCAGGCGTTGAATCCGCGCTACGTGGTGCCGAGTTCCTGCCAGTTCGTGCAGGAGCCATGGTCGTGGTACAACCATGCCATGTTCCCGATCACCTACCGCCAGTTTGCGCAGGAGGTGGCGGTATGGCTGCCGAGAGCGCAAGTGGTGCGCATGAATCCCTCGGTGGCATTCGAGCTGAGCGCGCAGGCGCTCACGCCCGCCGCGCCGCTGCCATGGGTGCTGCCGGTCGGTGATCAGGATGTCGATTTCCAGTACGACCCGGCGCTCACGCCGCCAGCTACGGCCGACATCGCGCGGCGCTTTCCGGCGCTGAGCGCAGAGCAGACAGCGCTGGTGCTGGACTTCTGCGAGCGCGGCCTGCTGCAAAAATATGTGGAAATGGAACTGCCGGACGACAGCTATTTTATCGCGCCACGCCTGTGGCAGCTGACCGTGGTTGACCATGCGGGCGCCGCGCAGCAGTACCGCTACCGCATCGAGGGCGATACCATTGCGCTTGCTAATGATGCTAATGATGCTAATGATGCTGACGAGGCACAGCCCGGCTGGCATACCGAAATCCCCGCCGCCAAGCTGTACGCCGGGCTGGCGCTGGGCGAATCGCTGACCTCGATGTACCTGCGCATAGCCGGCGCGCCGCCCGAAGCAGACATCGCCGACGACCCATTGATCCGCTGCCTGTTCAACGACGCCTTCGGCGCCTACCAGGCAGCCCAGCTACGCCGCTTGAAAGCGACGTAGCGGCATCGCTCAATGCTGCTGCGGCAGGCTGGCCAGGAACTGGTGAATCTGCGACACCACCGCCGCGCCTTCGCCCACTGCCGCCGCCACCCGCTTGGTGGACGCGGCGCGCACGTCGCCAATCGCAAACACGCCGGGCACGCTGGTTTCCAGTGCGGCCCGGCTGGGCATGTCGGCCGGGTACACGCCCTTGTCGAAATTGGCGCGACACTGGGCGCGGGTAACGTCGAAGCCGGTGCGGATAAAGCCGTGGCCATCGACATCGACACCGCAATCGCCCAGCCAGCCCGTATTGGGTTCGGCGCCGATGAACAGGAACAGGCGGCAGACATCGTAATCCTGTTCGTGTTCGGTCTGCGCATTGCGCACGCGCACCTGCTTCAAGCCGTCGTCATCGCCTTCGAGTGCGATGATTTCGGTATGGGTGTGCACGCTGATATTGGCCGTGGCCTCGATCCGTTCGATCAGGTAGCTCGACATGGTGGACACCAGGCTGTCCTTGCGGATCACGATGTGCACGCGCGAGGCGTGGTTGGACAAAAACACCGCCGCCTGGCCGGCCGAATTGCCGCCGCCAACGAGGACGATTTCTTCCGAACGGCACAGCTTGGCCTCGATGGGCGAGGCCCAGTAATACACACCCTTGCCCTCGAACTGCTTGAGGTTGGCCAGCGACGGCCGCCGGTAGCGCGCGCCGCACGACAGCACCACGGTACGCGCCTGCAGCCGCTGCAGGCTGCCGCACATTTCGACCTGGAGCGGGTAGGTGTCGCAGATCAGGCGCCCGGCAGGCGCCGGAATGGCGACTTCGACGCCGAACTTTTGCGCCTGCACGAAAGCCCGGCCGGCCAGCGCGCCGCCGGAAATGCCGGTGGGGAAGCCCAGGTAGTTTTCGATACGGGCGCTTGCGCCGGCCTGGCCGCCGAAGGCGCGCGTTTCCAGCGCCAGCACCGACAGTCCTTCCGATGCCGCATACACGGCCGTGGCCAGGCCGGCAGGACCGGCGCCGACCACAATCACGTCCCAGATTTTATCGGCAGGCAGTTCCGGCAACATGCCGAGGCAGCGCCCCAGGCTGACCGTGCTGGGGTTTTTGCGCAGGCTGCCGTCCGGGCACAGCACCAGCGGCACATCGTCGGCGCCGGCCTGTTCGCGGGCGATCAGCTCGGCCGCGCGCGGATCGTCCTGCGGATCGACCACGGTGTAGGGATGGCCGTTGGCCGACAAAAAACTTTGCAGCGCATGCACGCGGCCATGGCTGCGGGCGCCGATGATGACCGGGCCGCCCGAGTTGTTTTCGATCAGGCCGACGCGGCGCAGGATCAGGGCGCGCACGATGCGCTCGCCCAGGTCGGCATGCGCCACCAGCAGCGCCCGCAGCGATTCGGGCGGTATCACGAGGATCTCGGTATCGCCTTCCGCATTGCCATAGGCCAGCGGCGCACCGCCCGACAGCTGCGCCACCTCGCCGGCAAACTGGCCCACCGTGTGGGTGACGAAGCGGGTGGGCGCGTCGAGGCCGTTGACGCGGTACATGGCGATGGCGCCGCGCAGCACCAGCATCAGGCCGTGGCCGGTTTTGCCCGGTTGCAGAACGGCTTCGCCGTCGGCGTAGTTGCGGGGCTGGCCGAAGCGCAGCATGTGCTTGACGTCGGTCGGGCTGAGAACGGGAAAAATCTGATGCGCGCGCTGCTCGACGTCGAGCGTATGCGGGGTAACCTGCGCTTCGGGCGACGCGTCGGACAGTTGTGCAAGCGGAGAAGTAGCCATGGTGTGGGAAGGTGCGAGGTGGCGGGAGCGCCGGTGTGCGGGGAGGTCCGCATGGCGTAAAGTCTAGCGCAAGCAAGGCCGCGCGTGTGATCCGTTACGTACCGCTTCTCCCTTAAGTCTGCCGCAACGTGGCGCTTGCCATACACGCAAGGCCAACTCGGATTAAAATGGCTGTTCTGACGCACTAACCTAAAAAGAAAACGATGGCCTACAAGACTTTGGAAGACACGATCGGCAATACGCCGTTGGTGCAGCTGACCCGCCTGCCGGGCGCCGAGGCGGCGGCGCGCAACAACGTCATTCTCGGCAAGCTGGAAGGAAACAACCCGGCCGGTTCGGTCAAGGACCGCGCCGCCATGTCCATGCTGCGCCGTGCGGAGGAGCGCGGCGACATCAAGCCCGGCGATACGCTGATCGAAGCAACCAGCGGCAACACCGGCATTGCGCTGGCCATGGCCGCAGCCCTGCGCGGCTATAAAATGCTGCTGCTGATGCCGGAAAACCTCAGCGTGGAGCGGCGCCAGAGCATGGCGGCCTATGGCGCCCAGATTCTGCTCACGCCCAAGACGGGCGGCATGGAATATGCGCGCGACATGGCCGAGCAGCTGCAAAAAGACGGCAAGGGCATCATCCTCGACCAGTTCGGCAACCAGGATAACGCCCGCGCCCACTACGACGCCACCGGCCCGGAAATCTGGCGCGATACCAACGGCCAGATTACCCACTTCGTCAGCGCCATGGGCACGACCGGCACCATCATGGGTGTGTCGCGCTACCTCAAGGAACAAAATTCTGCGGTGCAGATCATCGGCGCCGAGCCGGAAGAGGGCTCGTCGATTCCTGGCATTCGCAAGTGGCCGGAAGCGTATCTGCCAAAAATCTACGACCGTGCGCGGGTCGATGCGGTGGAGTCGGTGTCGCAGGCAGCGGCAGAGCGCATGGCGCGCCGGCTGGCGGCGGAAGAGGGGATTTTCTGCGGGATTTCGGCGGCTGGCGCCTGCGAGATTGCACTGCGTATTTCGCAGACCGTGGAGAATGCGACGATCGTCTTTATCGTCTGCGATCGTGGCGACCGTTATCTCTCAACGGGTGTGTTCCCTGCGTAAATGGGAATAGTGGGAATAGCGGGAATGGCGGAAACAGAGAGAGAAATACTCCCGCGCCCCTGTGCAGGGGCCGGGACAGCGTCGCGCGGATAGTGTCGCGCGGATAGTGTCGCACGGACAGCGTCGCGCGGACAGCGCTGCCTGGACGGCAAAGCCATCCAGTCAGTTTGCCGTGATCAGCCCTGGCCGCCGGTGCCTGGTTCGACCGGATCTTTTGGCTTGAACTGCTTGTCGCTGATGCGGAACTTGTTGCGGCGGTCGCCCATCAGGTAACGCAGGTCACGAATACTCAGATCGCTCACTTCGTGCATGCGGATCAGCAGCGAAGCGCCAACCGGCAAGCGGTGGTGGCGGATCTTCGAGATCACTGGCGGCGCCACTTCCAGGGCACGCGACAGTGCTGCGTCGTTTTTCAGACGCAGGTTCTCGATCAGGGTATCGAGCAGGCGGTTGGGATTGTATTGCAGCAGATCATCGCCATCCGCATCGTTGTTCATATCTATGCCGACTTGGTTTGTCATGATTTCGTTTTTTCCTTCTGTAAAGTTGTCCTGCGAAGTACAACACTCGGAGCTCGCTTTGCTGCGTAATGTTCATCCTTGCTCAGGAACGAATTCATACACGGACGGAATTCCGGGATAACAAGTTTCATAATATATACACAATTATACAACATCGCGCCATATAATACTCAGCAGCAATTAAAAAAAGCTTTGCGTGTGTGATCTTGTTGTCAAGATGCAACATTGTGTGAGAATTATACACCGCTTCATGTGGTAAGCTTCGGTGCACACACTATATTTTGCAACTAAAATTAATTATATTACAATTCAGTTGTTTTGCAGGATATTTTTTTACGGTGTTGCGTTAGTTGTCGCACGGAAGATAATTTCC
>JBEVNE010000170.1:0-15298 GCA_040508275.1 Duganella sp.
AAAATTCACATACAAGATTTAAAACCCGTCCGACCCCGGATTGGGCCAGGCGAATTATTCATCGGCGCAAACGATGTCGGTTGCGCTAATGAATTCGGCACTAGCTGAACTGCTGCATCCCCTCACGAGTGCAGCGCTTCAGCCATCAAGCTGTGCGCCTCCCGTGACCGGTGCGGCGTACAGCATAAAATCTTGTAGCGACGATGTGCGGCAGGCAGGGCGTGTGCTCAGCTCCATGACCTTCGGCCATCATCGCTTTCGGTTCAAACAAAAAACCGCCCGGCCTGTATCTGGTCAGGCAAGACGGTTCTTCGAAAACGGTGTGGTCTTGTGCATATCGTGTGAATCGGTATCCCGTATCGCGATCATTCCTGCGCAGCGCGAGTTCATCAAATCAGACTTTTACATTCACGCTTTTTCAAGTTCGTAAAGTACACGAAAACCTTATTGGTACGCAACCGACACTTCAATTAACCGCATGCTTTTTTAGCGCATATGCTCGCCATTTCACATACGCGCATCGCAGCGCCTCACCTGATCTGCCTCACCGCTTCGCGATGCCTGCACCTGGCCGGGTGTAGAAGTACCTCTGCCGTGCCGCGCCAAAAAATCCCTGGCTTCAAAGCGAGTCAATTGCCACCTGGGTGTCTGCGATTTCCACCGGATCGCCACAGCACCCGCACCACGCTCTGCCAAACCCGGGAGCACCTGCGCAGCGCGTCGCCGTCGCCATCACATACCGTTTTCAAATTCGTCGCGATTATGAGACAGAGCGCGGCGAATGGCAAGCACAATGCAGCGGTGCTCCGCATGGCCGCTGCGCTGAACGCGCACACGGCGACTCGGCTGCATCGCTCACATCAGCATGCGCCCCGTGGTTACTGGTGCGCTTTGGCGTACGACGATAACGGCTGTGTGAGATGTGGAAGGTGTAAAGAAGTGTGGAAGGTGCGAGCTGTATGCGATGCCATCATCGTGACGGCTGCAATGGTGGCGATGGTGGCGATGATCATCATTGCGCCTTTACTCGGCAGCGTCATCGCCTGCCGGTCGGCGCACCATCCACGCTCAGGAAAATTCTTCATTGAGGGAACGGAGAGAGAGCTGGTGCTGCACTGGTGATGCGTTAGCGAGAGGAATTTCAGACATGAAGGACGCCATGACCGTGATGGCAGGTGAGCCGGTCAAGCACAGCACGTTCGTGCACTTGCATGGCGGGGAGGTCAACGAAACGCCAGTTGCGTTCGTAGAGGTCGAACGCTTCTTCCCCGCTAATCACGTCTGCCGGATGGCGGTTCCATGCGATCAGCCGGAGCTGGGGCAGGTCCCCGATGACGAGGTGTCGGCTGCGGTTTTCATCAGCCCATTATGCGCCACAATCGGGCGTTTTCAAACGTGCCTCGCGCGCGAGGGCGCGCGGGGCGCTAGGCGCGAGGCACTGACAACGTTTAATCCCAGTTCAGCGCGCCGCCGGTCTGGTATTCGATCACGCGCGTTTCGAAGAAGTTGCGCTCTTTTTTCAGGTCGATCATTTCGCTCATCCACGGGAATGGATTTTCTTCCTGGTCGAACAGGGTTTCCAGGCCGATCTGGGTGGCGCGGCGGTTGGCGATGAAGCGCAGGTAGCCTTTGAACATGGTGGCGTTCAGACCGAGCACGCCGCGTGGCATGGTGTCTTCGGCGTAGGCGTATTCCAGGTCCACCGCTTCCAGGAACAGCTGCTTGATCTCTTCCTTGAAAGCTGGCGTCCACAGCAGTGGGTTTTCCATCTTGATGGTGTTGATCAGGTCGATGCCGAAGTTGCAATGCATCGATTCGTCGCGCAGGATGTACTGGTACTGCTCGGCGGCGCCCATCATCTTGTTCTGCCGGCCCAGCGCCAGGATCTGGGTAAAGCCGACGTAGAAGAACAGGCCTTCCATCAGGCAGGCGAACACGATCAGCGACTTGAGCAGCTTCTGATCCTGCTCCACGGTGCCGGTGGTAAAGGCCGGGTCGGTCAGGGTGTTGATGAACGGGATCAGGAATTCATCCTTGTCACGGATCGACTTGATCTCGTTATAGGCATTGAAAATCTCCTGCTCGTCCAGGCCCAGCGATTCGACGATGTACTGGTAGGCGTGGGTGTGGATCGCCTCTTCAAACGCCTGGCGCAGCAGGTACTGGCGGCACTCGGGGGCAGTGATGTGGCGATAGGTGCCCAGCACGATGTTGTTGGCGGCCAGCGAGTCGGCGGTGACGAAAAACCCGAGGTTGCGCTTGACCAGGCGACGCTCGTCGTCGGTCAGGCCGTTGGGGTTTTTCCACAGCTCGATGTCGCGCTGCATATTCACTTCCTGCGGCATCCAGTGGTTGGCGCAGCCGGCCAGGTATTTGTCCCAGGCCCATTTGTACTTGAACGGCACCAGCTGGTTGACGTCGGTTTTGCCGTTGATGATGCGCTTGTCGTCGGCGTTCACGCGCAGGGCGATCTGCTCGGCGGTGCCTTCGCTGTTGGCCGCCAGGGCGGCCGGGTTGGCAGCTTGCGGGGTGGTGTCTTCGTCCCAGGAGAGCGACATGATGAATTCCTTCTATATATATGTGTGGCCCCGTTTCCCCCGGGGCGGCAAAGTCGTCATTCCCGCGCAGGCGGGAATCCATGCTGCATGTCCATGCTCGGCTCGGTATGGATCCCGCTGTGGCGGACCACCGCGCACGCGGGAATGACGGCACTCAGGCTAGCGGTGCACGGATATGGCGGCGTTGCTCAACACCGCCACAGCACCGTGGCACATTCATTACCATTACTGGCAGGCTTCGCATTCCTCGAAACCGTCGTCGCCCGGACGCAGGTAGCAGGCTTCGCCATCTGCCTCGGCAGCGGAGGCGGCGACTGCGGCAGCCGTCACAGCGGCAGACACCGGCGCGACTGGCGCGGCAGCCTTGGCGCTGGCCGACATGCCGCCATCGACTGCCACGGCGTTCAGGGCGCCGGTCTTGGAGGTCGATTTTTCCGTGTGGGTGGCGGCGATGGTACGCAGGTAGTAGGTGGTTTTCAGGCCACGCAGCCATGCCAGCTTGTAGGTTTCGTCGAGTTTTTTACCGGAAGCGCCAGCCATGTAGATGTTCAGCGATTGCGCCTGGTCGATCCATTTCTGGCGACGCGAGGCGGCTTCCACCAGCCAGCTAGGCGACACTTCGAAGGCGGTGGCATAGATTTCGCGCAGATCGTTCGGTACGCGGTCGATCTTGGCCAGCGAGCCGTCGAAGTATTTCAGGTCGGCGATCATCACTTCATCCCACAGGTCGCGCGCTTTCAGGTCGCGCACCAGGTAGGCGTTGATTTCGGTGAACTCGCCCGACAGGTTCGATTTGACGTACAGGTTCTGGAAGGTCGGTTCGATACAGGCCGATACGCCGATGATGTTCGAAATGGTGGCCGTCGGGGCAATCGCCACGCAGTTCGAGTTGCGCATGCCGAATTGGGCGATGCGCTCGCGCACCAGGCTCCAGTCCATGGCCGACGACAGGTCTTGCTCGAGGTAGCCGCCGCGCTCGTCCGCCAGCAGCTTGATCGAGTCCTGCGGCAGGATGCCGCGGTCCCACAGCGAGCCTTTGTACGATGCATAGTGGCCGCGTTCCTCAGCCAGCTCGGTCGAAGCCAGGTAGGCGTAGTAGCACACCGCTTCCATCGAGGTATCGGCGAAATTCACGCACTCCTGCGAGGCAAACGGCACGCGCATCATGTGCAGGCAGTCCTGGAAGCCCATTACGCCCATGCCGACCGGACGGTGGCGCATATTGGCGTTGCGTGCTTTTTCGACGGCGTAGTAGTTGATATCGATGACGTTGTCTAACATGCGCATCGCGGTGCGGATGGTCTTCTGCAGCTTGACGTGATCGAGCTTGCCCTCTTTCATGTGGGCCGGCAGGTTGACCGAGCCGAGGTTGCAGACGGCGATTTCGTCAGGACCGGTGTTGAGCGTGATCTCGGTGCACAGGTTCGAGCTGTGTACCATGCCCACGTGCGACTGCGGCGAACGGATGTTGCATGGGTCTTTGAAGGTGATCCATGGGTGACCGGTTTCAAACAGCATCGACAGCATCTTGCGCCACAGGTCGAGCGCCTGGACTTTCTTGAACACGCGGATTTCGCCGGCGGCGGCTTTGGCTTCGTAGCCGGTGTAGGCTTTTTCGAAGGCTTTGCCGACCAGGTCGTGCAGGTCCGGGGTATCGGATGGCGAGAACAGCGTCCACTCGCCTTTTTCCATCACGCGCTTCATGAACAGGTCTGGAATCCAGTTGGCGGTGTTCATGTCGTGGGTGCGGCGGCGGTCGTCGCCGGTGTTCTTGCGCAGGTCGAGGAATTCCTCGATGTCCATGTGCCAGGTTTCCAGGTAGGCGCAGACCGCGCCCTTGCGCTTGCCGCCCTGGTTGACCGCCACGGCGGTGTCGTTGACCACTTTCAGGAACGGCACCACGCCCTGCGATTTGCCGTTGGTGCCCTTGATGTGGGCGCCCAGTGCGCGTACCGGGGTCCAGTCGTTACCGAGGCCGCCGGCAAACTTGGCCAGCAGGGCGTTTTCCTTGATGGCGTCGTAGATGCCTTCGAGGTCGTCCGACACGGTGGTCAGGTAGCACGACGACAGTTGCGAGCGCAGCGTGCCCGAGTTGAACAGCGTTGGCGTGGACGACATGAAGTCGAACGACGACAGCAGGTGGTAGAACTCGATGGCGCGCGCTTCGCGGTCTTTTTCGTTGAGCGACAGGCCCATGGCCACGCGCATGTAAAACGCCTGCGGCATTTCGATGCGCACGTCGCGCACGTGCAGGAAGTAGCGGTCGTACAGGGTTTGCAGACCGATGTAGCCGAATTGCAGGTCGCGGTCGGCAACCAGCGCCTTGGCCAGGCGCTCAAGGTCGAACTCGGCCAGCTTGGCGTCGAGCAGTTCGGCCGCGATACCCTTGGCGATGTATTGCGGGAAGTAGCTAAGGTATTCGGCAGCGGCGGCGCCTTGCGCAACTTCCTTGCCGAAGACTTCCTTGCGGATCGTGTGCAGCAGAATGCGCGCCGTTACCTGCGAGTAGGCCGGGTCTTTTTCCATCAGCGCGCGCGCTGCCAGGATGGCGGACTTGTGCAGTTCTTCGACCGGCACGCCGTCGTACAGGTTTTTCAGGGTCTCAGCGACAATGGCGTCGGCATCGACGTGTTTTTCCAGGCCGATGCAGGCGGCGCCGATCAGGCCCGTCACGCGGTGCATGTCGAGCAATTTGCGCTCGCCGTTTTCCAGCACGTGGATTTGCGGCGCGTTGATGGCGGCCGCAGCACCGGCGGCTTCCTTGGCGGCGCGGCGCTCTTCCATGTGCTTGGCGCGGTACAGCACGTAGGCGCGCGCGACGTCATGCTCGCCCGAGCGCATCAGCGCCAGTTCCACCTGGTCCTGCACGTCTTCGATGTGGAAAGTGCCGCCCGAAGGCTGGCGGCGCACCAGCGCCGACACCACGCTGGCGGTGAGCTGTTCTACCAGTTCGCGGATACGGGCCGACGCTGCGCCCTGGCCGCCATTGACGGCCAAAAAGGCCTTGGTCATGGCAACCGCGATTTTCGACGGTTCAAACGCGACGACCGCGCCGTTACGGCGGATGATGCGGTAGTCACCGAGGTCGCTGGCGGCCGTCGATGGGCTGCCGGCGCTGCTCGCAGCGGCTGCTGGGACCAGCGCTGGATTGATCGTGATGTCTTGAGTAGATTGCATTAAAGCTCCCCGGATAACAGCGTGCAGTCAGTGCTGCGCGGTGTATGTTGTAAATAAAAAGGCAAAAATAAAGCATGCAGCCAAGACGAGCCCGGCCGTAGACTTATCACTGAGTTGTCGCTAAGTTGCAATGAAGTGGGTGTTGAAATGGTTCTTCAGGCAAACATCTGAATGGAGAACCGGTTTCATGTGAACTACTATATATAGTGTTTAAACGCTTTCGATGCACTGATTGTAGTAGCCGCAAACTACCCGTGCAAGGGTATTATTTGACGTTTCCGGCAATTTTTCTATTGACTTTGCAGAAGCCCTTTTACCACGCGCAGTCCAGGGCTGGCGGCCTCGACCACAGGACATAAAGCAATATATTTTTGCCAATCAAATCGCGGTCCGGGGTCGGTTTTCCGGCCCGGCGCAATGTGTTCATGGCCCTGTATATCGGTCAGCGGATAGCGCTGCGCCAGCGCTGCGGTCAGGCGCGCCAGCACCTCGTACTGGACCGGCTCGAACGGTGTGAAGTCGCTGCCTTCGAGCTCGACGCCTATCGAGAAATCATTACATTTTACCCGCCCCCGGAACGACGAGGCGCCCGCATGCCAGGCACGCGCATTGGCCGAGGCGTACTGCATCACGCGGCCATCGCGACGGATAAAAAAATGGCTCGACACCCGCAGCCCGCGCAAGTCTGCAAACGAAGGGTCAGCATTATAGTCCAGACGGCCGCTGAACAGGTCGGACACGTGGTGGCCGCCAAAGCGCCCGCCCGGCAAACTGATGTTATGGATGACCAGCAGCGTGATGTCGGCCGGGTCGGGACGTTCGTCGACAAACGGGCTGTCGTAGCGTGTGGCCGCCGGCCACCAGCCGCCGGCGTCCAGCTGTACTACCTGGTTCATGAGGCTTCGGGTTCCTGAATATTCAATTTCTGCATCTGGTAACGGAGCTGGCGAAAACTGATCCCCAGCAGTTGTGCGGCCTGGGTGCGGTTGAACTGCGTCTGCGCCAGCGCCCGCAGTATGATATCGCGCTCGACCTGGTTCAGGTAGTCGGGCAGGCTGGCTGGCAGTGTGGCAGACGCCGGCGCAGCAGGTGCAGAAGGTGTCGCTGCGGCCCCTGCGCCCTCGCTGGGCGACGCCTTGAGCGCCAGGTCGGCCACCTCGATCACGCCATCGTTGGCAAAGGCCAGCGCCCGTTCGAGAATGTTTTCCAGTTCCCGCACATTGCCGGGAAAACGGTAGCCGCCCAGCGCCTCCAGCACACCCGGCCCGAGGGTGGCGCGCTGGCCGCCGGCGCCAAGGCGTTCGAGGATGGCGGCGCACAGCGGCGCCAGGTCGCCGTGGCGCTCGCGCAGCGGCGGCACCGCCAGCTCGATCACGTTCAGGCGGTAAAACAGGTCTTGCCGGAAGCTGCCCTGCTCCACGCAGCGCGCCAGGTTTTTATGGGTGGCGCTGATCAGGCGCACATCGACGGCTTCCTCGCTGGTGGCGCCCAGCTTGCGCACGCGCCGCTCCTGGATCGCCCGCAGCAGCTTGACCTGCATCGCCAGCGGCAGATCGGCCACTTCATCGAGCATCAGCGTGCCGCCGTCGGCGGCCTGAAAAAAGCCGTCGCGCTCCTCGGCGGCGCCGGTGAACGCGCCCTTGCGATAGCCAAAAAATTCAGCCTCCATCAGCGCTTCGGGGATGGCGCCGCAGTTGACAGCGATAAAAGGCTTGCCGGCGCGCGCGCCAAGAGCGTGGATTTCACGCGCGGCCAGCTCCTTGCCGCTGCCCGATTCGCCGCTGATGGCAATCGGCGCCATCGAACGCGCCAGGCGGGCAATCTGCGCGCGCAGGGCGGTGATCACGGCCGATTCGCCTTTCAGTCGGCTGGCCGGCGCCATACCGCCAGCATCACCCTGCCCGGCCGGCGCCGCGTCAGCCAGGCGCAGCGCCGAACGTACCAGCAGCCGTAACTGGTCGAGCGCCACTGGCTTGGCGATGTAATCGAAGGCGCCGGCCTTGAGCGCCACCACCGCGTTGTCGGCGCTGCCGAAAGCCGTCACCACGGCGATCGGCGTGTTTTTGCAGGCCGCCGTCACCTCGCGCACCAGCTCCAGCCCCATGCCGTCGGGCAGGCGCATATCGGTCAGCACCAGTTGATAATCGCCCGCCGCCAGTTGCGCGCGCGCGCTGGCCAGCGTGGCCACGCTGTCCACCTCGAGCCCCATTTTCAGCAGGGTCAGTTCCAGCAGTTCGCGCAGATCGGCTTCATCATCGACGACCAGCACGCGAGGGCACCTGACGCTCATAGGAACAGCCTTTCATGGACTGCGAAGGGAACCCCTAAAAACCTGCTGCGCAAGCCGCTATGGTTTTTAGAGGCTCCACGCTTATTGGGGCGTAGCAGCGAAAGTAATCACAAAGCGGCCGCTGGACCGGCGGCCGGCGTGCTGGCTGTCATGACTGTCAAAGCGATATTCATAATCGAGCCGCGCTTCATTATTCAAACACAATTCGCGCGCCAGATACAGCCCCAGCCCGGTTCCTTTGCTCGATGTGGTGTAAAACGGTTCAAACAGATGCGCGCGCACCTCATTGCTGATGCCGGGACCGTCGTCCTGCACATGCAACTCCAGCCGCTGCGACTGTGCCTGCAGGGTCAGGCGGATCGAGGCCGGCGTCATGCTGGCATAGCGCAAGGCATTGCCGACAAGGTTGGCGAGCACTTCGCGCAGCTGAAACGGATCGAAATGCACGAGGGTGCCGGGCGCCACCGACAATGCAATGACATCCGCCGCCACGCCCTCGGTGTCGATCATTTCGGCCCGCAGTCCGGCCAGAAAATCGTCGAGCGCCAGCGGCGCGTGGCGCTGCGGCGACTTGCGCGACAGTTGCAGGATATCCTCGACGATGCGGTTGACGCGCGCCACATTGTCGCTGACGATGGTCAGCAGACGGCGCTGACGGGCATCATCGATGTCTTCCGCCAGCAGCGCGTTGGCATGGCCGATGGCCGACAGCGGATTGCGCACCTCGTGGGCGATACTGGCGGTCAGGCGTCCCATCGAGGCCAGCTTCAACTGCTGCGCGCGCTCCTCGATTTCGCTGACATCCTGCAAAAAAATCACGCTGCGCTCGACGCCCAGGCCGGCCGTATCGACGGCGGCAAAACGCACGCGCAACCGGGTGCTGAGGGCCGACAAAGCCGGCCATGCAGCGGCCGGCGCCAGTGCGGGATCATCGTCCGGCTTGATGGTGACAAATACAGTAGCCTGCGCCGGGTCGGCGCGCCATGCTGCATGGGCGCGCGCCAGCGGCGCCAGCGCAGCAGCGCCCGACAGCGCAGCCTGCGGCTGCACCCCGTGCATGCCCAGCATCTGCTGGGCGGCCGGATTGCCGGCCCAGATAAAGCCGTCGGGATCGACCACCAGGATACCGTCGCCGACATCGGCCATTACCAGCCGGTTGACGGCCTGCTGGACCGCGACTTCCACCCCGCGCCGGGCCGCCAGCGCTTCCTGGCCGATCAGGCGCGCCGCCAGGCGATTAACCACCAGCACCACGGCAAAATAGACGGCGCCGTACAAGCCCGATTGCAGCACGATGCGGCTGTCGTCGCCGTCCATCGCCAGCACCTGCAGCACGCTCACGCCCAGCATGAACAGCGTTGTCAGCGCACTGCAGAACAGCGCCAGCACCAGCGGCGCCAGGATGGCAGTGCCGGCCAGCGGGAACAGGTAGAGAATGGCCATGCCGCTGTGCAGGCCGCCGCCATCGACATACAACAGCGAAATCACCGCAAGGTCGCAGGTGATCGCCGCCAGCATCTGCGCCAGGAAGCGGCGCGGCCAGTACACGGCCGCCAGTGCGAACACCAGCGCCAGCGCCAGGTAAGTCAGGCAAATCCACAGATAGAGGTAATGGCCGGAGGCGCGCAGGCCACGGCCGTCAAAACTCAGGTAGACCAGCAGCACCAGCGCAATGACGATGCGGGTGGCATTGAGGGTTTGCAGTGAACGCCAGAAATTGGCGCCGGGCTGCGCCGGCTGCGCAGCGTGCGCCGACAAAGCCGCCAGGGCTTGCAGGCGCGCCACCACCTCAGGGTGGCGGCATGGCGGCGTGCGCCTTGCTGCAGAAGTGGCGGCCCTCGAAGCGCACGGCTTCGCCAGCCGGGAAAAACACGCCGCAATGGGCGCATTCGAGCATGGTTTCGGCGTCGGCCAGCGCTTTTTCAGCGTTGCGCGCCTTGAAACCGGCAGCACCGCCAGGCGCTTCGCCAGTGGCCTGCGGCGGCGTTTGCGGCGCGCCAGCGCGCCGCTGCGCCTCGCGGAACTGCTCCTCGTGACGCTTTTTGGCGCTGCGAATCTTGCTGCGGATTGCAAACACCACCAGCGCCACCAGGCCTATCCAGAACAAAATACGGCTCATGCCCATCCCTTATGTAAAACGACTTCAAACACAAAACGGCTGCCGACATACGCCAGCAGCAAGGTGGCAAAGCCGGCCAGCGTGAAGCTGAGCGCGGTCTTGCCGCGCCAGCCGCGCAGGCGGCGCCCCGCCAGCAGGGAGGCGAACAGCAGCCAGGACAACATGGTAAACGCCGACTTGTGGTCCCACTTGAGCGCCTGGCCGAATAACTGCTCGGAAAACACGATGCCGGACAATACGGTGAGCGTGAGCAGCGTAAAGCCGATGCCTATCATGCGGAACAACAGCTTTTCCATGGTGAGCAGAGCCGGCAACTGGTCGATAGCGCCGGACAAAAATCCTTTGCGGTCGCTGGCGCCATGCAGCCGCGCCTCCTGCAACGCCATCAGCACGGCATGGAAGGCGGCGATGGTCAGTGTGCTGTAGGCCAGGGTGGCCACGGCGATATGCCAGCCGAACAGCGGGGTTTTATCGTCGAGCGGGATCAGGTTACCGGGGAAAAACGCCTGCAAGGCCACCGTGATGGCGGCTGCCGGCATGACCAGGCGGCGCAAGCCATCGAGGCTGAAATTGCGGTTTTCCAGCCAGTAGGCGGTGACCGAGACCCACAAGGCCGACGACAGCATGGCGGCGAAACCGAGCCGCAGCGAGCCGTCGGCGGCCACGTCGGTCCACAGACCAAAGCCATGCACGAGCCAGGCCGCCACGGTGACGGCCGAAATCAGGCCGCTGCGGCGCGAGGGCAAGGCGGCGCACAAGGTGTACAGCACGACGGCTGCGATGAACAAATAGGTCTGCATCCTGCCAGTTTACACCATCGCTCAATCGATGGCAGCCATCCTCAGTTCATCATGATGGTGGCGCTGTTGTTCCTCCATCACCAGCAGCCCGAGTTCGCGCTTGAGGGCGTTGAAGCCGGCATCGGCCGGGTCGCGCGGACGCGCCAGCGGCACCAGCAGGTCGCGCTTGACAGTGCCGGGCCGGTAGGTCATGACGACGATGCGGTCGGCCAGGTAAATCGCTTCCTCGATGCTGTGGGTAACGAAAATAATGGTTTTTTTCAGCTCCGACCAGATACGCAGCAGCTCGTCCTGCAGGTTGCGGCGGGTCAGCGCATCGAGCGCGCCGAACGGCTCATCCATCAGCATGATGGGCGAGTCGAGCGCCAGCACGCGGGCAATCGCCACGCGCTGGCGCATGCCGCCCGACAGGTCCTTGGGATAGCGGTTGCGGAAGTCGCCGAGCGACAGCGTGGCCAGCAGCTGCTCGACCGTGGCGCCGATCTGCGCCTTGCTCTGGCCTTTGATCTGCAGGCCGAAAGCGATATTCTCGGCCACCGTCATCCACGGAAACAGCGCATACTCCTGAAATACCATGCCGCGTTCGGGGCCCGGAGCGCTGACGGCCTGGCCGCCGGCGGTGATCAGGCCAGAGGACGGCGGTGCAAATCCGGCAACCGCGTTGAGCAGCGTCGACTTGCCGCAGCCGGAAGGACCGAGCAGGCACACCAGCTGGCCCTGCGGGATTTCCAGGCTGATGTCCTGCAGCGCGACCACGTCGCGTTCGGCCGTGCGAAACACCTTGCTGACGTGCGATACCACGATATGCGGCGTATGAGGATCAGCCATCATTGGTTCTCCAGGCCGCGATGCCAGCGCAGCAAATGGTTATTGAGCTTGTTCATGCCGACATCGATCGCCAGCCCGAGCAGGCCGATGCTGATCATGCCGGCGATGATCTTGTCCGACCAAAAATACTCGCGCGCCTCCAGAATGCGGAAGCCCAGGCCATTGTTCACGGCGATCATCTCGGAGACGATCACCACGATGAAGGCGGTGCCGATGCCGATGCGCACACCCGACAGGATGTAGGGCACGGCGGCCGGCAGGATCACGCGCACAAACAGCGTGCTGCCCGAGGCGCCCAGGTTGCGCGCCGCGCGCAGATAAATGCCATCGACCTGGCGCACGCCGGCGATGGTATTCATCAGCACCGGGAAAAACGCCCCCAGCGCGATCAGGAATATGGCCGGCGGATTACCGAGGCCAAACCACAGGATCGACAGCGGTATGTAGGCAATCGGCGGTATCGGGCGCAGCAGTTGCACCAGCGGATTGAGCCAGTCGTATACGCGGCTGTTGGCGCCCATGGCCAGCCCGAGCGGCAAGGCCAGCCCGGCGCCGATGACAAAGCCCACCACCACGCGGTACAGGCTGCCGATGGAATCGGTAATCAGCTCGCCGGAAACGGCCCACGCCAGCCAGCTGCTGGTGGTGGCGTCGTACGGTTGCAGCGGCAGCAGGTAGGCTATCCATTTTTCCACCACCGCCAAGGGCGAGGGCAGCACCTGCGGATTGACCCAGCCCAGCGTGGCCGACGCCTGCCACAGCGCCACCACCAGCACGGGCACGATCAGGCCGACGCCGGCCTGGCGCCAGGAGGAACCCCGGGCGGCCATCTTATTTCACACCCACGGTTTTCTTGGCGGCGTCGAGCAGGTCGGTCCGCACCCACTCGGCAGCCGCCGGCGGGCGGCTCATGCGCCCTACCCCGGTCTTGAACATGGTGTCGGTGGTGATCTGGATGTGGGCCGGCGTGATGTCGTAGCTGTACGGCGAATTGCCGATGGCGTCGTTGAAGTCGTCGCGCGTGATCTGGCCCTTGAAGACCACCTCGCGCACGTATTTTTCAGCGATGGCCGGCTGTTCGATAAAGGTCTTGGTGGCCTGCACGAAGCAGTTGAGGAATTTTTGCGCCAGCGGACGCTGCTCTTTATAAAACTTTTCCGTCATCACCATGGTACGTATCGGCTCGCCGATCGGCGTATCGTAGGGTTTCAGGATTTCGCTGCCAAAACCCTTGTTGAGCGCCTGCGACGACTGCGGCTCGGACTGCATCATGGCGTCGATATTCTTGCCCAGCAGCGCCTGGTTCAGGTCGGCATAGGCGAGGAACACCAGCCGCACATCCTTGCCCGGCTGCTCGGACGCCGTCATATTATGCTTTTGCAGTTCGGCCAGCAGCAGGACTTCCTGGATGCCGCCGCGCGTCACGCCCACGCGCTTGCCCTTGAGATCCTTGACCGACTTGATCGCCAGGTCGGTGCGTCCCACCAGCCGGGCGCCGCCTTTGGCAAAACCGGCCACCACGTAAATCGGCGCACCACCGGCACGGCCGGCGATGGCCGCTTCGGAGGCGGTGGCGCCGACATCGAGCGAGCCGGCAATAATGGCCTGCATCACGTCCAGGCCCTTGGCAAATACATGTTCCTCGACCTTGATGCCGCACTTGGGAGCAATTTCCTTGATATACGAGACGGCGCCGTAGTGGGCAAACTTGAGGTTGCCGAGACGGACCACTTGCTGCGCCTGGGCGCCGCCGGCATTGCATATGGAAACCAGGGCCAGCGTGCTGCACAGTGCTTTCAGCTTCATCCGTCTCTCCTTATCAAGTTGTACACCCATCATAGCAATACCGATCACGATTGCATATCGTCATCTTTATCTGCTGTCGCGTTAATGTATACCTTGAGGAAACTAAATGGACCTTGTGCCAGATCAAGGTGCCCGCCTGGCCGATCTCACCTATCGGGCGGCGCGGATGCGCGCGATACGCTCGGCGCTGGCGGGGTGGCTGGACCACAACTGCGCTGCTCCGTTTTGCTCCTGTTTGCGCTCCCGGTCCTGATACTGCTGCAGCTTGATGAACGACTGCGCCATGTACTCGGGATCGATACCATTGCGGCGCAACATCGCCACGGCATAATCGTCGGCCTCGTACTCGGCGTCGCGCGAATATTTCATGTCCAGCGCCACGGTGGGCAGCGCGGTCAGCATGGACGAGATATCGCCGAAAATCAGCCAGGTGGCTGCCGCCACCGCCGAACTCTGGACCATGCGGCGCGTGAGGTGACGCCGGTGCAAATGTCCGAGCTCGTGCGCCAGCACGGCCATGACCTCCCTGTCACCGCCGACCTGATCCTGACCCTGTCCGCTCAACAGCGCCACCAGTTCATCGGTCATGACAATGTCGCCGGACGGCAGCGCAAACGCATTCGGCCCCACGCGGCTGCTGCGAAACACCAGTTGCCAGCCCGGCGCGCCGGGTTCGGGCGCCGTCATGGCGGTAAACTGCTGGCGCAACTGCTGCTGCCGCGCCAGCGGCAACTTGCTCGGCGCCAGCATCCGCTTGTCCAGCACCTCGAGCACGCCCTGCCCCAGCTGGCGCTCGACCTTGACTGGCAAGGCGCTGGCCACCCAGCCTGCCGCTGCCGGCAACAGGTAAAGATAGGACGACATCAGCACCGCCACCGTGGCGACCAGCGCCAGCAGCACCCCGCGCCAGCTTTGCTGGGCGCGCACCACGTGGCTGTCGCGGTGACCGGTGCCGGCCAGCACCTGCTCGAAGGCTTCGCGGTCATCGATTTCCAGCCATGCACCGTCGTCAAAAGTGACCTTGCGCGCGGCGTGGCGGGCGCGCTCGGAAACACGCAAACTGGCCAGCGGCGCCGAGCGCTCGGCGTCGCCCGACAGATAAGCCACGCCGTCGCGCACATTCAGGGTCACGCGGTGCAGGCGCGAAGTCTTGCCGTCGAAATAGCGGGCGGCGATGGCCGGTGTATCCATTGTTTACAGTGAAAAGTCGAAATCCATGAAATCGGCCACGCCTTCGCCGGCCGCGCCGACGTCGGCGCCAGCCTGGACCACGATATCATCGAGGCTCCCTTGCGGCAACAACGCCAGCGATTCGATCCGGTAACGCATCAGGCGCACCTGGGCAAACGGCAGAAACAGGCCCAGCGTGCAGATCACCGCCACATAATTGCTGACGATGATGAACAGCATGCGGCCCCATTTCACTTCCGACTGGAAGCGGTGCTGCTCCAGCTGGGCATGGTTCCACACCAGGTTCTGCACCAGCGAGACAAACAGCGGTATCAGCGACAGCAGCAGAATATAGATGGCAGCAAAAATCCACATGCTGCGGGCGATCTGATCGGCCTTGACATTCAGATTGCCTTTGGCCATCTGGACAGGCGCGGCGGAAAGCAGCGACCACATGGCAACGCCGATGACGATGATCGCCAGGATCACGAATGCCGCATACAGCTTGTAGAACGGCCCTGCGCCACCGTGCAGGGAAAACCGCGCCTGG
>JBEVNE010000173.1:0-7092 GCA_040508275.1 Duganella sp.
TCGCGAGGCGCCACAATGAGATGCCGTGTGTTGGCAATCTTCCTTGGCGATCAGCGGATCGGCCATTTGTTTCAGTATGGCGACATTACCCGGCTGAATGTCGATGTCGCTTATGCGACCTCTGCTGCTCCCAAAATGAGTGTGGTGGACGAGCCGATGGAAGATGGCTTTTCCCTGTCCGGCATGCAGCCCAAGTTATCCCTGGTCAGCGATGGCAAACGCTTTGTTGTAACGCGTCATTTCGATGGCGGTCACGTGATCGGCAAGTTGCCGGTCGCAAGCTATGAGCGCCTGCCTCAGGTGGAGCATCTGTCGCTGGCATTGGCGCGGGCTGCCGGCGCCCACGTGTGCGCTGCGACATTGCAGCCGATGAGCCTGATCGACCGGCAGGCGCCGCTGGTCGATGGACGCGATGATTATTTTTTGGCTGTTCAACGGTTTGATCGCGATGTCTCAGCCTCATACAGGGGAAGGCGCCATGTCGAAGACTTTGCGCAGGTCTTCGGTGTTGACCCGATGGACAAATATACCGGCGCTGCCTACTCGGATGTTGCAAAGATCATGCTGGACTTTCCGGGGCTGGGCGAGGGCGCTGTGATGGAATTATTCCGCCGTCTTGCCATCAACGAGCTGCTTGGTAATTTCGACATGCACCTTAAAAACATCGGCATTTTGCATACCGGCGATGGCAGCGTGGCGCTGTCTCCCGCTTACGATATCGTTGCGCTCAGCGTCTATGTCAACGGTAACGGGCATGCCTTGAAGTTCACGCCAGACCAGGAAAAATCGCAGGAACTGTCTCCTAAACTGGTGCGCGCCTTCAGCGATGCGACCGGCATGGCGGAGCCACGCCTGCGCGCCGTGGTCCGGGACGTTTGCTCGCAGGCGCTGGAAACCTGGCCCGCCATGGTGGCAGCCAGCGATCTGCTGCCTGCGCAAAAAGATCGCCTCATCGCCCATATGATGTCCCGGCCGGTCATCCGCACACTGCTGCGACGCCAACCGGCAACCGGCTGATTCCGGCTATTTACTCAACGCCCGCATCGCCCCCTCCAGCCCATCGATGGTCAAGCCATACATGCGGTCGTTCATCAGCTGGCGGATGATGGCAATCGACTGGCGGTACTGCCACAGGCCTTCCGGTTCCGGGTTGAGCCAGACGAACTTGGGGAACGCATTGGTGAAGCGCGTCAGCCATGTGCTGCCCGCCTCGGCGTTGTTGTACTCGACCGAGCCGCCCGCCTGCACGATTTCGTAGGGGCTCATGGTGGCGTCGCCGACAAAAATCAGCTTGGTGTCGGGCGGGTATTTGCGCAGGATGTCCCAGGTGGCAAAGCGTTCCGAATGGCGGCGCCGGTTGTTCTTCCACACAAAATCATAGACGCAGTTATGGAAGTAAAAGAACTCCATGTTCTTGAATTCGGTCTTTGAGGCGGCAAACAGCTGCTCGGTGCGCTCGATATGGTCGTCCATCGAGCCGCCGACATCGAACAGCATCAGTACCTTGATATTGTTGCGGCGTTCGGGCTGCATCTTGATGTCAAGGTAGCCGGCGTTGCTGGCGGTGGCGCGGATGGTGGCGTCCAGCGCCAGTTCGTCATGGGCGCCGTCGCGCGCAAACTTGCGCAGGCGCCGCAGCGCCACCTTGATATTGCGCGTGCCGATGGCGCGCTCGCCGTCGTAGTCCTGGTAGGCGCGCGCATCCCATACCTTGACGGCATTGCGGTTGCCGCCCTTGCCACCGATGCGGATGCCTTCCGGGTTGGTGCCGCCGTGGCCGAAGGGCGAGGTGCCGCCGGTGCCGATCCATTTGCTGCCGCCTTCGTGGCGCTCCTTCTGTTCTTTTAACAGTTCGGCCAGCCGTTCCATCAGCTTGTCGTAGCCGAATTTTTCCAGCTGCGCCTTTTGTTCGTCGGTCAGCTCGCGCTTCATGCGCTGCAGCAGCCAGTCCAGCGGTATGTCTTGCTTGTCGTCGAAGCTGGCGGCAATGCCCTTGAAATACAGGCCGAAAGCGCGGTCGAACTTGTCGTAGTGGGCCTCGTCCTTGACCAGCGTCAGGCGCGCCAGGTAATAGAACTCGTCGAGCGAGGCGCCGATCACGTTCTTTTGCAGCGCTTCGAGCAGCGTCAGAAATTCCTTGATCGACACGGGCACCCTGGCGTCCTTGAGGGTGAAGAAAAAGTCGATCAGCATGTCAGGTGCTTCCGTGCCGCGCCAGCAGGTAGCGCAGGTGGGCCTTGATCTCGGGCCACTCGCCGGCGGCAAAGCTGTACATGACGGTGTCGCGCACGGTGCCGTCGCGGCGCAGCGCGTGGTGACGCAGCACGCCATCCTTTTTTGCACCCAGCCGCTCGATGGCCGCCTGCGAGGCGAAGTTGAAATTATCGGTGCGCAGCCCCACCAGCGCGGCGCCCAGCGTCTCGAAGGCATGGCTGAGCAGCAGCAGTTTGCAGGTGGTGTTGACGTGGCTGCGCTGCCAGCGTTTGGCGTACCAGGTGTAGCCGATTTCCAGCCGCTCCAGTTCGGGCACGATGTCGTGGTAGCTGGTGGTGCCGATCACTGCGCCGCTGGCGCTATCGATCACGGCAAAGGCCTGGCGGCTGCCGCGCATCTCGTAAGCCTTGAAGATGTAGCCGTCCACCTGGTCCGGTTCGGGCACGGAGGTTACGCGCAACTGCCACAGTTCGCCATCCGCAGCGGCGGCGCGCAAGCCTTCGGCGTGGTGCGGCGCCAGCGCTTCCAGGCGCACGCCGTGCAGTTCCAGTGTGATTGGGGTAACGTCCTTCATCAGCGCTTGTTCCTTGCCATGAACACCAGCCGCTCGAACAGGTGCACGTCCTGTTCATTCTTGAGCAGGGCGCCGTGCAGCGGCGGCACCACGGCGGCGCTGTCGGTGCCGTGCAGGGCGCTGGCCGGAATGTCTTCGGCCAGCAGCAGCTTGAGCCAGTCGAGGAATTCCGAGGTGGACGGTTTTTTCTTCAGGCCCGGCACCTCGCGCAGCGCGTAAAAGGTTTGCAGCGCCTGCGCCAGCAGTTCTTTTTTCAGATGGGGATAGTGCACGGCGACGATGCGTTCCATGGTGTCGCGGTCGGGGAACTGGATGTAATGGAAGAAGCAGCGGCGCAAAAAAGCGTCCGGCAGTTCCTTCTCGTTGTTGGAGGTGATGATGACCAGCGGCCGGTGCACGGCGCGCACCATTTCGCGCGTTTCATAGACGTAGAACTCCATGCGGTCGAGTTCGCGCAGCAGGTCGTTGGGAAACTCGATGTCGGCCTTGTCGATCTCGTCGATCAGCAGCACCACCGGCGCCGGCGCCGTGAACGCCTGCCACAGCACGCCCTTGACAATGTAGTTCTGAATGTCGCGCACGCGCTCGTCGCCCAGTTGCGAATCGCGCAGGCGCGAGACGGCGTCGTATTCGTACAGGCCCTGCTGGGCCTTGGTGGTCGATTTGATGTGCCACTGCAGCAACGGCATGTCCAGCGCGGCCGCCACTTCCTCTGCCAGCATGGTCTTGCCGGTGCCGGGTTCGCCCTTGATCAGGAGCGGCCGCTGCAAGGTGAGGGCGGCGTTGACGGCGAGTTTCAGGTCGTGGGTGGCAACGTACTGGTCGGAACCTTCGAAGCGGGGAGTGGCTTGCATGCTATTTATCTCGGGTAAAAGGATAGGCCGAGTATAGGGGAGAATGCGCTACGTTGCAGTGCAAAAGACCGTTGTGCTGCTGTTGTTTTCGGCAATGAATCTGTGTAGCTTTGTCAAATTTGTTGGGTTAGAATCAGCCACCAGATAGTATAAAAATTAAGTTTTGCTTCCGGCAGTAGTAGCTTCGATTACTCACCTTGCAAACACCCATGAAAAAAATTACCGCACTTCTCGTCAGCGCCAGCTTCGTCAGCATTACGCCAGCCACGCTCACGCATGCAGCGGCAGCGGAAATCGTGGGCAATGCCCAGGCCGCCAAGGCAAAGATCGAAATGTGCATCGGCTGTCACGGCATCCCCGGCTACAAGGCCACCTTCCCCGAGGTGTACCAGGTGCCGATGATCGGCGGCCAGTCGGCCAAGTACATCGAGGCCGCCTTGCTCGCGTATAAAAAAGGCGAGCGCAAGCATCCAAGCATGCGCGGCATCGCCGCCAGCCTGTCCGAGCAGGACATTGCCGACGTCGCCGCGTTCTATTCCCAGCAAACCTCGGCCAAGCAGGCCCAGGCGCAGCCAACTTCCAGCGCCAAATGAGGACCGCCTCCATGAAAAAGCTGATCGCCGCCGTGTTCTGCAGCGCCTTGCCGTTTGCCCTGTCTGCCCTCCCGGCCCACGCTGCCGGTAATGTATCGAACGGCAAGGCGCTGGCCGACAAGTACAGCTGCTTTACCTGCCATGGCAAGGATTACAACACGCCGCTCGACCCCAGCTATCCCAAGCTGGCCGGCCCGCATCGCGACTATCTCGAACATGCGCTCACCGCCTACAAGCGCGGTGACGGCGCCAACGGCCGCAATAACCCGATCATGAACGGCCAGGTCAAGCCGCTGAGCAAGCAGGACATCCGCGATCTGGCGGCCTACCTGCACAGTTTGCCAGGCAATATGGTGGTGCATCGCTGAACCACCGCATATGTCGCATAAGCCGGAAGCCACGTTCAGCGTGGCTTTTTTGCATTTGGGCAATACGTAGTTTGCGCAGCAGGCCTTAAGTGTTATCCCTCATCTCGGCCTGGTAGTAGACTGATAAAATCGCATTCCTTGATTTTAACTATGGACAGGCACGCAGATTCTGTGCGTGTTCGCGCCGGCAGCCGTCACCCCCTCATCCGCCTCGCGGTAACCGCCTCGCGGCAGACAGCCACCATGTTTCGGTGTCATCGCCAGTACGATGGCCGGCCGCATCCATCGATAGTCCCCTTAACGGAGTTACGTATGCGTAAGTCAATTCTTATTCTGATGTCGTGCCTGATACTGGCCGCCTGCAGCAAGTCGCCGGCGCCTTCGGACGACAAACCGGTCGACGTGTTGCTGATCGGCGCCGGCACCATGAGCGCCACGCTGGGCACCATGCTCAAGGAAATGGACCCGACCCTGACCATGGCTTTCTACGAGCGCATGGACAAAGTGGCCGCCGAAAGCTCGGACGCCATGAACAACGCCGGCACCGGCCACTCGGCATTTGCCGAACTGAACTACACCCCGGAAGCGGCCGACGGCCATATCGAGACCAAGAAAGCGGTCGAAATCAACGAGCAGTTCGAGATTTCCAAGCAGTTCTGGGCCTACCAGGTCAAGAACGGCTACGTCGGCGAAGCGAAAAACTTCATCAACAATGTGCCGCATATGTCCTTCGTTTGGGGCGATGACAACATCAATTTCCTGCGCAAGCGCTATGCTGCACTGCAAAAGGAAAACCTGTTCAAAGGCATGTTGTACTCGGAAGATCCGACCGTGATCGCCGAGTGGGCGCCGCTGGTCATGACCGGCCGTGACCCCAGCCAGAAGATTGCCGCCACCCGTATGGAGATCGGTACCGACGTCAATTTCGGCAACCTGACCCGCGCCCTGGTCAAGCACCTGACCGACACCCACGGCGCCACCGTCAACCTGCGCCACCAGGTAGAAGACATCAAGCGCGGCAACGATGGCAACTGGAACGTGACCGTCAAAAATCTCAACGATAACTCGGTAAAAACCGTGCGCGCCAAGTTCGTGTTCGTCGGCGCCGGCGGCGGTTCGCTGCCGCTGCTGGAAAAATCGGGCATCCCCGAAGCCAAAGGCTACGGCGGCGTACCGGTGGGCGGCCAATGGCTGGTCACCACCAACGAAAAACTGATCGCCCAGCACGCTGCCAAGGTGTACGGCAAAGCCTCGGTTGGCTCGCCACCGATGTCGGTACCGCACCTGGACACCCGCATTATCGACGGCAAGAAAGCGCTGCTGTTCGGACCATTCGCTACCTTCTCGACCAAGTTCCTGAAAAACGGTTCGTGGGTGGACCTGCCAGCGTCGATCGGCACCGGCAATGTGCGTCCGATGCTGCAAGCCGGCTGGGATAACATTCCGCTGACCAAATATCTGATCGAACAGGTATTGAACTCGCCAGAAGACCGTCTGGCCACCCTGCGCGAATACTTCCCTGAAGCCAAAATGGAAGACTGGACCCTGCAAAACGCCGGCCAGCGCGTACAGATCGTCAAGGACCTGCCAGAAAAGGGCGGTGTACTGCAGTTCGGTACCGAAGTCGTGGCCGCAGCCGACGGCAGCATCGTCGCCCTGCTGGGCGCATCGCCAGGCGCCTCGACCGCGCCACCGATCATGATCAAGGTGCTGCAGACCGCCTTCAAGGCCAAGCTGGCGACGCCGGAGTGGGATGCCAAGATGAAGGCCATGGTGCCGTCGTATGGGCAGAAGCTCAACAGCGACCCGGTACTGGCCAACAAGATTCGCCACTACAGCAGCGATATTCTCGGTCTGAAAGCGTTTACGCTGGATGAGCCTGCGGCTGTTGCAGCCGCACCTGCTGAAGCCAAGTAATCAGGTTGCAAAGAAGAAAGCCACGCGATGCGTGGCTTTTTTTTTACCCCCTCCGCCAAGCGCTGTTGGCGGAGGGGAAGGGGTTGTTTTAACGAATCCGACGCCGGACAGCATCAACATACCCGGCGCCATCGGGCGGTGTGCCGTTGCGCTGGGCGTTCCAGATCATCTCGCCCAGGCATTCCATGATTTCGTGCTGGGCCGCGTGGGCGTCGTCGAGCTTGAGCGTGAGGGCGGTAGCGGCCTCGCGGATGCCATGCGGCTGGTCGATCGAGATCTGTTCGTCGATCGACAGGTGCATGGACAGGTGCAGGAACGGGTTGGCCTGGGCGCCTTCTACCGAGTAATTGCGGCCGAGCGCCGTTTCGACGTCACTCAGGACGTCGTGGTACTCGGGATGATGGCGCACCCAGTCGGACGCCATGGTTTCGAGCGGAGTGAGAATTTCATTGGCGCGCTGCTTGCGAAACACTTCGCAAAAAAAACGGCGCACATCGTCGGAAGAGGGATTGAACATGATGGCGCCATTGTACCGTGTCGGGCATCGCTACGTCGGGTCGCGGCGTAGCGTC
>JBEVNE010000178.1:0-4922 GCA_040508275.1 Duganella sp.
GGCAGCGCCGCGCAGGTCAACACACAGCAGCCCAACAGCGCGGCAGGAAGGGACAATAAACGCGGGACTGAACGATGATGAGCAGTGTGCATACGATGGCCTTTATATTGACGGGATAGCTTGTTGCACAATATAAGGTCAAACACTATTGTCATGCTAGTACGACATCAGTACACTGAGATTATAAAACTACCATCCGTATGGCATTTTTATTCAGTACAGTATAAAAACAGGAAAGCTTATGCCAAGAACGCGTACGTCGCACCAGAGTGAGGCGACATTCAACCGCACACAGTTGGACCAGATCGTCAGCCAGCACGGACGTATGACACTGGTAGACAGAGTGGCCGAGATGGTGACACGCCGGATTCAGGCGGGTGAGATTGCAGCAGGCTATCGTCTGCCTTCAGTCAGGCAACTGGCCGCAGACTGCGGCACCAGCGCCGACACCGTCGCGCGCGCTTACGACAAGTTGGTCGCGCACAGTGTCGTTGAATCACGTGCCGGCAGCGGTTTCTATGTGCGCCAGACCAGACAAACGCCGCCTGCAGGGCGCAGTCATCTCAATATTCCGCTGGCCGAATGGTGGCGGCTGCGCCTGCTACAAGCCGACCGCCCTAACCTCAGTACACTTGGCGCCGGGGTACTGCCGCCGCATTGGATTGACGAAGCCTCGATCAGCAGCGCACTACGCACAGTAGCGCGCGCCAGCCAGCGTAGCTTGAGCGATTACGGCGATCCGCAAGGTTACCTTCCTCTGCGCCAGCAATTGCAGGGCAAGCTGAAAGAAATCCAGGTCGATGCACCACCGAGCCAGATCATGGTCACCGGCGGCGCCACTGAAGCAATCCATCTCATCGTCATGGGTAACTTGCGCAGGCCGAACGAGTTTGTGCTGATCGATGATCCGGGACCGTTTTTACTGCGCGACAGGCTGATGGCAAACGGTTTGGCCGCCGCATTGGTGCCAAGACTGGCCGACGGTCCCGATCTTGCCATCCTGCGTCAGTTATGCGAGCGTCACAAACCGCGCTACTATTTCACCTGTTCGGTGCTGAACAACCCGACCTCAGGCAATATCTCGCCGCCCAAGGCATTCCAGTTGCTGCGTCTTGCCGAAGAATTTGATTTCACCATTGTCGAGGACGACACTTACGGCGATCTGGTATCACCATCGGCCGGCATCACCCGGCTGGCGACACTGGACCAACTGCACAGGGTCATTTACATCGGCAGTTTTTCCAAAACACTGGCAGCCGGCCTGCGCATGGGCTTTCTGGCTGCCAGTCCAGCCGACATCGCATGGCTGACGGTACTGCGCACCGTATCCGGCATCAGCGCCTGCACGCTGCCCCAACGCCTGGCCTACCAGATGCTGTCGCAGGGCGGCTACCGCCAGCATTGCAGCCAGTTGCGGGCACGTCTCGACCAGCATCGCCACACCACCGCCGAGCAACTGCGACAAATCGGCTGCACCCTCGACCATGTACCTGACGCCGGCATGTTCCTGTGGGCGCGCATGCCTGGCGACGCTAACGCCACCAGGGTCGCACATGCGATGCACCAGGCAGGCCACCTGACTGCACCGGGCGAACTGTTTGGCAGCGAAGCCCATCATGCCTATATGCGATTTAATATTGCCACCACTCGCGACAGCCCGGGGCTGCCGCTGCTCGCCCAATGCGTGCGTGAGCTCGCGCGCTAAGAACGAGGCACCTTCATGGAGATGCTTCCCAAGGGTTGATGACGCTCAGCCCTCCGGCCTTGAATGGGCTGGTGTCGCGTGTCGCCACGACCAGGCCATGCGCGGCGGCCGTGGCCGCGATGTAGCCATCTGCCTTGGCGATGGCTTTGCCCGCTGCCTTGGCTCGCGCGGAAATGACGTTGGTATCGAGGATAATCATTCCAACGTCATCGGCTCGGCCGGAGTTTTGTCGCGCACGCTCTCAAGCAGCGCATGTTCTTCATCGGTCAGGCCGCCGGCCTCACGGGCGATGGAAACCAGCAAGGAGCCCAGCTTGACGCGCTCGGCTGGCCGGGTGGCTTGTTCCAGGATGAAGCGGATTTCCGCCTCTGTGCTGCGACCATGATGGGCGGCGCGCACGCGAAGCGCACGATCCACGGCATCAGGCAGGTTTCTTACATTGACTGTGGCCATGTGGCTGCCCTCCAGCGTAACGCTATCAATGATTCGATTGTAATCAACATGCTACCACTCGACGAGCATTTTCATGCGGTGTGGTCAAATCACATAGAAAAAGAGGCAGCAACTGCGCAGCGGCGTTTTCCGCGATAATGTCGGCTATCCTGCAGCAGCCATCACAAAACACTAACAAAAACACAAGTTCATGAGCAACCTGACCATCATCGTCGCCACCGATCAGCAGCGTGGCATCGGCATCAACAACACGCTGCCGTGGAAACTGCCGGAAGACCTGGCGCACTTCAAGCGCGTGACCACCGGCCACCCTATCATCATGGGCCGCAAAACCTTTGAATCGATCGGCCGGCCGCTGCCGAACCGCCGTAATATCGTCGTTACCCGCAATGCCGGCTGGCGCCACGATGGCGCGGAAAGCGCCGCTTCGCTGGCCGCCGCCGTTGAGCTGCTGCAGGGGGCGGACGGTTTCATCATCGGCGGAGCGGAAATTTATCAACAATCGCTGGCGCTGGCGAACACGCTGATCATCACCGAGATTGGCGCCAGCTTCGATTGCGACGCGTTTTTCCCGGAGATTGACGCCGCAAACTGGCAGGAAACCGCGCGCGAAGCGCATGTTTCCCAAGCTTCCGGCCTGGCGTATGCGTTGGTGACTTACCAGCGCAAAGGCTGATTTGTTGTTTGTAATGACGCCGTAATGACAGTGTCATACCGTTGCCGCATGCTGCGGTACCGGGGTTTGGCGCCAATTATGATATTTTTTCACCGCAGCAGCCCCATTTCTGCGAGAATCCCGTTCTTATTTTTTCTGCGGCCCCCACATGAGGGTCGCGCCCTTGCCGCCCCTGCAGACGTATCGGGCGGTTTGCTTTTTTGGAGACATGCATGAAATTTCGTTTCCCCATCGTCATCATCGACGAGGATTTCCGTTCCGAGAACACGTCCGGCCTGGGCATTCGCGCCCTCGCCGATGCGATGGAAAAAGAAGGCATGGAAGTGGTGGGCGTGACCAGCTACGGCGATCTGTCGCAGTTTGCCCAGCAGCAATCACGCGCCTCGGCTTTTGTACTGTCGATTGACGACGAGGAATTTGGCGCCGGCTCGACCGAGGAAACCGACGTGGCGCTGAAGTCGCTGCGCGCCTTTGTCGAAGAAATCCGCCACAAGAACGCCGACATCCCGATTTACCTGTACGGCGAAACCCGCACCTCGCGCCATATCCCCAACGATATCCTGCGCGAACTGCACGGCTTCATCCACATGTTTGAAGATACGCCGGAATTCGTCGCCCGCCACATCATCCGCGAGGCCAAGTCCTACCTCGACGGCCTGGCGCCGCCGTTCTTCCGCGCGCTGGTCGAATACGCCAACGACGGTTCGTACTCGTGGCACTGCCCCGGCCACTCGGGCGGCGTGGCCTTCCTCAAGTCGCCGATCGGTCAGATGTTCCACCAGTTCTTCGGTGAGAACATGCTGCGCGCCGACGTCTGCAACGCCGTCGAAGAACTGGGCCAGCTGCTCGACCATACCGGCCCGGTGGCCAAGTCCGAGCGCAACGCCGCCCGCATCTTCAACGCCGACCACTGCTATTTTGTGACCAACGGCACTTCGACGTCCAATAAAATGGTCTGGCACTCGACCGTGGCGCCGGGCGACATCGTGGTGGTGGACCGTAACTGCCACAAGTCGATCCTCCACTCGATCATCATGTGCGGCGCGATTCCCGTGTTCCTCATGCCGACCCGGAACCACTTGGGCATCATCGGCCCGATCCCGCTCGAAGAGTTCTCGATGGAGAGCATCATGCGCAAGATCGAGGCCAATCCGTTCGCCCGTGAAGCCGTCAACAAGAAGCCGCGCATCCTGACCATTACGCAATCGACCTACGACGGCGTGGTCTACAACGTGGAAACCCTGCGCGAAATGCTGGACGGCCAGATCGACACCCTGCACTTCGACGAAGCCTGGCTGCCGCACGCCACCTTCCACGACTTCTACAAGGACATGCACGCGATCGGCAAGGACCGTCCGCGCGCCAAGGAATCGATGATCTTCTCGACCCAATCGACCCACAAGCTGCTGGCCGGCCTGTCGCAGGCTTCGCAGGTGCTGGTGCGCGAGTCGGAATCGGTCAAGCTGGACCGGGATGCCTTTAACGAGGCCTACCTGATGCACACTTCGACCTCGCCGCAGTATTCGATCATCGCCTCGTGCGACGTGGCGGCGGCGATGATGGAAGCGCCGGGCGGCACCGCGCTGGTGGAAGAATCGATCCTGGAAGCGCTGGACTTCCGCCGCGCCATGAAAAAGATCGACGCCGAATGGGGCCAGGACTGGTGGTTCAAAGTCTGGGGTCCGCAAAACTTCGCCGAAGAAGGCATCGGCTCGCGTGAAGACTGGGTCATCAAGGCGGAAGACGACTGGCACGGTTTTGGCAACCTGGCGCCGAACTTCAACATGCTCGACCCGATCAAGGCCACCATCGTCAACCCGGGCCTGTCGCTGAACGGCCAGTTCGACGACACCGGCATCCCTGCGTCCATCGTGACCAAGTACCTCGCCGAGCATGGCGTCATCGTCGAGAAGACCGGCCTCTACTCGTTCTTCATCATGTTCACCATCGGCATCACCAAGGGCCGCTGGAACACGCTGGTCACCGCGCTGCAGCAGTTCAAGGACGACTACGACAAGAATGCACCGTTGTGGCGCATCCTGCCCGAGTTCTGCGCGGCGCAGCCCAAGTACGAACGCATGGGCCTGC
>JBEVNE010000204.1:0-7932 GCA_040508275.1 Duganella sp.
GCCTTACGAAGTCTACGATCTGCTGGATTTTGATATCCCAATCGGTACGAATGGTGACTGTTATGACCGTTACCTGGTTCGTGTTGAAGAGATGCGTCAGTCGAACCGCATCATCAAGCAGTGCGTGGAATGGTTGCGGAACAACCCCGGCCCGGTCATCACCTCGAACCACAAGATCGCCCCGCCTTCGCGTGCCGAGATGAAGACCAGCATGGAAGAGCTGATCCATCACTTCAAGCTGTTCACCGAAGGTTTCCACGTACCGCCGGGCGAAGCCTATTCGGCGGTCGAGCACCCGAAGGGCGAGTTCGGCATCTATCTGGTGTCCGATGGCGCCAACAAGCCGTACCGCCTGAAGATCCGTGCTCCGGGCTTTGCCCACCTGCAGGCCCTCGACGAAATGGCGCGCGGTCACATGATCGCCGACGCCGTCACGATCATCGGCACCCAAGACATCGTTTTCGGCTCCATTGACCGATAAGTCCGAAAGGCAGAAAAGATTATGTTGTTATCAGAGCAGTGCTATCAAAAAATCGACCGCGAGCTGGCCAAGTACCCGGACGACCAGCGTCAGTCCGCCGTGATGGCGTCGCTGGCGCACGCCCAGGTTGAGCTGGGCTGGATTTCGCCGGAAACCATGCAGGAACTGGCCGACTACATCCGCATGCCGGCCATCGCCGTGCAGGAAGTCGCCACGTTCTACAATATGTACAACCTGAAGCCCATCGGCAAGCACAAGATCACCGTGTGCACCAACCTGCCATGCGCCCTATCGGGCGGCGAGCGCGCTGCGCACCACCTCAAGCAGAAACTGGGCATCGACTACCGCGACACCACCGAAGACGGCGAATTCACGCTGATGGAAGGCGAGTGCATGGGCGCCTGTGGCGACGCACCGGTGCTGCTGGTAAATAACCACCGCATGTGTAGTTTCATGACCAACGATAAAATCGATAGCCTCGTGGAGGAACTCAAGAAATGACCTCGCTCCACAACCGACACATCGATCCCGTTATCCTGGCTGGCCTGGACGGTGAAAACTGGCACCTGGAAGACTACGTCAAGCGCGGCGGCTACAGCGCCCTGCGCCGTATTCTCGAAGAGAAAATCACCCCGGAACAGATCATCGCCGACCTGAAGGCGTCGTCGCTGCGCGGCCGTGGCGGTGCGGGTTTCCCGACCGGCCTCAAGTGGAGCTTCATGCCGCGCCAGTTCCCTGGCCAAAAGTACCTGGTCTGCAATACAGATGAGGGCGAGCCAGGCACTTTCAAGGATCGCGACATCATTCGCTACAACCCCCATGCGCTGATCGAAGGCATGGCCATTGGCGCTTACGCCATGGGCATCACCGTGGGTTACAACTACATCCACGGCGAAATTTTCGCGGAATACCAGCTGTTCGAAGAAGCGCTGGAAGAAGCGCGCGCCGCCGGCTTCCTCGGTGACAAGATCATGGGCAGCGAATTCAGCTTCCAGCTGCACGCCCACCACGGTTACGGCGCCTATATCTGCGGCGAAGAAACCGCGCTGCTCGAATCGCTGGAAGGCAAAAAAGGCCAGCCGCGCTTCAAGCCGCCGTTCCCGGCCTCGTTCGGTCTGTACGGCAAGCCGACCACGATCAACAACACCGAAACGTTTGCTGCGGTGCCGTTCATCCTCAACATGGGCCCGGAAAAATACCTGGCCATCGGCCGTCCGAACAACGGCGGCTCGAAGATCTTCTCGATCTCGGGCGACGTGGAGCGTCCGGGCAACTACGAAGTTCCGCTCGGCACCCCGTTTGCCAAGCTGCTGGAACTCGCCGGTGGCATGCGCGGCGGCAAAAAGATCAAGGCCGTGATTCCTGGCGGTTCGTCGTCGCCGGTGATCCGCGGCGAGATCATGATGCAAACCGACCTCGACTACGATTCGATTGCCAAGGCCGGCTCCATGCTCGGTTCGGGCGCCGTCATCGTCATGGACGAAACCCGTTGCATGGTCAAGGCCATGGAACGCCTGGCGTACTTCTACTTTGAAGAGTCGTGCGGCCAGTGCACCCCTTGCCGCGAAGGCACGGGCTGGATGTACCGCATGATCCACCGCATCGAAAACGGCCAGGGCCGCGCTTCCGATCTGGACGTGCTGAACTCCATTTGCGACAACATCCAGGGCCGCACGATTTGCGCGCTGGGCGACGCGGCGGCCATGCCGATGCGTGCGTTCATCAAGCAATTCCGGGAAGAATTTGAACATCATATCGAGCACAAGAACTGCTGTGTGCCCGCTTACATCTAAAGCTGGTAACAATCACCATGGTTGAAATCGAAATAGACGGCAAAAAAGTCGAAGTCCCTGCTGGTAGCATGGTGATGGACGCCGCCAACAAGTTGGGAACCTACATTCCGCACTTCTGCTATCACAAGAAATTGTCGATCGCAGCAAACTGCCGCATGTGCCTGGTTGAAGTGGAAAAAGCACCGAAGCCGCTGCCGGCATGTGCTACGCCGGTCTCGGCGGGCATGATCGTGCGTTCCGCCTCGGACAAGGCCGTGCAGGCGCAAAAGTCGGTGATGGAATTCCTGCTGATTAATCACCCGCTCGACTGCCCGATCTGCGATCAGGGCGGCGAATGCCAGCTGCAGGATTTGGCAGTGGGCTACGGCAAGGGCGAATCGCGCTACGAAGAAGACAAGCGCGTGGTCGTTCCTAAAGACGCCGGCCCGCTGGTGTCCATGCAGGAAATGGCGCGCTGCATCCAGTGCACCCGCTGCGTACGCTTTGGCCAGGAAGTGGCCGGCGTGATGGAGCTGGGCATGATCGGCCGCGGCGAACATTCCGAAATTACCGCGTTCGTCGGCCAGACCGTCAACTCGGAAATGTCGGGCAATATGATCGACCTGTGCCCGGTGGGCGCGCTGACCTCCAAGCCTTTCCGCTACAGCGCCCGTTCGTGGGAACTGTCGCGCCGTAAATCGGTATCGCCGCATGATGGCCTGGGCGCCAACCTGATCGTGCAAGTGAAGGGCGGCAAAGTCAAACGCGTGCTGCCGCTGGAAAACGACGCCGTCAACGAGTGCTGGATTTCCGACAAGGACCGCTTCGCCTACGAAGGTCTGGAAAGCGCCGACCGCCTCACGCAGCCTATGCTCAAGCAAGGCGGCGAGTGGAAGGAAGTCGATTGGCAGACCGCGCTGGAATATGTTGCGCACGGCCTGAAAAACATCCGTCACGAACACGGCGCCAATGCGCTGGCCACGCTGGCCACGCCGCACTCGACGCTGGAAGAACTGCACCTGCTGCAAAAACTCACGCGCGCCATGGGCTCGGAGAGCGTTGACACGCGTCTGCGCCAGACCGACTTTGCCCTGCAAGGCGTGACCCCATGGCTGGGCATGTCGATCAACGATTTCGGCGCACTCGACCGCGCCTTCGTGATCGGCTCGTTCCTGCGCAAGGATCATCCGCTGCTGGCCACGCGCCTGCGCACGTCCGTCAAGGGCGGCGCCAAGCTGTCCATCCTGCACGCCACCGACGACGACCTGCTGATGAAAGTCGACAGCAAACTGATCGCCGCGCCTTCGGCCTGGCTGTCGGAACTGTCGCAGGTGGTTGCTGCTGTCGCTGCCGCCAAGTCGGTCGCTGCCCCGGCCGGTTTCGACGCCATCGAGGCATCGGACGCCGCCAAGGCCGTGGCCGCCAGCCTGGTATCGGGCGAGCGCAAGGGTATCTTCCTCGGCAACGCCGCCGTCCAGCACCCGCAAGCTGCGGCACTGCACGCCGCCGCCCAGTGGATCGCCGAGCAGACCGGCGCCACCCTCGGCTACCTGACGGAAGCCGCCAACACCGTCGGCGCCTACATCGCCAACGCCAACGGCGCTGCCGCTCCGGCATTTACCGAAGCCAAGCAAGCCTACGTGCTGCTGAACGTCGAGCCACAACTGGACGCCCACAACCCGCAAGCCGCCATCGCCGCGCTGAACAAGGCCGAAATGGTGGTGGTGATGTCCGCTTACAAGCACGGCCTCGATTACGCCGACGTGCTGCTGCCGGTGTCGCCATTCAGCGAAACCTCGGGTACCTTCGTCAACTGCGAAGGCCGTGCGCAAAGTTTCAACGGCACCGTCAAGCCGCTGCTGGAAACCCGTCCTGCGTGGAAAGTGCTGCGCGTACTGGGCAACATCCTCGGCTTGAGCGGTTTCGACTACGACACCTCCGAAGCGATCCGCGACGAAGTGCTGGGCGCCGGTAACTTCGACGTATCGGCCAAGCTGAGCAACCACAGCGCGCAAGCGCCGCTGGCTGCCAAGGCCGTGGCGCTCGGTACCGAGCGTATCGCCGATGTGCCGATCTACTTCGCCGACGCCATCGTGCGCCGCGCCGAATCGCTGCAGAAAATGGCCGATGCCGCTGCGCCGCAAGCGCACCTGTCGTCCGCTCTGGCGCAGCAACTGGGCGTGGCTGCCGGCGACACCGTCAAGGTCTCGCAAGGCACTGGCAGCGCGCTGCTGGCCGCCGTGATCGACGCCAAGCTGCCGGCCAACGCCGTGCGCGTGGCTGCCGCCCACGCATCGACCGCTGCACTGGGCAGCATGTTCGGTCCTATCACCGTTGAAAAAGCAGGAGAGGTGAAATAATGGCTCTGCCTGAATTCGTCACGACGTTACACGACCTGGGCGCCAACAGCCCGCTGGCCCCGGTGTGGCCGATCGTCTGGTCCCTGATCAAGATCGTGGTGGTGCTGCTGCCACTGATGGGCCTGGTTGCTTACCTGACCCTGTGGGAGCGCAAGCTGATCGGCTTTATCCAGATCCGTATCGGCCCGAACCGCGTCGGTCCCGGCGGCCTGCTGCAGCCGATCGCCGATGCGCTGAAACTGCTCTTCAAAGAGATCATTACCCCGGCCAAGGCCAACCCCGGCCTGTTCGTGCTCGGTCCGATCATGACCATCATGCCTGCGCTGGCCGCCTGGTCGGTGGTGCCGTTCGGTCCCGAAGCCGTGCTGGCCAACGTCAACGCCGGCCTGCTGCTGCTGATGGCGATCACCTCGATGGAAGTCTACGGCATCATCATCGCCGGCTGGGCCTCGAACTCGAAGTACTCGTTCATGGGCGCCATGCGCGCATCGGCGCAGATGATCTCCTACGAAATCCCGATGGGCTTCGTGCTGGTGGTGGTGCTGATGATTACCGGTTCGCTGAACTTCGGCGACATCGTCGCCAGCCAGCAGCAGGGCACCATGGCGGCACAAGGCCTGAACTTCCTGTCGTGGAACTGGCTGCCATTGCTGCCGCTGTTCGTGGTCTACCTGACTTCCGGCCTGGCCGAATGTAACCGCCACCCGTTCGACGTGGTCGAGGGCGAGTCGGAAATCGTTGCCGGTCACATGGTCGAGTACTCGGGCATGGCCTACGCCATGTTCATGCTGGCCGAATACGCCAACATGATCCTGATCGCAGCCCTGGCTGCCATCATGTTCCTCGGCGGCTGGTCGGCGCCGTTCGCCTTCCTCGACATTGGCGGCGGTCTCGGCGGCTTCTTCTGGCTGTTTGCCAAAACGTTCTTCCTGGTTTCGGTCTTCATCTGGGTGCGCGGTACCTTCCCACGCTACCGTTACGACCAGATCATGCGTCTGGGCTGGAAAGTATTCATTCCGCTGACCCTGGTGTACCTGGTGTTCGTCGCCGGTTGGATGCATTCCCCATGGAATATCTGGAACTAAGGAATAGAGACAAATGGAACGCTTAAAAGACTTCATCGGCAGCTTCATGCTGACCGAACTGATCAAAGGGATGGCGCTGACGGGCAAGTATATGTTCTCGCGCAAGATCACCGTGCAGTACCCGGAAGAGAAGACGCCAATGTCGCCGCGCTTCCGTGGTCTGCACGCACTGCGCCGCTACCCCAACGGGGAAGAGCGCTGCATCGCCTGCAAACTGTGCGAAGCAGTGTGCCCGGCGATGGCGATCACCATTGAATCCGAGCAGCGCGACGACGGTTCGCGCCGCACCACGCGTTACGACATCGATCTGACCAAATGCATCTTCTGCGGCTTCTGCGAAGAATCCTGCCCGGTCGATTCGATCGTTGAAACGCACGTGCTGGAATACCACGGCGAAAAACGCGGCGATCTGTACTACACCAAGGAAATGCTGCTGGCCGTGGGCGATCGTTACGAAAACCAGATCGCCGAAGCACGCGCTGCGGACGCTCCTTACCGCTGACGACAGGCGGGGCAGGGCGCAAGCCTGCTCCCGCCGCAGTGGTGGTTTCAACAAAAACTGTACGTCTCTTGGGTTAGTTATGGAATTTAAAACTATTTTGTTCTACGCCTTTGCAGCCATCATGATATTGGCTGCGCTGCGCGTTATCACCGACCGCAACCCGGTACACGCTGCGCTGTTCCTGGTGCTGGCGTTCTTCTCGGCCGCTGGCATCTGGATGCTGCTCGAAGCCGAGTTCCTGGCCATTGTGCTGGTGCTGGTGTATGTGGGCGCGGTGATGGTGCTGTTCCTGTTCGTGGTGATGATGCTCGACATCGACACCGGTCGCCTGCGCGAAAACTTCTGGAGCTATCTGCCGGTGGCCAGCTTTGTCGGCGTGGTCATCGTGCTGGAAATGGCTGCGGTGCTGTGGAAGTCCTTCATGACGTTCGATACCCAGGCCATTGCGGCCGGTAACATCGGCGGCACCAAGGAACTGGGCATCCTGATCTTTACCAAATACGTGTATGGCTTCGAGATCGCTGCGGCGATCCTGCTGGTGGCGATTGTTGCCGCCGTGGCGCTGACCCTGCGCAAGCGCAAGGACACCAAACATTTCGACCCGGCCGATGCGGTGCGCGTGAAGCGTAACGACCGCCTGAAGATCGTCAAGATCGCCCCGGTTACCACGCGTAACCAGGCGGCGCCGGCGGCAGCTTCGGCAGAGAACAAGGAGACTCCATGACTTTATCGCTTGCTCATTACCTGGTTCTTGGCGCGATACTGTTCGCGATCTCGATCGTTGGTATTTTCCTGAACCGTAAGAACATCATCGTTCTGCTGATGGCCATCGAATTGATGCTGCTGGCAGTGAACATGAACTTCATCGCGTTTTCCCATTACCTGGGTGACGCGGCTGGCCAGGTCTTTGTGTTCTTCATCCTGACCGTGGCGGCCGCCGAATCTGCAATCGGCCTCGCGATCCTGGTGGTGCTGTTCCGTAATCTGGACACCATCAATGTGGAAGACCTCGATAGGCTCAAGGGTTAATCCCGCGGCTTGGTTCTCATTTCGAAAAATAACGATTAAGGTTCATCATGGCGGGTACTCTCAACCCTAACCTCCTACTGGCCGTACCTCTGGCGCCGCTGGCCGGCGCTGCGATTGCGGGTTTGTTAGGAACCAAATTCTTCGGCAATGTCGTGGGACGCAAAACTTCCCACACCGCGACCATCCTGGGCGTGCTGATTGCTTTCATCCTGTCGGCAATGACGTTCAGCGAAGTGCTGAACGGCGCCACCTACAACGATACGTTGTACACCTGGATGACCGTGGCCGGCATCAAGTTCGAAGTCGGCTTCCAGATCGACACGCTGTCGGCAATGATGATGTGCGTGGTGACCTTCGTGTCGCTGATGGTGCACATCTACACCATCGGCTATATGGCGGAAGACGAAGGCTATAACCGCTTCTTCTCGTACATCTCGCTGTTCACGTTCTCGATGCTGATGTTGGTCATGGCCAACAACTTCCTGCAGCTGTTCTTCGGCTGGGAAGCAGTGGGCCTGGTCTCTTACCTGCTGATCGGCTTCTGGTACAAGCGTCCGACCGCGATCATCGCCAACATGAAGGCCTTCCTGGTCAACCGCGTGGGCGACTTTGGCTTCATCCTCGGCATCGGCCTGTTGCTGGCTTACGCCGGCACCATGAACTACCAGGAAGTGTTTGCCAAAAAAGACGAACTGGCGCTGCT
>JBEVNE010000225.1:0-16680 GCA_040508275.1 Duganella sp.
CGGGCAAGGACACCTGCACATTGCGCTCGACACGGCCACGCTGCATCAGCACAACCGCCGCCGCGCATGCACCGCTGCCGCAAGCCAGGGTTTCGCCGACGCCGCGCTCGAACACGCGCAGCTTCACATGCTGGCGGTCGAGCACCTGCATGAAGCCGGCATTGACGCGGTTGGGGAAGCGCACATGGTGCTCGATCAGCGGACCGGTCAGTTCTACCGGCGCCGTCTCGACATCGTCGACCACCTGCACCGCGTGCGGGTTACCCATCGATACCGCCGACACCAGCACCGTCTCGCGCGCGCCCGCCAGTTCCAGCACCAGCGGCCACAGCTGGTCGCGGCCCTGCGTCACGGCTTCCAGGCCTTCGGCATCGAACGGCACCCGCGCCGCTTCCAGCACCGGCGCGCCCATGTCCACGGTGATGCTGCCATCGAGTTCCAGGCGCGGTGAGATCACACCGGCCTTGGTTTCCACGGTGATGCTGCGCTGCTCGGTCAGGCCTTTTTCGGAGACGAACTTGACGAAGGCGCGCGAGCCGTTGCCGCATTGCTCGACCTCGCCGCCGTCGGCGTTGAAGATGCGGTAGCGGAAGTCGCAGCCGGGCAGGGTCGGCTTTTCCACCAGCAGGATCTGGTCGGCGCCGACGCCAAAGCGGCGGTCGCCAAGCCGCTGCCACTGCGCGGGCGTAAAGTCGATCTGCTGGTTGATGCCGTCGATGACGACGAAGTCATTGCCGGCGCCATGCATTTTGGTGAAGGTCAGTTTCATGTCTTTTACTTGTGACGGTTGTACAGCGAAGGTTCGCCGGGAGGACGCGTTTTGAAGCGCTTGTGCGTCCAAAAATATTCAGCCGGCGCTTCGCGCACGCGTTCTTCGATAAATTCGTTCATGCGGCGCGTGGCGGCGACCATGTCGGGGCCTGGATAATTGTCCCACACCGGATAGAACTTCACACGCCAGCCCTGGTAATCGGGCAGGAAGGTGGCAATCACCGGCATGACCTGGGCGCCTGTGGTGGCGGCAATGCGCGCCGTGGCGGTCAGGGTGGCGGCGTCGATGCCGAAAAACGGCACGAACTCGGCATCCTTCTCGCCAAAATCCATGTCCGGCAGCATGAAGTAGGGCAGCTTGTCGCGCAGTGCGCGCAGAATCGGCTTGATGCCGTCCTGGCGCGTAAACAATTTAACCGGTTTGAAACGCGCGCGACCGGCGCGCAACACCTTGTCGAAGGTGGCGTTTTTTTGCGTCACGTACATCGACGAAGCGCTGGCCACCATGGCGATCGAAGCGCCGGCCACGTCCAGGCAGACAAAGTGCGGGCACAGCAGAATGGTCGGCTTGCTGGTCATCTCGGCCACCGGCACCGGACCCGGCTCGACCTTGATCAGGCGTCGCAGGCGCGCTTCCGAGGCCCACCATAAGATGCCGCGCTCCCACACGCTGCGCGAATAGGCCTGGAAGTGGCTGCGCGCCAGGTCCACGCGTTCGGCTTCCGACAGTTCCGGCATGCACAGGCGCAGGTTGGTCAGCGCAATGTTTCGCCGCGCGCGCATCACCATGAACAGCAGACTGCCGACCAGCTTGCCAAAGCGGCCCAGCAGCGGCAAGGGCAACCAGTGCAGCAACCACATCAATCCTAACATCAGCTTCATGCCTGTTCTCCTGCTGCGTTCGGCGCTGCAATGCCGTGCGGTACCTTGTAGCGGTTATAGCTCCAGTAATACTGGCTTGGATTGCGGGCAATCAGCTGCTCCATCGCCGTGTTGATCGCCTGCGCCTGGCTGGCGGTGTCGCCGTCCAGCGCCCCCTCGAACGGCACGAAGTGGATGCAGTAGCCCCGCCCACCTGGCAGCCGTTCGGCATAGGTGACGATCACGGTGGCGTCGCCCAGTTGCGCCAGCTTGGCCGGCAGCGTCATGCTGTAGGCGTCGCGGCCGAAAAAGGTGGCCCATACGCCTTCGCCTTCCTGCGGCACCTGGTCGGGCAGCAGGCCGATCGGCTGACCTTTTTTGAGGAACTTGGCCAGCATGCGCACGCCCGACATATTGGCCGGCGCCAGCAGCAGGTTTTTACGCGCGCGCGCGCCTTCGATCAGCGGCTTCAGTGCGGCCTTTTTGGGCGGCCGGTACATCACCATCAGTTCGTTACGCAGGGCGATTTCCTGGGCGACGATTTCAAAGCAGCCCAGGTGGGGCGTGAGGAAGACGATGCCGCGACCAGCGTCGAGCTCGGTCTGTACCAGCGCCCAGTTATCGAGCGTGGCATGGCGCGACACGCGCTCCGGCCTGGCGCACCAGATAAACGGCAGCTCGAACATGCTCTTGCCGGCTTCGGCAACGGCGGCGGACAGGTGCTGCGAGTAGCCGGCCTGCGCCATGTTGTCGCGCATGCGGCGCCGGTATGACGGTGAGGCCAGGTACACCACCCAGCCCAGCGCCGCGCCTGCAGCATGCAGGAACGATAAGGGAAGTACGGATAAACAACGGAAAAGAAGAACCAGCATGTCGTATTTGTGCCTGTGTTGGTGCCTGTATCAGAAGCAAGTTTTTTCAAAAAAGCGTAAAATACCACGATGCAGTAGCCGCCGAGTTAATGACAACTTGCGAAGCGGGATATAAATATCGCTAAAGCGTCGCAAGCCGTGTTGGTATTGCGACCACAATACTTACACTTCCTCAGGAGCTTGCGATGTCTAACGATTATCTTTTCACTTCCGAGTCTGTCTCGGAAGGCCACCCAGACAAAGTCGCGGACCAGATTTCCGATGCGATTCTGGACGCCATTCTGGCGCAAGATCCCAAAGCGCGCGTCGCCGCCGAAACCCTGTGCAACACCGGTCTGGTCGTGCTGGCGGGTGAAATCACCACCCACGCCAACGTCGATTATATTCAGGTCGCGCGCGAAACCATCAAGCGTATCGGTTACGACAATACCGACTTCGGTATCGATTACCGTGGTTGCGCCGTGCTGGTCGCTTACGACAAGCAATCGCCCGACATCGCCCAGGGCGTGGACGAAGGCGCAGGTATCGACCTCGACCAGGGCGCCGGCGACCAGGGCCTGATGTTCGGCTACGCCTGCGACGAAACCCCGGAACTGATGCCGGCCGCCATCCACTACGCCCACCGCCTGGTCGAGCGCCAGTCGCAGCTGCGCAAGGACGGCCGCCTGCCATGGCTGCGTCCGGACGCCAAATCGCAAGTCACGCTGCGCTACGTGAATGGCCGTCCGGTTGCGGTGGACACCGTTGTGCTGTCGACGCAACATGCGCCGGAAATGCAACACAAGCAGATCGAAGAAGCGGTCATCGAAGAAATCATCAAGCAGGTGCTGCCACGCGAATGGCTGACCGATACCAAGTACCTGGTCAACCCGACCGGCCGTTTTGTGATCGGCGGTCCGCAAGGCGATTGCGGCCTGACCGGCCGTAAAATCATCGTCGACACCTACGGCGGCGCCAGCCCGCACGGCGGCGGTGCTTTCTCCGGTAAAGATCCAACCAAGGTAGACCGCTCGGCTGCCTACGCCGCCCGCTACGTGGCCAAGAACGTGGTCGCCGCCGGCCTGGCGCGCCAGTGCCAGGTGCAGGTGTCGTACGCCATCGGCGTGGCACGCCCGATCAATATTACCGTGTACACCGAAGGCACGGGCGTGATCCCGGACGAAAAAATCGCCCAACTGGTGATGGAACACTTCGACCTGCGTCCAAAAGGCATCGTGCAGATGCTCGACCTGCTGCGCCCGATCTACGCCAAGACCGCCGCTTACGGCCACTTTGGCCGCGAAGAGCCGGAATTCACCTGGGAGCACACCGACAAGGCGGCGATCCTGCGTGATGCTGCCGGGTTGAAATAATTTAAGTAGGATCCCCGCGAAGGCGGGGATCCTATTTTGCATGTGCATTGTCGCCATCACCAAATAACGATGCTAGAATGCACCTTCCGAGGAGCGCTGCGACGAATCCCTTTCGCCAGGCTCGGAATCTGCAACCGCGCTCACGTTACTTTTTTCTAACTGAAAGGAGGGCGTGATGAACGCCGTACTCAAACCTACCCAGGACTACCTGGTTGCCGATATCTCCCTGTCCGCCTGGGGCGATAAAGAAATCAAGATCGCTGAAACCGAAATGCCTGGCCTGATGGCCATCCGCGAGGAATTTGCCGCCGCCCAGCCGTTGAAAGGCGCGCGCATCACCGGTTCGCTGCACATGACCATCCAGACCGCCGTGCTGATCCAGACGCTGGAAGCGCTGGGCGCGCAAGTGCGCTGGGCCTCGTGCAATATCTACTCGACCCAGGATCACGCCGCTGCCGCCATCGCCGCAGCCGGCACGCCGGTGTTCGCCATCAAGGGCGAAACCCTGGACGAATACTGGGACTACACCCACCGCATCTTCGAGTGGCCGGCAGACGCCGCCGGCAATGCCGTGTACTCGAACATGATCCTCGACGACGGCGGCGACGCCACGCTGCTGCTGCACCTGGGCGCGCGCGCTGAAAAAGACAGCTCGGTGCTGGCCAATCCTGGTTCGGAAGAAGAAATCTGCCTGTTCAACGCCATCAAGGCCCACCTGGCCATCGATCCGGCCTGGTACTCCAAGCGTCTGCCGCACATCCTCGGCGTGACCGAAGAAACCACCACCGGCGTGCACCGCCTGTATCAGATGCACAAAGAAGGCAAGCTGGCCTTCCCTGCGATTAACGTCAACGACTCCGTCACCAAGTCGAAATTCGACAACCTGTATGGTTGCCGTGAATCGCTGGTCGATGGCATCAAGCGTGCTACCGACGTGATGATCGCCGGCAAAATCGCCGTGATCGCCGGTTATGGTGACGTCGGCAAGGGCTCGGCCCAGGCCATGCGCGCACTGTCGGCGCAGGTATGGGTGACCGAGATCGACCCGATCTGCGCCCTGCAAGCGGCGATGGAAGGCTACCGCGTGGTGACCATGGATTACGCTGCCGAACACGGCGACATTTTCGTCACCTGCACCGGCAACTACCACATCCTGACGGAAGCCCACATTCTCAAGATGAAGGACCAGGCCATCGTCTGCAACATCGGCCACTTCGACAACGAGATCGACGTTGCTGCACTGAAGAAATACACCTGGGAAAACATCAAGCCGCAGGTCGATCACGTGATCTTCCCGTCCGGCAAACGCATCATCCTGCTGGCCGAAGGCCGCCTGGTCAACCTCGGTTGCGGTACCGGCCACCCATCGTACGTGATGAGCTCGTCGTTCGCCAACCAGACCATCGCCCAGATCGAACTGTTTGCCAACACCGACAAATACCCGGTCGGCGTGTACGTGCTGCCGAAACACCTGGACGAAAAAGTCGCGCGCCTGCAACTGAAAAAACTCAACGCGCAACTGACCGAACTGACCGACGAACAAGCCGCTTACATCGGCGTGACCGTGCAGGGCCCTTACAAGCCCGACCACTATCGTTACTAATCGTGGTATCAAGGCAGGGCCGGTCATTTGCCGGCCCTGTTTTTATCAGCTTATTAAGGTGCTTTTATTATGCGTTTGGTCCTTACCTGGTTAATCAATGCGGTGGCCTTGCTGGCGATCCCTTACCTCATGCATTCCGTCAATGTCACAAGCATAGTCGCAGCCCTCTTTGCCGCTTTTGTACTGGCCCTGGTGAATACGCTGATCCGCCCCGTGCTGCTGATTTTGACGTTGCCCGTGACCGTGCTGTCGCTCGGATTGTTCATCTTCATCATCAACGGCTTTTCGTTCTGGCTGGCGGCGCAATTCGTGCCCGGCTTTAGCGTTGACAGCTTCCTGTCGGCCATCGGTGGCGCACTGTTGTACAGCATTATTTCCTGGGCCCTGTCTACCTTACTTTTGAAGAATAGAGATGGCTAATCATAATTTCAGTATCGAATTCTTTCCGCCCAAGACGGCGGAAGGAGCGGACAAGCTGCGCGCCACGCGCGCCCAGTTGTCCGAGCTGAAACCCAAGTATTTCTCGGTGACGTTTGGCGCCGGCGGCAGCACCCAGCGCGGCACGCTCGACACCGTGATCGACATCCTCGCCGCCGGCGAAGATGCTGCACCGCACCTGTCGTGCGTGGGCGGCACCCGTGAATCGATCCGCGACATCCTCGCCGAGTTCAAGGCGCACAATATCCGCCGCGTGGTGGCCCTGCGCGGCGACCTGCCGAGCGGTTATGGCGGCGCCGGCGAGTTCCGTTACGCCAATGAGCTGGTGGAATTCATCCGCCAGGAAACCGGCGACTGGTTCCACATCGAAGTGGCGGCCTACCCCGAAGTGCACCCGCAGGCGCGGTCGCCGCAGGACGACTTGCGGGCCTTCGAGCGCAAGGTCAAGGCTGGCGCCAATGGCGCGATCACCCAGTATTTTTACAATGCCGATGCCTACTTCCAGTTTGTCGAGGAAACCCGCAAGCTCGGCATCGACGTACCGATCGTGCCCGGCATCATGCCAATTTTGAATTACACGCAGCTGATGCGGTTTTCCGACATGTGCGGCGCCGAGATTCCACGCTGGGTGCGCCTGAAACTGGCCAGCTTCGGCGACGATACGGCATCGATCAAGGCGTTTGGCCTGGACGTGGTGTCCGAACTGGGCCGGCGCCTGCTGGCCGGCGGCGCACCTGGGCTGCATTTCTACAGCATGAACCAGGCGGCGGCGACCACTGCCTTGTGGCAGCGCCTGGTGTAAGCATGTTTTAGATACTGACCGATGCGCCGGCCGACTCGGTCAGTATCTGCTCCAGCGCCACATCATACCCACCCGCCTCAAACTCCACCTGCAGGCAGCGATACGCCACGCCCACCGTCTGCGGCCGTGGCGCCCGCGCCAGCGTGCGGTCGTAGAATCCGCCGCCGTAGCCGAGCCGGTAGCCGGCCGCATTGAAGCCCAGGCACGGCACCAGCAAGGCTGCCGGATACGGCTGCAGCCGCAGCTCGGCCGGTACTGCCACGCCCATGGCATCCTTGACCATGGCTTCGCCGATGCGCCAGTCGGCAAATTCCAGCGCCGCATCGCGCGCCACCACCACCGGCAACAGCAGGCGCACGCCCAGGCGCGCCAGTTCCGCGTAGGCGGCCTGCAGATCGGGTTCGCCCGCCAGCGGCCAGTACACGCCCAGCGTGGCCGGGCGCGCTGCCTGCCACCAGGCCAGCAGCTGGCGGCCGATGTCGGCGTCCCACGCCATGCGCGTGGCGTTGTCGATGGCGCGCCGCGCTGCGTGCAACTGCTTTCTTAAATCTGCCTTGCGCGCAACGTCCGGGGCTGTTGTTTCACTGTCGCTGCGTGGTATTCTAGGGTCGCTGGTCATGGTTGGTTTTACTGAGATTGAAGACTAAAGAGAGTTGCACATTGATTTCTGCATCGAAATGGATCGCTGGCGCTGCCTTCGCCACCCTCGCCACCGCCGCCACGTTTGCCCACGCCGAAGATATCGGCGCTGAAACCCGGCGCGAAGACGATGCCTTCCTGCTGCTGCGCGACGCCGTGCGCAAGAATGAACCAGAAAAAGTCGAGTTTTACGCCGCCCGCCTGACCAACTATTCGATTCCCTCGTATGTCGATTATTATCGGCTCAAATCGCGCCTGGCGGACGCCTCGCAGGCGGAAATTCGCGGCTTCATGCAGCGCTACCAGGGCCAGGCCATTGTTGACCGTCTGCGCAACGACTGGCTGCTGGAGCTGGGCCGCAAGCGCGACTGGGTCACCTTCGACGAACAACTGCCGCTGTTCGTCCTCAACGACGACACCCAGCTCAAATGCTACGGCTTGCAGTCGCGCGCACTCAAGGGCCAGAACGTCGCCAGCGAAGCGCGCGCCTTGCTGGTCGCCCCCGCCACCTACGGCGAGCCGTGCGCCGGCCTGATCGCCACGCTGTACCAAACCCGCCAGTTCGACGCCGAAGACCTGTACACGCAATTGCGCCTGTCCGGCGAATACAACGCCACCGGCCAGGTGCGCCGCATTGTCGCGCTGCTGGGCGGGCCGGAGAAAAAAGCGGTGCAGGCGGTCGATGTGCCGGCAGTCGCAGCCGCCAAGGGACCAGGCAACGGTCGCACCGAACAGGAGATTTTTGTCGTCGCCGTCGGCCGCCTGGCCAAGACCAGCGTCAAGCTGGCCACGGCGGCGCTGAACAAGGCCGCGCCCAAGCTGCCACTGGCGGTACAGCGCGAGGGCTGGGCGGCGATCGCCTTGCAGTCGTCGTACTCGCTGTCCGACGAAACGGTCGGCTACTGGAAGCGCGCCCAGGGCGCGCCCATGTCGATCGACCAGCTGCAATGGAAAACCCGCATCGCGCTGCGCCAGGGCGACTGGCGCCAGGTGCGCAAGACTATCGAAGAAATGCCAGCCTCGCTGCGCGACAATCCGGCGTGGATTTACTGGCTGGCGCGCGCCCACATGGCCGAGGGCGGCGCCCGCCAGGGCAGCGCGCCCACCGGCGAAGCGCTGCGCCTGATGAACAGCATCGCCGACCAGCCCAATTTTTATGGCCAGCTGGCGCTGGAAGAAACCGGCCATATGGTCAGCATTCCGCCGCCGGGCGCACCGATCACCGCCGCTGAAATCGCCGCGATTGCCGCCAATCCCAACTACCAGCGCGCCCTCAAGTTTTTCAGCATGCGGCTGCGTTTTGAAGGCACGCGCGAATGGAACTGGGGCTTGCGCGGCCTGTCCGAACGCGAACACCTGGCCGCCGCCGAATACGCACGCCAGAACCATATCCTCGACCGCATGGTCAACACCTCGGACCGCACCCGCGTGCTGGTCGATTACACCCAGCGCTTCCCCTCGCCGCACGACGACATCATGCATCCGGCCACCAAAACACTGGGGCTGGACAAGGCCTGGGTCTATGGTCTGATCCGGCAGGAGTCGCGCTTTATCATGGATGCGCAATCGCACGCCGGCGCCTCCGGTCTGATGCAGGTGATGCCGTCCACTGGCCGCTGGGTGGCCAAGAAACTGGGGTTGACCGACTTTGCCCAGGACATGCTGACCGACGTGAAAACCAACATCATGCTGGGCACGAATTATCTGAATATGGTGCTCGGTAATATGGACGGCTCGCAGGTGCTGGCCACGGCTGCCTACAACGCCGGGCCGGGCCGCTCGCGCGCCTGGCGCGGCAAGCTCGACAAGCCGATGGAAGCGGCGGTGTTCATCGAATCGATCCCGTTCTTTGAAACACGCGATTATGTGAAGAATGTCATGTCCAATGCCAATTACTACGCCGCACTGTTCGAGGGCCGGCCGCAGTCGTTGAAGGCGCGCATCGGCGTGATCACGCCGCGCGGCTACAGCGAGCAGGAACAGCAGGAAGCGGCTTACGGCGCACGTTGAACCTGACTGCGTAACCCTTGACCATCCTCCACCATACGGAACCACCATGCAGACCACCCAACTCGATCCCGGCCTGACGCAGGCGCTGACTGCCGCGCGTTCGCCCGGCCTGACGCTTGTCATCGGCAACAAGAACTACTCCTCGTGGTCGATGCGGCCGTGGGTGGCCATGACTGCCTTCGGCATTCCGTTCCAGGAAGTGCGCATCCTGCTCGACCAGCCCGACACCGCCAACCGCATCTGCGGCTATTCGGCCTGCGGCCGCGTACCAGTGCTGCTGGCCGGCGAAATCACCATCTGGGACAGCCTGGCCATTGTCGAATACCTGGCCGAGCAATTCCCCGAGTTGCACCTGTGGCCGCAGGACGTGGCGGCGCGCGCCATGGCGCGTTCGATCTGCGCCGAAATGCACGCCGGCTTTGTCGATCTGCGCAGCGCCATGTCGATGAATATCCGCGCCAGCCTGCCGGGCAAGGGCCGCACCCACGGCGCCCAGGCCGACATCGGCCGCATCAGCGAAATCTGGGAAGAATGCCTGTCGCGCTTCGGCCACCACCAGTTTTTGTTTGGCGACTTTTCCATTGCCGACGCCTACTACGCGCCGGTGGTCATGCGCTTCCGCACCTACGGCGTGTCGCTGGCGCCGGCGCTGGACGCCTACTGTCAGCGCGTGCTGGCCCACCCGGCGGTTGCGCGCTGGGTGGAGGAAGCGCTGGCCGAAACCGAAACCGCGCCCAGGCACGACGCCGACCTGCCGGACTGACCATGAAGATTTATGTTGTCGGCGGCGCCGTGCGCGACCAGTTGCTTGGCCTGCCCGTCAAGGACCATGACCACGTGGTGGTCGGCGCCACGCCCGACGATATGCTGGCGCGCGGTTTTCGGCCGGTCGGCAAGGATTTTCCCGTGTTCCTGCATCCGCAAACGCAGGAAGAATACGCACTGGCGCGCACCGAACGCAAGACGGCGCCCGGCTATAAAGGCTTTGTCTTCCACACCTCGCCCGAGGTCACGCTGGAAGACGACCTGGTACGGCGCGACCTGACCATCAACGCCATCGCCCGCGCCGACGACGGTACGCTGACCGATCCGTTCGGCGGCCAGCGCGATATTGCGCAACGCATTTTCCGCCACGTGTCCGACGCTTTTGCCGAAGACCCGGTGCGCATCCTGCGCGTGGCGCGCTTTGCCGCGCGCTACCCCGATTTTCGCGTGGCGCCGGAAACCAACGCGCTGATGCAGCAGATGGTCGGGCAGGGCGAGGTCGATGCGCTGGTGCCCGAGCGCGTGTGGCAGGAACTGTCGCGCGGGCTGATGGAGCAGCAGCCGTCGCGCATGCTCGAAGTGCTGCGCGACTGCGGCGCACTGGCGCGCATTGTGCCGGAGCTTGATGTCCTGTGGGGCGTGCCGCAGCCGGAAAAATGGCATCCCGAAATCGATACCGGCATTCACATACTGCAGGTGATCGATTGTGCTGCCCGCGCCGGGCTGGAACTGCCCACGCGCTTCGCCTGCCTGATGCACGACCTGGGCAAGGGCGTAACCCCAGCTGACAACTGGCCGGCCCACCACGGCCACGAAGAACTCGGCGTGCGGCTGGTCGAGCAGGTCTGCAAGCGCCTGCGCGTGCCGACCGACTGCCGCGACCTGGCGGTAATGACCGCGCGTGAGCACGGCAATGTCGGCCGCGCGCTGCAACTGCGCGCCAACACCATCGTCAAACTGTTTGAACGCTGCGACGTGTTCCGCAAGCCGGCGCGTTTTTCGCAAATGCTGCTGGCCACCGAATGCGATTCGCGCGGGCGCAGCGGCGCCACCGGCAGTTACCAGGATGCACCGTTCCCCCAACGCGCTTACCTGGAAGAAGCCATGGCGGCCGCGCGCGCCGTCAACGCCGGTGAAATTGCGCAAAGGTGCCTCGACAACCCCCAACGCATCCCTGAAGCCGTGCACCGCGCACGCGTGACGGCAGTCGCCGAAAATAAATCACTTCTTTCTTAAAACCTTTTAGAACCTTTGCTGCCCGAGCTGGAATGAACGGTTCGACAAGATACGCAACGGGCAGCCTGGCCTTCTCTTAATGTGTCGCTGATTTCTTCTTTTCTGCCCTTTAGCTGGGCAGCGGACGCCGTTTGCGGCGCGCAATTGCACGCACCGACGCCGTGGGTCTGGCTACGCCTGCTGCTGGTGGCGCCGATACTGGAAGAACTCGTGGTGCGTGGCGGTGTGCAGGAATGGCTGACGCGCCGCGCCGGCGCTTCGGCGGCTGGCCGGGTGTGGCCTGTGCTGGCGTCGGCCATGGTGTTCAGCCTGCTGCACATAGTCGCCGGCTGGCAGGCCGCGCTGGCGGTGCTGGCGCCGGGCCTGCTGCTGGCGTTGCTGTATGCACGCACCCGCGAATGGCGCTGGTGCGCGCTGGCGCATAGCGGCATGAATGCCTTTGCGATCTCTGTCTGCAGTTTTTGATTAACTTCAGGAGAAAAAGCATGGCGGGGATGATAGGAGTGGCGCAGCAGCGCCGGGGCGTCAGCATTGCGCTGTTGATCGGAGGGGCTTTGGGCGCGGCAGTGATTGCGCCCAACGCGGCGGCGCAAACTGCGGGCAATGCGCTCAATGGCCGCAGCCTGTACCTCAATGGTCCGGTGTCCGGCGGCGCCTCGTGCGCATCCTGCCACGGCGCCTCGCCGGCGGCCAATGTCAATGGCATCCTGCGCGCGGCCAACCAGCCGAACGTCATCGCCAACGCCATCAGCAATAACCGTGGCGGCATGGGCGGGCTGTTTGCCGGCCGCTTTTCCGCTACCGAGCTGCAGGATCTGTCGGCCTTTATCGCCAACCCCAATGTGACGGCAGCGCCGGCAGCATCGCTCGCGCCGGCCAACCTGACCTTCAGCGGCACCGCCATCGGCCAGAGCGCCGCACCGTTGACCTCCACCCTGAGCAACACCGGCAGCGCCGCGCTCAATATCGGCGCCATTTCGCTGGGCGGCGCCGCTGCCGGTGATTACAGCATCAGCGGCGGTACCTGCGCCAATGGCGCAGCGGTAGCTGCCGGCGCCAACTGCACCGTGCAAACCACCTTCCGTCCCACTACCGCCGGTACCCGCGCAGCCACCCTTACCATTACCCATAACGCCACAGGCGGCAGCAGCAGCGTGGCCCTGAGCGGCACTGGCAACAGCACGCCGCAGGCCACCATCGGCCTGTCGGCGGCGCGCATCGACTTTGGCGCACAATTGACGGGCGCCGTGTCGGCGCCATCGACGATCACCGTGAGCAACAGCGGCCAGGCCGCACTGACCTTTACCTCGATTGCGGTCAGCGGCGCCAACGCCAGCTTCTTCACGCTGGGCGGCAACTGCGCCACCGGCACGCCGCTCGCGGCCGGCGCCAGCTGCAACGTCACCGTGCAGGCCAACGCCAGCAGCGCCGGCGCCTACAGCGGCACCTTGACGATTGCTTCCAACGCCTCCAATGGCAACGCCAGCGTGGCGCTGGCCGGTACCGCCAGCGCTGCTGCGCCAGCGATCAGCGCTACCCCGTCGGTGATCGCCTTCGGCACCCAGACCATCAACACCCCCGCCGTGGCGCAGACCGTGGTGCTGGCCAATACTGGTAACGTCGCCATCAACTTCAGCCGTATCGGTGTGACCGGCGCTGCCAGTGTGACGATTGCCGGCGGCGATTGCGCTACCACCCTGGCTGTCGGTGCGCGTTGTTCGGTGCCGCTGCGCTTTGCACCGACGACTGCCGGCGACGCCAGCGCCACCCTGTCGGTCAACTCCAACGCGGCGCCGCTGCAAGTGGCCATCAGCGGCAGCGGCAGCGCCCAGGCAGTCGGTGTGCCGGTGCTGTCCGAAGCCGGTCCTATTGCTTTCGCCAACACCCAGGTCGGCGCCAGCGCTGCGGTACGCACCATTACTCTCAACAACGCCGGCAGCGCCGCGCTGCGTATTGCCACGCTGACCCTTGGCGGCAGCAATCCTGGCGACTTCGTGCTGGGCGGTACCTGCGCCGCCAACGCTACGATTGGCGCAGGCGCCAGCTGCACGCTGACCACCACCTTGCGTCCGACCGCAGCCGGCGCCCGCAGCGCTTCGCTGCTGGTGGTGACCGATACCGGCGCCCAGTTCACTGTGGCGCTCAGCGGCACCGGCGTGGCCGTGGTAGCCAGCGCGCCGGCGCTCACCGTCAATCCGCAAAACTTCGACTTTGGCGCCGTCACCGTCGGCGATACGCCAACCCGCCGCTTCACGCTGACCAACAGCGGTGCTGCTGCCGTCACCCTCAACAGCGCTACCTTCAGCGGTCCGTTCGCCGCAGCGGCCGACGGCACCGGCTGCGCCGCCTTCCCGCTGACGCTGCAGCCGGGTGCTTCCTGCGACCTGGTGGTGCGCTACACCCCGGTCAACCCCGGCAACAGCAGCGGCAACGCGGTATTGCAGTCGAACGTGGCTGGCAGCAGCTGGACCATCGCCCTGAGCGGCCAGGCCAGCGCGCCAGCACCGCAGGCAGCACCGCAAAACCGTGGCGGTGGCGGCTGCTCGGCTTCGCAGGATGTCAACGACCCTGTGCTGGCGCTGCTGGTACTGCTGGCAACCGGCGTTATTTTCTGGCGTCGTCGTCAGGCCAAATCCTCAACCATGGAGTAAGCATATGAAGATCACGATTGTATCGATGATGATGGCGGGCGCACTGGCGGCGTCGTTCGCGGCAGCGCCGGCGATGGCGCTCGACAAGGGGGCAGCAGCGCCGCAGTTCACGCTGCCGGGTGCTGAAGGTGGCGAAGTCAAGCTTGCCAGCCTGCAGGGCAAGGTGGTGTACGTGGACTTTTGGGCCTCGTGGTGTGGTCCCTGCCGCCAGTCCTTCCCGTGGATGAACGAGATGCAGGCCAAGTATGGCGCACGCGGCTTCCAGATCGTCGGCGTGAATGTCGATGCCAACAGCGCCGATGCCCAGAAATTCCTGGCTGGCACCCCGGCAAAATTTACCGTCGCCTACGATCCGAAAGGCGCCACGCCGCGCCAGTACGGCATCAAGGGCATGCCGAGCAGCGTGCTGATCGGAGCGGATGGCAAGGTGCTGGCCGAGCACTCGGGCTTCCGCGACAGCGACCGCGCCGCACTTGAAGCGCAGATCGTGGCGGCGCTGGGAGGCGCCAAATGAAAATACTGATCGCACGCATGCTGGCGGCGGCGCTGGTTGCGGGCCTGACCGGCTGCGCCGGGCTGGGCCAGGTGCAGCCGTGGGAAAAGGGTGCGCTGGCCAAGCCCGAGATGACCTTTAACGACAGCGGTGTGTTCAACCGCTACGACGACCATATCTATACCAGCCGCGAATCGTCTTCCGGCGGCGCTGGTGTGGGCGGCGGCGGCTGCGGCTGCAATTGAGACAGGGATACCCATGACCATAGAAACCACCCCCATCGAACAGCCGCCGGCGACTGGCAGCCGCTCAGGTACCAGCGCCAGCTTCAGCGTAAACCAGCAGGCGCTGGCCGCCTCCATCCTCAGCGCAGCGCTGCTGCTGCCGGGCGTGCACGCGCATGCCGAAGCGCCGCCGACCAACGGTGTGATCAGCATCGGCTACCTCGATTACAAGGATAGCCAGTCCAACCTGGACCGCATCCGCGTCAAGGCGCCGTCGGTCTCGATCATGGCGCCGGTGGCCGGCGTGTGGAGCATCAGCGGCTCGGCCGTGATCGACGATGTGTCGGGCGCCACGCCGCGCTACCACAGCGCGGTATCGGGCGCCTCGCGCATGAGCGACAACCGCTCGGCCGGCGACGTGGCGATCAAGCGTTACTTCGATCGCGGTAGCCTCACCGTGGGCGCCGCCATTTCGAGCGAGGACGATTACCTGTCGCGCGCGCTGTCGATTTCGGGCACCTACGAAAGCGAAGACCGCAACACCACCTGGTCGGCGGGCCTGGGCCGCTCCAACGACGAGATCAACCCGGTCAACCAAATCGTCAGCAACGAGCGCAAGCACACCACCAATCTGCTGCTCGGCGTAACCCAGGTGCTGACCAAGAACGATGTAGTGCAGCTGACGCTGGCGCACGACATCGGCAAGGGTTACTTCAACGATCCGTACAAGGCCTTCGACAGCCGCCCGCGCAGCCGCGACGAGAGCACGCTGCTGCTGCGCTGGAACCACTTCGTCGAAGCCACCGGCGGCACCAGCCGCACCTCGTACCGCTACTACCGCGACACCTACGGGGTGCGCGGCCACACGCTGACGCAGGAATACGTGCAGCCACTGGCCGATGGCTGGACCGTCACCCCGGAAGTGCGCCTGTACACCCAGCGCGCCGCCGATTTCTACTTCGATCCGGTGTATGACCGCGTACTGGGCGCGCCGTTCCCGCCCGGCTTCAACGGCAGCGGCCTGTCGTCGGCCGACTATCGCCTGTCAGGCTTTGGCGCGGTCACGCTGGGCCTCAAGGTGAGCAAGCAGATCGACAAGCTGTGGTCGGTGGACGCCAAGGTATCGGCCTACCAGCAACGCGGCAGCTGGCGCGCCTTTGGTAGCGGCAGTCCTGGCCTGGAGCCGCTGCGCGCGCGCACCATCCAACTGGCGGTCAACCGGCAATGGTAGAAGCCATCCACCGCCGCCAGTTCGAGGCCATGGGCAGCCGCTGCGAGCTGCGCCTGTCGGCGCCCGACGTCCACCTGGCAGACCAGCTGGCGCAGCAGGCGATTGCCGAAGTCCAGCGCATCGAGCATAAATACTCGCGCTACCGGCCCGACAGCGTGGTGTCGCGCATTAACGCCGCCGCTGGCCCAGGGGGCGAGGCAGTTGAATGCGACGCCGAGACGCTGGCGCTGCTCGGCTACGCGGCGGCGCTGTTCGAGGCCAGCGGCGGCCTGTTCGACATTACCTCGGGCGTGCTGCGCCAGGCCTGGGATTTTCGCCAGCCGCGCGTGCCCAGCAGCGCCACGCTGGAACCGCTGCTGGCGCTGGTGGGCTGGCGCCATGTGCGCTGCGAGGGCAACTGGGTGCAGTTGCAGCACAGCGGCATGGAGCTCGACTTTGGCGGCTTTGGCAAGGAGTACGCGGCCGACCGCGCCGCCACCGTGCTGATGGAGGCTGGGGTACGCCACGGTTATGTGAACCTGGGCGGCGACATGCGCTTCATCGGTCCGCGCCTCGACGGGCGGCCGTGGAGCATCGGCATCCAGGACCCGCGCGACAGCAACGCCACCATCGCCAGCATTCCGATCAGCACCGGCGCGCTGACCACCAGCGGCGATTACGAGCGTTACTTTGAGCTCGATGGCGAACGCTATTGCCACATTCTCGATCCGCGCACCGGCATGCCGGTGCGCT
>JBEVNE010000249.1:0-8782 GCA_040508275.1 Duganella sp.
CCCTGCGGGCTGCGGCTGACGTTGAGCGGACCAGCTACCGAAAAGTGTGCGCCGCGATGGTTGAGCGTGCGGATCTTGCCGGCATCGACCAGGCGCCCGCCGGCCTTGTCGTTGATCAGCGCGCCATCCTGCCAACTATCCCACAGTCCTGTGACAACCTGATGAAATTCGCGCGCACGCTCGTAGCGCTGGGCGTGGCCGACATGCTGGTCGCGGCCGAAGTTGGCCGCCTCCGCCGCATTATCGGACGTGACCAGGTTCCACCCTGCCCGACCGTCCGACAACTGGTCGAGCGAGGCAAACTGGCGCGCCACTGTGTACGGCTCGTTGTAGGTGGTGGTGGCCGTGCCGATCAAGCCGATACGCTCCGTCGATGCGGCCAGCGCAGACAGCAAGGTGAGCGGTTCGAGCGATGGTATGCCGCCGGTCAGCGCCACGCTGTCGGCAAAGAACACCGCATCGAGGCAGGCTTTTTCGGCATTGCGCACCTGCTCGCGGAACACCTTGAACGGATTGCTGTCCAGATCGGTCTGCGGATGGCGCCAGGCCGCCACGTGGTGGCCGTGGCGCATCATGAAAGCGGCGATGCTGAGCTGACGCTGGCCGCCTTGATTGCTGCTCATGTTTAGAACTCCTTGCGCGCGGTGATGCCGAAGTAGCGCTCATCGTCACGCGGTACGGCGCGCGTCACATAACCGGTCGAGGAGACCAGGTTAGTGGCGTAGGACTTGTTGGCGAGGTTCTTGCCGACCAGCGCAATCCGCCAGCCATTGACGGGCGAGGACAACGCAATGCTGGCGTTGACGATGCCATACGCGCCCTGGATCGCATCCGGCGACTGGAACAGGTCGAACTGGGTTTTCGACTGGTACGAGTAGTCGGCCGTAAAGTCGGCGATCAGGCCGTTCTGCAGCGCCAGCGCATAGTTAGCACGGGTAAAGGCTTTCCACTTGGGCGAAAACGGCAGCGGCTGGCCATTCAGGTTGCACGAGGCGGTGGCGGCCGGCGGGCAGTTGAAGTTGTCGATCTTGGCGTCGGTATAGGCCAGCGCGCCGGACAGGGTCAGCTCGCGCGTGGGGCGGGCGTTGATGTCGAGCTCCACGCCGCGCGTCGATACCTCGCCGGCGTTGATCAGGCGTGTGACCACGGTGCCGGCCACGGTGTCGAAGAAGTTGGCCTGGTAGTTGTCGTACCTGGTGTGGAACACGGCCAGGTTGGCGGTCAGGCGGCGGTCGAAAGCGCTGGCCTTCACACCGAGCTCGAACGAATCCGAGGTTTCCGGCTTGAGCGCCAGCGTGTCGCGCGCCAGCATGTTGAAGAACACATTGTAGGCCGGTCCCTTGTAGCCACGCGAGTAAGTCACGTAGGTATTGACGTCGCGCGCCAGGTCGTACTGCAGGCCCAGGCGGCCCGAGTAGCCGTCTTCGCTGGTCTCGCCATTGTTGCGCGTGCCCGGTTGCACGCCGGGGAAGGCGGCGGTCGAGGTCGAGGTGCGCACATGGTCGTACGACAGTTCATCCTTGGTCCAGCGGGCGCCGGCAATCGCGCGCCAGTCGCTGGCGAAGTTCAGCGTGCTCTCGCCGAACAGCGAGTAGCTGTCGTTCTTCACGCCATAATCGGCGCGGCCCGAATTGAGCGCGGTGGTGGTGACGATGCGCTGGTAGGTTTCGCGGTCCTTGCCGTGCAGGTAAAACGCGCCGACCACGTATTCGGCAAACTGGTCCTTGGGCGAGGCCAGGCGCAGCTCTTGCGAGACCTGGCGGAAATCGAGGGTGCCGATGTCGCGCGTGGCCGGGAATGCCGCCGTGATGCGTGCCGCTTCGGCGGCGTTGCCAATCGCCGAGGTGCTGGTGTGCTGGGTATTGTCCCAGTCGCGCACTGCCGTGATCGAGGTCAGCGTGTGGCCGCCAACGCGCCAGTCCACCTGTGCCGACAGGCCCTTGTTGGTGTCGCGGATATCGCTTGGAATATCGGTATTGACGCGGCGGTTTTCGGTGCCTGCCACCACCGGCGCAATGGCCGCCGAGAATGGCGCGCTGGTCGATTTGTACGCGGTGAAGGTCGGCGAGGAATTCGAGCGCAGGTAGTCGGCGATCAGGGTGATATCGAGATCCTTGTTGGGCGTGATATCGAAGCGGGCGCGCGCGCCTTTGCGATCATAACCATTGACCTTGCCGCCACGGGCATGGACGTTATCGACGTTGCCGTCGTAGTCGGCGTACAGCGCGGTCAGCGAGCCGCGCACCACGCCCGGTTCGATGGCGCCGGCGATGCCGGTGCGCACGCGCTTTTCCTTGCCCTCGTACCAGGAAGCGTCGACAAAGCCGCTGGCCTGTTCGGTCGGCTTGCGGCCGATCACATTGAGCACACCGGACGATGCGTTCTTGCCGAACAGCGTGCCTTGCGGACCGCGCAGAATTTCGATGCGGTCGATATCGAGCAGATCGAGCGTGGCCTGGCCGGGACGCGCAAACACCACGCCATCGACCACGGTGGACACGGTCGGTTCAACGCCGGGCGAGGTGGAAATGGTACCGATACCGCGCACGAAGATGGTCGAGTCCTTGTTGCCGCCCTGCTGGCGGAAGGTGGCGCTCGGCACTTCCTGGACGATGCTGTCGATGCTGTTGCGGTTCGACTGGGCCAGGTCGTCGCCGTTGATGACCGAGACCGCCACCGGCACCGATTGCAGCGAGGCGGCGCGGCGCGTGGCGCTGACCGTCACCGTGGGCACGGCCACGCTTTCACTGCGGTCGTTGATGCCAGGAGCATCTTCCGCCGTGGTGGCGTAGGCCGAGCTGACGAGCAAGGCGCCGGTTGCCAGTACGCCGATTTTTTTGCTGTTGTTCTTCATTGCTGTGTCCTTGTTTGGAAGGCGCACCGTGCGCCATATGCAGAAAATCTTCTTTCATCATCGAACAACCAACTTAGTCCCGCGCCTGACGTTTGCTAAACTTTGATGGTACCGATACCCTTTTTTTAGTGTCGTGGCATGCAGATTTGAAGTCAAAGAATTAAAAAAATCATCGATATGTTTTTTTGGAATATGCCGTTATGAGCGATGCCCCTACCACCACCCCACGCAAGCGCCGTGGCTCCGGCCGCGCCACTATCCATGACGTGGCGCGGCTGGCGGAAGTCGGCTCGATTACCGCTTCGCGCTACTTCAGCGAACCGTCACGCGTGGGCGCCAAGCTCAGTGCGCGCATTGCCGCCGCCGTCAAGCAGCTCGGCTATGTGCCCAACCTGGTGGCTGGCGGCCTGGCCTCGTCGCACGGGCGCATGGTGGGCATGGTGATCCCGAATATTTCGGGGCCGATCTTTGCCAACACCATCCAGAGCTTCAGCGACACGCTGAGCCGCCACGGCTATCAGTTGCTGCTGGCGTCGAGCTATTTTTCGGCCAGGCAGGAAGAAAGCGCAGTGCGCACTTTTCTGGGCTGGAAGCCGGCGGCGCTGGTGGTGACCGGGCGCTTTCACAACCGCGCCACCGAAAAGCTGCTGGCCACGGCCGGCGTGCCGGTGGTGGAAACCTGGGACTACCAGCCGCGCCGCAAGCCGATCCAGGTCGGCTATTCCAACCACGCCGTGGGCGAGCAGGCGGCGCGCTACCTGTACGCCAAGGGTTACCGGCGCATCGCCTTTGTGCAAAACAGCCTGGCCGGTGATCTGAGCGCGGTGGACCGCAGCGACGGCTATGCGGCAGTGATGCGCGAGCATGGGCTGGAACCGGTGATTTATGTACCGACGGCGGAAGCACCGTTCGACGCCGGCAAGCAGGCCATTGAAGCGCTGGCGCTGGCGCCGTCCGGGAAAAGCAAGGCGGTCGAAGCGATCATCTTCGCCAACGACAATCTGGCCGCGGGCGCCCTGCTGGCAGGTGGGCGAGCGGGATTGAAGATCCCGGCGCAATGCGCGATTGTCGGCTTTGGCGACTATGCGTTTTCGTCATTGCTGCTGCCCAGTCTGACCACGATACGTCCACCGGGACGCGAAATCGGCGAGATCGCCGCACTGCGCATCCTCGAACAACTGGGCGTGTTACCGGCATCGGCCGGCGATTCGCGCCTGAATCTGCTGGCCTGTGAACTGATAGCGCGCGAAAGCGCATAAGCATGAAAATAAGGATAAGGATGAAGAAAATGAAAAAATGGATCGGTGGTGTGCTGGTGGTGCTGGCACTGTCCCACAATGCGCAGGCGGCCGAGATACGCATCGGTTTTCAAAAAGGCAGCGGCCTGCTGTCGCTGATCAAGGCCCAGGGCACGATGGAAAAGGCGCTGACCGGCCACAAAATCAAGTGGATCGAGTTCCCGGCCGGCCCGCAGATGCTGGAGGCGCTCAACGCCGGCAGCATCGACTTTGGCAGCACGGGGGCGCCGCCGCCGGTGTTCGCGCAAGCCGCTGGCATCGACCTGATGTACGTGGGTGCGGAGCCGGCGCCGGTCAACAGCGAAGCGATCTTTGTAGCCAAGGATTCGCCGCTGCGCACGGTGGCGGCGCTCAAGGGCAAGCGCGTGGCCTTCCAGAAGGGTTCCGGTTCGCACTTTCTGCTGGCTTCCGCCCTGCAGAAAGCGGGGCTGAAAATCAGCGACATCGTGCCCGTCTACCTGTCGCCATCGGACGCGCGCGCTGCCTTTGCCAGCGGCAGCATCGACGCCTGGGTGGTGTGGGACCCGTATTTCGCCTCCGCCCAGCAGGCTTACCAGGTACGCGTACTGGCCGACTACACGGGCCTGCCGCTGGCCAACGGCTTTTACCTGGCCTCACGCCGTTTCGTGCAACAGTCGCCGCAACTGGTCAGCAGCCTGCTCGACCAGGTAGCGCTGTCAGGGCAATGGGCGAATGCGCATCCGAAGGATGTCGGCGCCACGCTGGCGCAACAGACCGGCTTGCCAACCGCCATCGCCGCCACCTGGATCGCCCGCTCGCGCTTTGGCGCCACGCCCGTCACACCGGAGATTGTTGCCAATCAGCAGCGTGTGGCCGATCTGTTCTTTGAGCAAAAGCTGATTCCGAAACCGGTGTCGATTGCCAGCCGGGTCTGGACCTGGCAACCCAGGGCGGCTGTGCCAGCCAATTGATGTAGACGAAAGCCTGTGTCCGCTTCGATGCTACGCTGGTTTGTGCCGCCACCCGCGCGGCATGCCAGCGCGAGGTCGACTCCATGCTCAAGACCGTCTACATCGACACGTCGGTGATCTGCTACCTGACCGATCCGCCCAGCAGCAACCCGGTGACCCGCGCGTGCCAGTTGCTCACACAACAATGGTGGGAGCAGCGCTGCGAGCGCTCGGTCACCTATGTTTCCGATGCCGTGCTACGCGACATCAAGACCGGCAATCCGGCCCGCATTGCGCGGCGCATGGAAATAGCCGAGCAGTTGATCCATTTGCCCTCCAACAAACGAGTCCTTGCTTTCGCTGAACTTCTGATACTCGGTGGCGGTCTAAACGCCAAAGCCAGAAGCCCTGCCGAACATATCGCCATTGCAGCGACCAGGGAACTCGATATTCTCCTCACGTGGAATTGTGTCGACATCGCGAATGCCCGGAAATTTCCGGAGCTCCGCAGGCTGATGGTATTGAAAGATCTTGAACTGCCTGAGTTGATCACACCATTCGAACTGATGGAGAACAGTTATGAAATTCTACAATATTGAAATGCCGTCCGACCTGAGCTTCCCCGAACTCGACAACGAAACCAAGGCTGAAATCGACGCCCTGCATGCCGCCATGCTGCGCGACCGGGAACAGGCCATCGAACTGGTCGCCCAGCGCCGCGCCCAGGGCTACCACATTCCCAGCGACGAAGAAATCATCGGCCGCATGCAGCGCGATACCGATACACGGCCGCCACGCGAGCCGGCCGTCAATGTTGCCGCGCTACGCCAGCTACCGCCGCGCACGCGGGCGATTTTTGCCTATCTGTACCGCCAGCACATCAGCGAATAGGGTCGGCTGGCTGCTATTGATACAGCTTAGTGTCCGCCGCAGCCTTTGGCGGTTGCCGATGGCCCGGTCAGCGATACGCCCGTTTCGCGGCCGCTGTCGCCGGCAAAACCGGAAGCATGCAGGCGGTCGAGGTAGTTGGTCCACAGGCTGTCCTGTTCGCTGCCGAGCTTGTACAGGTATTCCCAGGTGAAAATGCCGGTATTGTGGCCGTCGGAAAACGTCGGTTTCACCGCATAGTTGCCAACCGGCTCCATGGCAGCGATGGTGACCTCGCGCTTGCCGGTTTGCAGCACTTCCTGGCCAGGACCGTGGCCCTTGACCTCGGCCGATGGCGAATACACGCGCAGCAGCTCGAATGGAATCGAAAACTGCACGCCATCGTCAAACGCGACGTCGAGCAGCTTCGACTTGTTGTGCACGGTTAGCGCGGTGGGAATCTTGCTCATGAAGGATCTTTCAGGCGTTCAACAATAGCCGCATGCAAGGCTGGCAACAGCGCCCGGCGCGCCGCCAGCACCTCGGGCGCGGACGCACGCTGCGCCACCGCCCAGGTCGGGTTGGGAAAATGCGCATCGTCGGTGTAGCGCGGGATCACGTGCCAGTGCACGTGGGGCGTCATGTTGCCAAAGCTGGCCAGGTTGATTTTTTCCGGCGCCAGCACGGCGCGCTGTGCTGCTTCCACCGCCCACACCACGTCCATCACGCGCGTACGTTCGGCCGGCAGCAGGTCGGTCATTTCCTTCACATGCGCATTCCACACCACGCGGGTAAAGCCCGGGTACTCGGGCTCATCGACAGCGACCACCGACAGTTGCTGGTCGCCCCACACCAGTGCAGCGCCGGGCGCGGCCAGCAGCGTGCACAGGTCGCAGCGCGCTGCACTGCCAGGGCTAGCAGCGGTCATACCAGCACCCGCTCGATGCCGCCTTCGTTGGCGCGTTGGACGTAGTCGGCCATCCAGTTATCGCCCAGCAAATGCTTGGCGATTTCCACGACGATATAGTCGGCCGTGGTGCCGGCGTCTTCGCTGTAGCGCGACACGCCACCCAGGCAGGCCGGGCAGCTGGTGAGGATTTTCACTTCGCCATTGAAGCCATCAGCGCGCAGCTTGTCGGCGCCCTTGACCACTTCTTCTTCCTTGCGGAAGCGTACTTGCGTGGACACGTCGGGGCGGGCAATCATCAGCGTGCCCGAATCGCCGCAGCAGCGGTCGTTCTTCTCGATTTTGACGTTATCGTGGGTGGTGATCAGGCCATTGACGGTCTTGGTCGCTTCCTGCAGCTTCATCGGCGTGTGGCACGGCTCATGGTACATATAACGCGTGCCGGTCACGCCTTCGAGTTTCACCTGTTTTTCCAGCAGGTATTCATGGATGTCCATGATGCGGCAGCCGGGGAAGATTTTCTCGAATTCATAGGTCGCCAGCTGGTCGTAGCAGGTACCGCAGGACACCAGCACGGTCTTGATGTCGAGATAGTTGAGCGTGTTGGCCATGCGGTGGAACAGCACGCGGTTGTCCGTCATCATCTTCTCGGCCTTGTCGTACTCGCCCGAGCCGCGCTGCGGATAACCGCAGCACAGGTAGCCCGGCGGCAGCACGGTCTGCACGCCCACTTCCCAGAGCATCGCTTGCGTGGCCAGGCCCACCTGCGAGAACAGCCGCTCCGAACCGCAGCCGGGGAAGTAGAACACCGCTTCCGTATCGGCCGTGGTGGTCTTGGGGTTGCGGATGATCGGCACCATCTTGTTGTCTTCGATGTCGAGCAGCGCACGGGCGGTTTTCTTCGGCAGACCGCCCGGCATTTTCTTGTTGATGAAGTGAATCACCTGCTCGCGCACCGGTGGCTTGCCGACGGTCGGCGGCGGCGCCTTGGTCTGCTTCTTGGCAAATTTCTTCAACAGGTCATTACCGAGGCGCTGGGCCTTGTAACCGATGCCGACCATGGCCGCACGCGTGGCGTTGATGGTGGCCGGGTCGGTGGCGTTGAGGAAGAACATTGCCGCCGACTTGCCCGGATTAAAGCTCTTCTTGTCCATCTTGCGCAGCAGATTGCGCATATTCATCGACACGTCGCCAAAGTCGATATTCACCGGACAGGGCGTGACGCATTTGTGGCAGACCGTGCAGTGGTCAGCGACGTCTTCAAATTCTTCCCAGTGCTTGATCGACACGCCACGGCGCGTCTGCTCTTCGTACAGGAAGGCTTCGATCAGCGAAGACGTTGCCAGGATCTTGTCGCGCGGCGAGTACAGCAGGTTGGCGCGCGGTACGTGGGTCGAGCACACGGGTTTGCACTTGCCGCAGCGCAGGCAGTCCTTGACGCTGTTGGCAATCTCGCCGATATCGCTTTGCTGCATGATCAACGATTCGTGGCCCATCAGGCCGAACGATGGCGTATAGGCGTTGGACAAGTCCGCTTCCATGCCGGGCAGGTTGAGCAGCTTGCCCTTGTTGAAGCGCCCTTCCGGATCGACGCGCAGCTTGTAGTCGCGGAACGGGCCGATTTCGTCTTCGTTGAGGAATTCCAGCTTGGTGATGCCGATGCCATGCTCGCCCGAAATCACGCCGTCGAGCGAGCGCGCCAGCGTCATGATGCGCGCCACCGCTTCATGGGCGGTTTGCAGCATCTCGTAGTTGTCGCTGTTGACGGGGATGTTGGTATGCACGTTCCCGTCGCCGGCATGCATGTGCAAGGCCACCCACACCCGGCCGCGCTGAACTTCCTTGTGGATGCGCACGCACTCGGCGACGATCGGCGCCAGCGCCGCGCCCGAGAAGATGTTCTGCAAGGGCGCCTTGAGCTGCGTCTTCCACGATGCGCGCACCG
>JBEVNE010000262.1:0-3493 GCA_040508275.1 Duganella sp.
GGCAGCGACTTCAGGTACACGGCCATGCTGGTCAGGTCTTCATCGCTCAGGTACTGGGTCGAGTGCGTGACCACGTCGTTCATGGCGCCGAACGAGGCGGTGTGACCGTTGCGACCGGTCTTGAGGAAGGCGACGATATCGGCCGTGCTCCAGCGCGCCAGGCCACCGCCGTGTTCGTTGCGCAGCGACGGCACGTACCAGCCGTCGATCACCTGGCCACCAGCCAGGAAGTCGGTGTTGCCCTTGCTGGTGTACGCTTTTTCCTGCATCGTCACGGCGCGCGCCGTGTGGCAGGCGCCGCAGTGACCCAGTCCTTCGACCAGGTAGGCGCCGCGCAGGATCTGCGCGCTGGCTGCATTGGCAGTGTTGACAGCCTGTGGCTGGTAAGGCTCGGGCTTCGGTGCGAACACCCAGCGCCAGATCGTCAGCGGGAAGCGCATCGACAGCGGCCAGACAATGTCGGAATCGCGGCTCGGGGTCGGATCGGGCTTTACGCCATGCATGAAGTAGGCATACAGCGCCTGCATGTCAGCCTGGCTCAGGCGCGAGTACGACGGGTAGGGCATGGCCGGATACACGGTGTAGCCGGCCTTGGTGACGCCGGTGCGCATGAGCTTGTCGAAGTCTTCAAAACTCCAGTTGCCGATGCCGGCTTTCTTGTCGGGCGTGATGTTGGACGAATAGATCTTGCCTATGGGGGTTTCCATGCCGAGGCCGCCGGCGAACGGCTTGCCGCCGGGGGCGCTATGGCAGGCAAAGCAGTCGCCGGCGCGCGCCAGGTATTCGCCCTGCTTGATCAGTTTGGCGTCGGGCGCAGCCCAGGCCAGCATAGGCAGCGACACGGTCAACGACAGGCCCAGCATCGCCAGTGATTTGGTGAGGTAGTTATTCATGGGCGATCTCACACGGCAACGAGTGGACGGGGATCCTGCAAGTACTGCTCGCGGATCGCTTTGGCAGCCCAGTAGGTGAGCGCTGCGGCCAAGCCGGTAGGGTTGTAGCCTATGCCGACCGGGAACACGCTGGAACCCACCGCAAACACGTTGTGCACGTCCCAGCTCTGCAGGTAGCGGTTCAGCACGCTAATCCTGGGATCGCTGCCCATGGCGGTGCCGCCGGCCCAGTGCGTGGTCTGGTAGTTGCGCAGATCGAAATGGTCGCCGAAGTTCTTCACCGATACATGGATCGAGGACGGTTTCATGGCCTTGGCCACCGCCAGCATCTTGTCGGTCACGTAGCGGCTCATCCTGATGTCGTTGTCCTTCCAGTCGAAGGTAAAGCGCAGCAGCTTTTGGCCGAACTGGTCGGTGTAAGTGGGGTCGAGATCAACATAGCAGTCGCGGTACACCATGTTGGCGCCGTGCACATCGAACGACACGGTGTTGGTGTAATTGTCCTTGACCGCCTTCTTCCAGGCAGCGCCCCAGGCCGGTGTGCCGTCCGGTACGGGGATGCCGGCAATCGGTTTGACGCCGGCCGGATTGCACCAGGCCGGCGCACCGCCGACGAAGCCCAGCGGGCCATGGTCGAAATGGTCGCCGTTGTAATCGTCAACGGCCACGCCGGTGCCGCCGGCGCCGATGAAGGGATTGGTGTTTTTGCCTGGCTCGAAAAACATCTGCACGGTGGACATGGTCTGATAGGCGATGTTGCGCCCCACGACTCCCTCGCCGCTGACCGGGTCATACGGCTTGCCGATACCCGACAGCAGGAACAGGTGGGCGTTGTTGTAGGCGAACGTGCTGGCGATCACCAGGTCGGCCGGCTGCTCGACTGTCTTGCCCTCGGCATTGACGTAGGTAACGCCGGTAGCTTTTTTCTTGCTGCTGTCGAGGTTGATACGCAGCACATTGCAATGCGGTCGCAGCTCGAAGTTGGCGGCCTGGCGCAGCGCCGGCATGATGTTGACCTGCGGCGAAGCCTTGGAATAGTTGTAGCAGGCAAAGCCCGAACAGAAGCCGCAGAAATTACATGGCCCCATCTGGCAACCATACGGATTGACGTAGGGCTGCGAAGCATTCGACGAGGCGCCCACGAATGGATGCAATCCGACTTCGGCCGCCGCCTGGCGGAACAGGTGCGCCGTGTACGGCACTTTTTGCGGCGGCAGCGGATAGTGGTCGGAACGGCTGGGCTCGAAATAATTGCCGTCGCCGACTACCGCGCCGTTGACGCGGTAGGCCGCGCCAGAAGTGCCGAAGACTTTTTCCACGAAGTCGAAATGCGGCTCCAGTTCCTCGAAGCTGACGCCGAAGTCCTGGATGGTCATGCCTTCCGGGATGAATTTTTTACCGTAGCGTTGCTCATAGTGTGAGCGCAGCTTCAGTTCTTCCGGCAGCACGCGCCAGTGCTGGCCCGACCAGTGCAGGCCGGCGCCGCCCACGCCCGTGCCAGGCTTGAAAGCACCGATCTGGCGGTAGGGAACGGCCGTGTCGCCCGCCTTGTGGCGGAAGGTAAACGAGCTCTTCGACATATCCTGGAACAGCTTGGCGCGCTGGATATAGGTCAGTTCGTCGAGCGTTTTCGGATAGGCGCCGTCGGGATAGGTGTCGCGAAACGCGCCGCGTTCGAGCGCCAGCACCTGCATGCCCGCTTCGGTCAGTTCCTTGGCCATGATGGCGCCGGTCCAGCCGAAGCCGACAATGACGACCTCGACTTTTTTCAGGGTGATATCGGTCATTCTCGTTCCTCAGGCAATCGACGCAGGCGGCAGCGGATAGTGCTTGCCATACTGCTCGACCCAGTCCATGTAGTCGGCGCGGGCGCCGGGGAAGTTGATCATTTTCCAGGCCGCCATGTCCTTGTTGCCGCCGTGGACAGGATCGCTGAAATACCCTTCCCGCGTGTTCTGCAGCAACTGACCAAAGAAGGTGGCCGGCGGTACGGCGCCGATGGCCAGCCGGCCTTTTTCCAGTTCACTGATCATGGCATCCTGGTCGCCGGCGCCAAGCGCCGCAAAGTCCTTGCCGAATCGGCTTTGGGTGGCGGCATTCAGTCCGGCCAGTGCGCTGCGGTAGAGCTCGCGCGGCGCCATGTGGAACTGGTAGCCGAATTCAGGCGGCGAAGGGACAAACGGCGCCTGCATGAACCACAGCTTGCCGTAGGCGTAAGGTGTGCCCATCTGGCGGTCGATGAATTCATGCACGCCTGCCTGCAAGGCGCTGGGACCGTCGCTGCTCGGCGGTATCAGGCGCTCGACCAGCGCCTGCAGCGTGGTCCATTCAGCGTCGTTGAAATAGGTGGGGCGATAGGCTGGCGCGCCACCGCTGCTGGCGGCCACGCCGACGCCGGCCACCAGCGCCGCCGCCGGTGCGGCGACGACGGCTTTGCGCAAAAAGTTGCGCCGGTGCGGCGAAATACCGATAGTTTTCATGACTGAGCGCTCCGTCTACTTTTGGTACATTTATAAAGTACGTGACAAAAAGGAATGCTACGCTCAGCCTCGCTGCTCTGATGTGCGCAGACGCACATAAAAAAAGCCGCTTCCGAAGAA
>JBEVNE010000345.1:0-9146 GCA_040508275.1 Duganella sp.
GATCATTCCCTGAGGTTATGGGATTTGCTGGTATCCGCACCGTGGTTGGAACATGGCAGACTTGCGGCTCTTCGCCATGTTGCGAATGCGCTCAACAAGGAGTTTTCGTCTCAGGAAATTGTCGAGTTTTCAGGCATAGACGTTATCCGGCTCGATGATCCGGGATTGCTGGAGGTAGAGGCTGCACTGGAGAGCGGTAACGGTAGGCGGAATTTCAAAAATGTGGAGTTTTTTGGTGCGCTGATGCTGGAAGCGTACATTATTCGCTTGCGTCGGAGCAGGCTGGCACAAGTTGCCAACTGAATACACCAGAATGTGTGCCTGCCGGCAGATCGTCACCTGCCGGCACTTTGTTACCTTAAGTCAGCGTCCAGACATACTGCACCATCAGCCACGCCTCAACCGGCTTGCCATCCTTGATGCCCGGCTTGAAGCTGCACTTTTCGATGCCGGTACGCGCCGCCTGGTCAAGATCGGCGTGGCCGCTCGATTTCACTACGCCTGAATCCTTGACCTCGCCATTGGCGCCGACCAGGAATTTCAGCGTGACCTTGCCGGTGCGCTGAGCGGCAACGGCGCCGGCAGGCCATTCCGGCTTGCTGCAGCCAGCAAAATTGACGACGGCCGCGCGGTCCTCCGTGGTGTGTTGATCGGCCGCCGTGGCCTCGGCGTAAATCGAGACACAGGCCAGCGCCAGCCCCAGCATCGGGATCGCCGCTTTCCAGTTCAGCGCCTGCGGTGCCGGGCGCATTAAGTGCTTGATACGTTCCATCAAATTTCCTCCGTTGGCCGCCATGGCCAGTTGGTGGTGGGAGAACTGGAGACGCTCCAGTTCCGACAATGCAAGGGCCAGGCGCCGCGGTTCGCCTAACTGCCTTGCTGCTAAATCGTCTGCGATCAGCTCGCGTTCGTTACGGATACGGTGTGAGATCCACCAGACCGCCGGGTGGTAGAACAGCAGCGTTTCGATCACGTTCTGTAACAGGTTGACCAGGTAATCGTGGCGCCGTACATGGGCCATTTCGTGCGCCAGCAGCGCTTCGAGTAACTGCGCCGGCATGCCGCTGACCAGCGCCGCCGGCACCAGCACCACCGGCCGCCACCAGCCGGCCGTGACCGGGCTGGACAACGCCTCGACGATGCGCAGGCGCACCGGGCGGGTGATGCCGAAATCCAGCGCCATCTGCGCCAGCCGCGATTGCCAATGCCCATGCTGTGGATGGTGGCGGCCGGCGTTGCGCTTGACGGTGCGGTCTATCCACAGCAAGCCCAGCACGATGCGTAGCGACAGCGCCGCAGCGCACAGCGCCCACAGGCTGACGATGGCCGGCACGGCCGCCAGCAAATCGAACGATGTCCCGGTGCTGCGCATCGCCTGACTGATCAGCAGCAGCGTGCCATCAGCGGTGGCGGGGGCGGAACCGGCACCGCTCAGGCGCAGGTAAAGGCCGAGCGCGGGCCAGCCCAGGCAGGCCAGCAGGGCGCAGCACGCCACCAGGTAGCGGTATTCGGCGCGGCTGTTGCGCAGCAGCGCCAGTACCACGGCGGTAGCGCCGGCAATGACCAGGCCCTGCCACAGAAAATGCATGAGCGTGAGGCCGAGCAGAAAAATAAAGGCGCTCATGGCTGTTTGTCTTCCTTGAGCAGGTCTTCGATCTCTGCGCGCTCCTTTTTGGAAATGCCCGAACGCAGCGCCGCCAGCACCAGCGCCTTGGCCGAGCCGGAAAAAGCCTTGTCGATCAAGTCTTTCAGCAAATTGGTTTGCAGCGAATCACGCGCTTCGGCCGGGGCGTAGATGTGTGAGCGCTGACTCTCATCGCGGATCAGGATGCCCTTGCCATGCATGATCTGCAGCAGCCGCAGCACGGCGCCATAGGCCAGCTCGGGCTTGTGCACCAGCATCGCCTCGTGCACCTGCTTGGCGGTGGCAGAGCCGAGCGGCCACAGGCTTTGCAGCAGTTCCAGTTCTGCTGCGGTCGGTTTGGGAATGCGCATGATATCTCTTGTCAGCTTGCTAAAGTATTTCTAGATTAGTCTGTCTAGACAGAAATGTATACTTTAATTTTTCCTCCCTCATTAAAAGTGGTTTTCTGTAGACAGAATGGTACCAAGGTCGGTTGTACGGATACGTCATTAACATCATATAGATAAAATATTATCTAAACCCCCAGCCACAGCCGATACAGCGGCAAGCCGATCAGCACATTGACCGGAAAGGTAATCCCCAGCGCCGCCAGCATGGCCAGGCCGATGTCGGCCTCGGGAATGGCGGCGCGGATGGCGGCCGGCGCGGCGATGTAGGAGGCGCTGGCGGTCAGGGCGGCGAGGATCAGCGTGGTGCCGGGTGGCAGTTGCAGCAGCGTGGCCACGGCTATGCCGGCCCAGGCAAGTGCGAAGGGCGCCAGCGCGGCAAACACCATCAATCGCCAGTGGCGCAGCGGCAGTGGCCAGCACACGCGTGCCGTGCACAGGCCCATATCGAGCAAAAAGATTGCCAACATGGCCTTGAAGCCGCCCAGCATCACCGGTGCAATCGGCGCCAGCCCTTGCGGGCCGTACAGCGCGCCGATCAGCACGCCGCCACCGAGCAGCACCACGCCACGGCTGGTCAGCGCCTCGCGCCAGATGGCCAGGCCGCCGCCATGGCCCTGCTGGCGGTGGTGTATCCACAGCATCACCACGATGGCCGGCAGTTCCAGCATCACCAGGTAGAGCGTGGTCTGCGGACTGATCGCCAGGCCATGGTGTTCGGCCAGCGCCAGCGCCACGGCGAAAGTGCCGGCGCTGACCGAGCCGTAGTGGGCGGCGATGCTGAGCGCGTTGGGCCGGTCCAGCCGCACCAGCTTGCGCAGCACCGGGTAGCACAGCAGCGGCAGTGCCACGCCGAGTGCGGCTACTGCCAGCAACTCGCACACAATCGCAGCGTTGACGTGGCCATGCAGCGCCATGCCGCCTTTGAGGCCAAGCACCAGCATCAGCAGGATGGCCAGGGTTTCGTAGGTAGGGGAGGGCAGTTTCAGGTCGGATTTGATCAGGCCGGCGCACAGGCCGAGGGCGAAGAAAGCGATAACGATGTCAGGCATGAAAGTGAATGTTCTTGTTGGAATGTTCGCCATTCTGACCATCTCAGCGTATATTGAATAATAAAACCTTCAATAGATACTCATAGATAATAATCTATGACCTTGCCCATGAATATCCGCCACCTGAGTTTTCGCCTGCTGCAAATCTATGTACAAGTGGTGCGCAGCGGCAGTATTTCCGCCGCCGCACGCGCCATGCACCTGACCCAGCCCACGGTATCGCTGCAAATGAAGCGCCTGGCCGAGGCGGTGGGTGCGCCGCTGTTCGAACAGCGCGATGGCAGCCTCGGCCTGGTGCGTACTGCCATTGGCGAGGAATTGTTTTGCGCTGCCTGCGACGTGCTGGGCCGCTTCGACGATTTCAACGGCTACCTCGAGCGTGCGCGCGGCGGCTCCAGCGGCCACATTCACGTGGCCGTGGTCACCACCGCCAAGTATGTGCTGCCGCGCATACTCGGACCGTTTTACCGGCAGTTTCCCGACATCGGCGTCACGCTCAGCGTCGGCAACCGGGCGCAGATATTGACCCGTTTCGAGCGCCAGGAGGATGAGCTGTACGTGTTCAGCCATCCACCGAGCGGGCCGCAGGTGCAGGCGGCGCGCATGTTGCGCAATCCGCTGCAGGTGATTGCACCGCTCGGCCACTGGGCGGCCAACGGGGCACCGGTGACGATGGCGCAACTGCGCCAGGAACGCTTTCTCGTGCGCGAACCGGGCTCGGCCACGCGCATGATGTTCGAATCGTGGCTCAGCGCCCAGGGCATGGATCTTGGCAACACCATGCAGGTGGAAAGCAATGAAGCGATCCGCCTGAGCGTGGCGTCGGGCCTGGGCCTGTCGGTGATTTCCGAGCACACCTTGCTGGAGGGACGCGAGCGGCTGGCAGTGCTGCCGGTGCACGGTTTTCCGCTCGAGAGCAACTGGTACCTGGTGGCGCGCAAGGACCGCCGCCTGTCGGCGCCGGCGCTCAGCTTTATCCATTTTATCGCCAGCCATTTGCAGGAATGCGTGGAGCCGGACTGGGTGGCGCCCGACATTGCTGGCCTGGCCGCGCACTTTTCCACCATGGCTCGGGCATAAAAAACGCCCCGCCAGCCTTGCGGCTGCGGGGCGCTTTTGAGCCAGGCGAGCTTGTTTCAGCCAGCCAGCTTGGCTTTCAACAACTCGGTCAGTTGCGCCGGATTGGCCTTGCCGCGCGAGGCTTTCATGGCCTGGCCGATCAGGGCGTTGATGGCCGCTTCCTTGCCGGCGCGGTATTGCTCGACCGACTTGGCGTTGTTGGCCAGGACTTCGTCAACGATGGCTTCCAGCGCGCCCGTATCGGAGATCTGTTTCAGGCCTTTCGACTCGATCAGCGCGTCCACCAGGGTGTCGTCGTCCGAGTTGGCAGCCCACATATCGGCAAACAGTTCCTTGGCCGTCTTGTTGTTGATAGTGCCGTCAGCGATACGCTTGAGCATCAGCGCCAGTTGCGCTGGCTTGACCGGGGCGGCGCCGATGTCCACGCCTTCGCGGTTGACGGTCGAGGCGACGTCGCCCATCAGCCAGTTGGCGGCAGCCTTGGCGTTTTCCTTGCCGGCGGCATCGACCACGGCGACGAAATAAGTGGCCATGGCTTTCGATTGCGTCAGCACCAGCGCATCGTAGTCGGGCAGTGCGTACTCGCTGATGAAGCGCGCGCGCATGGCGGCCGGCAGCTCGGGCATGGCGGCCTTCACGGTCTCGATCCAGCTGTTGGAGATGACCAGCGGCGGCAGGTCGGGGTCGGGGAAGTAGCGGTAATCCTGGGCGTCTTCCTTGCTGCGCATTTCGCGCGTTTCCTTGCGGTCCGGGTCGTACAGGCGGGTGGCTTGCACCACCTTGCCGCCGTCTTCGATCAGCTCGATCTGGCGGCGTACTTCCACGTGCACGGCTTCCTCGATGAAGCGGAACGAGTTCAGGTTCTTGATTTCGCAGCGCGTGCCAAATTCTTCCTGGCCCTTGGGGCGTACGGAGACGTTGATATCGCAGCGGAACGAGCCTTCCTGCATATTGCCGTCGCATACACCGAGCCACATCACCAGCGAATGCAGCGCCTTGCAGTAAGCGACTGCTTCGGCGGCGCTGCGGATTTCCGGTTCGGAGACGATTTCCAGCAGCGGCGTACCGGCGCGATTGAGGTCGATGCCCGACATGCCGGCATAGTCTTCATGCAGCGACTTGCCGGCGTCTTCTTCCAGGTGGGCGCGCGTCAGGTTGACGGTCTTGGTGATGAATTGGCCATCTTTTTCGTAGCCGAAGGTCACCGCACCGCCTTGCACCACGGGGTCGGCAAACTGGCTGATCTGGTAGCCCTTGGGCAGGTCGGGGTAAAAATAGTTTTTGCGCGCAAAAATCGATGCAGGCGCAATGGTGGCGCCCACGGCCAGGCCGAAGCGGATGGCCCGGTCCACGGCCTGCTTGTTCATGACCGGCAGCACGCCCGGCAGCGCCAGATCGACCGGGCTTGCCTGCGTGTTCGGTTCGGCGCCGAAAGCGGTCGGCGAACCGCTGAAGATTTTAGACGCGGTAGTGAGCTGCACGTGGTTCTCAATACCGATGACGACTTCCCATTCCATGATGTTCTCGCTTATCTATTCTTAAATGCCGCTCGGAGCGCGGGTGTGCCAGTCGGTCGCCTGCTGGTAGGCGTGGGCGACGTTCAGCAGCTTGGCTTCGCCAAAGTGCTTGCCGATGATTTGCAGGCCGACCGGACGCTTGGCGTTCTTGTCACCCTGGCCAAAGCCGACCGGGATCGACATGCCGGGCAGGCCGGCCAGGCTGGTCGAGAGCGTGTAAATGTCGGCCAGGTAGGCAGCTACCGGGTCGTCCGACTTGTCGCCCAGGTCCCAGGCCACGGTAGGCGCCACCGGTCCCATGATGACGTCGCAGACGGCGTTCGGGCCATTGAGCACGGCTTCGAAATCCTCGGCGATCAGGCGGCGGATTTTTTGCGCCTTCAGGTAGTAGGCATCGTAATAGCCGTGGCACAGCACGTAGGTGCCGACCATGATGCGGCGCTTGACTTCGGCGCCGAAACCTTCTGCGCGGGTCTTGCGGTACATATCGGCCAGGTCCTTGTAGCCGTCGGCGCGGTGGCCGAAGCGCACGCCGTCAAAGCGCGACAGGTTGGACGACGCTTCGGCCGGGGCGATCATGTAATAGGCCGGAATCGACAGCGCCGTGTTGGGCAGCGACACATCAACCAGGGTGGCGCCCAGTTCCACGTACTGGGCCAGCGCGGCGCGCACAGCGCTTTCCACGTCTGCCGCCAGGCCTTCGCCAAAGTATTCTTTTGGCACGCCGATACGCAGGCCGGTCAGCGGCTGGCCCAGTTCGCGGGTAAAGTCTTCGTCCACGCCGCCCAGTTCCGGCGCCAGGCTGGTCGAATCACGCTCGTCGAAGCCGGCCATGGCATTGAGCAGCAGGGCGCAGTCTTCGGCGGTTTGCGCCATCGGGCCGCCCTGGTCGAGCGACGAGGCAAAGGCGATCATGCCGAAGCGCGATACGCGGCCATAGGTCGGCTTGATGCCGGTAATGCCGCAGAAAGCGGCCGGCTGGCGGATCGAGCCGCCGGTGTCGGTGCCGGTCACGCCGGGCGCCAGGCGCGCGGCCACGGCAGCGGCCGAGCCACCCGAGGAGCCGCCCGGCACGGCGGTTTTGTCCCAGGGGTTTTTAACCGGGCCGAAAGCCGAGTTTTCATTGGCCGAGCCCATGGCGAATTCATCGCAGTTGAGCTTGCCCAGCGTGACCATGCCGGCGGCGCGGAACTTTTCCACCACGGTGGCGTCGAACGGGCTGACATAATTGGCCAGCATTTTCGAGCCGGCGGTCGAGCGCCAGTCGCGGGTGACAAAAATATCCTTGTGGGCGATGGGCACGCCGGTCAGCGGCATGGCGGTGCCATTGGCGATGCGGGCGTCCGCTTCGGCGGCCTGGGCCAGCGTCAGTGCGCGATCAACGTGCAGGAAGGCGTTGAGGTCGCTCTGCTCGATACGGTCGAGGAACAGCGTGGCCAGTTCGGTGGCGGTGATGGCTTTGCTTTGCAGCAACGCGGACAGCTCTTTAATGGTTTTGGTATGCATGGCGGTTCAACTCAATATTCGGAATTCGGTGATGCATTCAGCGCGCAGGGCAAAGCGCACAGCGGCCGGTTTTATTCGATCACCTTGGGCACCAGGTACAAACCATCCTGGGTCTTGGGCGCTACCGCCTGGTAGTCGTCGCGGCGATTCGGCTCGGTGGCGGCGTCTTCGCGCAGGCGCAGGGCGATGTTGTTCATGTGCGCCGCCAGCGGGTGGCTGAGCGGGGCAACGCCGTCGGTATTGACTGCCTGCATCTGTTCTGCGAGGGCGAAAATGCCGTTCAGTTGTTGCAGCGCGGTGGCGCTCTGGGCCTCGCTCATCTCCAGTTGTGCCAGCTTGGCAATGCGTGTTACGTCGGATAGGGTCAGGGACATGGCGAATGGCGCGGGCGGGCCGCGCAAGGTTTAAATTATTACATTGATAAAAAACTTGAAGTTCCGCTTAATCGCCTGCAAAAGCTAACGATTGCCGCTTAACTTGCGGACTCGGCCGATACACTTTTGGGCCGATTTTCGGTAAAACTCCGTCAAATTATAAGGTAGAATGGCGGGTTGATGCGTTGTCGGCGCTGAATCATTGCGGCCGCAGCATTTCCAGGATTCCATTTCCAGAATTTCTTTCTAACGGTTACGCGCACTCCGGTAGCGCCACAGGACACACATGTTTGGTTTTTTACGCAGGTACATCTCCACCGATCTGGCCATCGACTTGGGCACGGCCAACACTCTGATCTACGTTCGCGGCCAGGGCATTGTGCTGGACGAGCCATCGGTCGTTGCGATCCGCCAGGAGGGCGGCCCGAACGGCAAAAAAACGATCCAGGCAGTCGGTAAGGAAGCAAAACAGATGCTGGGCAAAGTGCCCGGCAACATCGAAGCAATCCGCCCGATGAAAGACGGCGTGATTGCCGACTTCACCGTGACCGAGCAAATGCTCAAGCAGTTCATCCGCATGGTGCACGACTCCAAGTTCTTCCGTCCGTCGCCGCGCATCATCATTTGCGTGCCGTGCGGTTCCACCCAGGTTGAGCGCCGCGCCATCCGCGAATCGGCCCTGGGCGCTGGCGCTTCTGAAGTGTACCTGAGCGAAGAACCGATGGCGGCAGCCATCGGCGCCGGCCTGCCGGTGTCGGAAGCCACCGGCTCGATGGTGGTGGACATTGGCGGCGGCACTACCGAAGTGGGCATCATTTCGCTCGGCGGCATGGTCTACAAGGGTTCGGTGCGCGTGGGCGGCGACAAGTTCGACGAAGCCATCGTCAACTACATCCGCCGCAACTACGGCATGCTGATCGGCGAACAGACGGCGGAAGCGATCAAGAAAGCCATCGGTTCTGCCTTCCCCGGTTCGGAAGTCAAGGAAATGGAAGTCAAGGGCCGCAACCTGTCCGAAGGTATTCCGCGCTCGTTTACCATTTCGTCCAACGAAATCCTCGAAGCGCTGACCGACCCGCTTAACAACATCGTCTCGGCCGTGAAAAACGCGCTCGAGCAAACCCCGCCCGAACTGGGCGCCGACATCGCCGAAAAAGGCATGATGCTGACCGGCGGTGGCGCACTGCTGCGCGACCTCGACCGCCTGCTGATGGAAGAAACCGGCCTGCCGGTGCTGGTGGCCGAAGATCCGCTGACCTGCGTGGTGCGCGGCTCGGGCATGGCGCTCGAGCGCATGGACCAGCTGGGATCGATCTTCTCCTACGAGTGATCCGATAGATAAAACCGGGGCCGCTAAGCGGCCCCGGGTCATTGGGTGAGTTGACAGTCTGGTTGGCGCGGGAGCGCCGGATTATTGAAAGTCATGGAATACAGTCCTCCGCCACTTTTCAAGCAAGGCGCTTCGGCTCGGGTCAAGATGACGGTGTTCGCGTGCATATCGATCGTGCTGCTGCTGGTCGACTCGCACATGCGCACCCTGGCCACCGTGCGCCAGGTCGTGGGCACCGTGCTGCATCCGCTGCAGA
>JBEVNE010000375.1:0-39099 GCA_040508275.1 Duganella sp.
CTCGACAAACCCGGCGACACCCACCGCCATGTCTCGCACCTGTTTGGCCTGTTCCCGGGCCGGCAGATTTCACCGACTACCACGCCGGCGCTGGCCAAGGCTGCGCGGGTATCGCTCGACAGCCGTGGCGACGCCGGCACCGGCTGGTCGATGGCCTGGAAGATCGCCTACTGGGCGCGCCTGCATGACGGCGAGCGCGCCTACAAGATGTTGCGCGGCCAGTTGGCCAAGCCGGGCGCACGCGCCGCCCAGGTGGGCGGGCAGGGCACGGAATCGAACAACGCCGGCGGCACCTACGCCAATATGTTCGACGCCCACCCGCCGTTCCAGATCGACGGCAACTTCGGCGCCACGGCGGCGCTGTGCGAAATGCTGCTGCAATCGCACAACGGCGAACTGCATTTGCTGCCGGCCTTGCCCGCTGCGTGGCGCAGCGGCGCCGTCAAGGGCTTGCGCGCACGCGGCGGCTACGAGGTGGACCTGGCGTGGAAGGACGGCAAGCTCACCGCCGCCACCATCCGCCGCACTGCGGGCGAGGGGGCGGGCAGGGTGCGTTATGGCGACAAGGTGATACCGTTGCAGCTCACGGTGGGCGAGAGCAGGCGCTTTGGCAGCGTATTGAAATAGTGGCGAAGCCCTCAAGGACAGGCGCTGCCATCGCTAGTGCTCCGTTTTTTGCCCGGTACGCAACGAAAACAGCAAATCGTAGGCGACCGGGATCAGGCCCAGCGTCACCAGCGTACCGAGCGCCAGTCCGCCGATCATGGTGATGGCCATGCCGGTCCACAGTGGTCCGGCAAACAGCATCAATGGCACCAGCCCCACAATGCAGGTCAGCTTGGTCATCAGGATCGGGCGGAAGCGCTTGATGGCGGCGGCAATGACCGCTTCGCGGCGGCTGCAGCCGGTTTCCAGTTCTGCCTCGATCCGTTCAAGCAGCAGCACCGCGTTGTTGACGATGATGCCGGCCAGCGCCAGCAAGCCGAAGGTGGCCATGAAGCCGAACGGATAGCCGGTCAGCAGCAGCGCGGTGGCGGCGCCAATCAGCACGAACGGCACGCTGGACGCCACGATCACCACCTTGCGCAGCGAATTGAACTGCCAGACGAACAGCAGCACGATCGCGCACAGTGCATGCGGCATAAACGCCAGCAGCGCCTGATTGACTTCCGCCGAGTCTTCCAGCTCGCCGCCCAGCTTGATCCGGTAGCCGGGCGGCAGTTTGATGGCGTCGATGTCCTGTGCCAGCGTGTCGGCAATTTCGCTGGCTGTCATGGCGGGATTGCGGCCGCTCACCGTGACCGTGGGCGCGAGGTCGCGGCGGATGATGATCGATGGCTCGCTGCCGGTTGTCACGCGCGCTACAGCTGCCAGCGGCACCGGCGCGCCCTCGGGCGGATACACCATGGTCTCTTCCGGCGCACCGCGTTCGCTGACGTCACCGCGTAACACCACCGGCACCGTCACACCGCCGTCATGGATGCTGCTGACCGTGGCGCCGCCATAACGCAGTTGCAGCGCGCGGGCGATGTCGGCGCTGGACACCCCGGCGCGGCGCGCCTTGAGCTGATCGACCTCGATCACGTAGCGCGGCACCCGTGCTTCCCAGTCGTCGTGCACGTCCACCGTGCCGGGAAGGTCGCGCAGGCGGTCGGCGATCCGTCCGGCGATCCGCTGCAACACACTATCTTCCGCGCCCGTTACGCGGTAGGCCACCACACCCGACTCCGTCGATCCCATGGAAAAGCGCTTGGGTTCGGCCCGAACCTCGGGCATGGTGGCCAGCGTGTATCGGCGCACTCGCTCGATCACCGCATCGACGTCCGCTCCCGGTTTTACGCTGACCGTGAAGTAGGCGATATTGGGCGCCGGCTGTGGCGGCGTAAGCCCGAGCACAATGCGCGGGCCGCCGTCCGCCACGTAGCCGATGCTGTCAACCACCTCGGGATTGGTGCGCTGGTCCGCCAGCCAGGTGCTCAGCGTGCGCACCGTCCGCAGGGTCACACGCGCATCCACGCCCGGTTGCAAGGTCAGCGGTATCTGAAACTGCAGCCGGTCCGAGCGCGGAAGAAAATCGTAGGGGATCGACGCCAGCACGGCCACCGCGCCGGCCAGCGCCACCGTCATCGTGCTGATGAACAGCAGCTTGTGGTCGAGCAGCGTGGTGATCGCCTGCCGGTAACCGCGATAGAAGCGGGTGTCATAGTGTTCGGCGCCGGCGTGCTGCGGCTCCACCCTGGCGAAGTGCAGGCACAGCAGCGGCGTGACGGTGATACTGAGTAGCCAGGAGCCGAGCAGGGTCACGGCCAGCACCAGGGCCAGTGAACTCAGGTACTCGTTGGTGGAAGTGCGACCAAAGAAGAACGGTGAAAACGCCAGGATAATCGCCAGCGATGATGTCAGCAGGGGGATCGCCAGCGTTCGACCGGCTTCCTCGCAGGCGTGGGCCCGCTCTTCGCCGGCTACCAGACGCCGCTCGATATCCTCGGCGATCACGATGCCATTGTCCACCAGCAGGCCAAGCGCGAGGATGATGGCGGCGATCGACACCGTTTGCAGTTCCACGTTCATGGCGCGCATGGCGATCAGCGCTGCCAGGATTGTCAGCGGCACGATGGCGCCCACGATCAGGCCGGTGCGCCAGCCGAGGAACAGCATCACCACCGCCATCACGATCACCACGGTCTCGCCCATCACATGGTGCATCTTGCGCATTTCGCGCCCCACCACGTCGGGCTGGAAGGTCACGATGTTCAACTGAAAGCCGACCGGCAACTGCACCGTGGCGCGGTCGAGGCCCACGCGCAGGGCCTTGCCGAATTCCTCCATGCTGCGCCCGGCCGCCATCGACACCGCCATGACCACCGCCGTCTTGCCCTGGTAAATGGCTGCGCTGTCGGGCGGATCGGCGGGCATCAGCTGGACGTCCGCCAGGTCGGCGAGGCGCACGGTGCGCGCCCCGGACGCCACCTTGACCCGGATCGGCACCTGGCGCAAGGATTCCACGCTGGTGAGCATGCCTGTTGTGCTGAGCGACATGGACAAGCCGCCCACTGCCGTCAAGCCGCCCGGTTCGACGATGTTTTGCGTTTGCAGCTGCTGCAGGATGGCGTCGGGTGCAAGGCCCGCTTCCAGCAGGCGGGCACGATTGAAGGCCAGGTATACGCGGTCTTCCTGAAGTCCATGCAGGCTGACCCGCTCCACGCCGTCAACGGTATACAGTTGCGCGCGCATGGCGCGCAGCGGCGCCCGCATTTCGCTCATGCTGAAGCCGGGCGCGGTGATGGCGATGGAGGCGGCGGCCACGCGGCCGAAATCATCATCGATAAACGGCCCCATGGTCCCTTGCGGCAGTTGGCCGCCGGCTTCAGCCGCCTTGGCGCGCACACGCGTCCACAGCGCCGGCAGGTCGGTCACGTGGTCGTACGCAGTCAGCTGGATGATGGCGCCGCCCACCCGCGCGCTGGCGACCATGCGTTTAATGCCGGAGATCTCGCGCAACTGCTCTTCAAGCGGCTTGACCAGCAGCTCGGTGACCTGGGTGGCAGGCATGCCGGGAAAGGACACGGCAACGCTGGCTTCTCGCACCGTGACCGACGGTTCTTCCTGCGAAGGAAAGGTAAGAAAAGTGATGACGCCGCCAATCAGCAGCAGCAAGGCCACAACCAGCGTCAATCGGCTCGACTTGAGCGCGGCACGGGTGATGTTCATGGTTTCTCCCCTGCGGCCAGCCTGGACTCGGCCTGGTAAGGCAGCACGCGCTGGTGGTCGATCAGGAACGCCGTGCCGGCGCCAGCCACCTGTTCGGCGGCGTGCAGGCCTTGCGCAATCTCGATGGTGTCGCCGCGCTGGCGGCCCAATACCACCGGGCGCCGTTCGAGCACATTGCCGGACCGGTGATAAACGAACACATGGCCAGTGCCCGCTACCGCGCCCTGCGCCACCGCCGCCAGCGGCAATGTCAGCGCTGGCGGCGAACCCGAGGCGATGGTGATGGACAACGCTTCGCCGCTGCGGCGCGGCGCCTGGCCCGGCTGCAGGTCGAAAATGGCTTGCAGCGTGCCGCCGCCGTCGATGTGGTCGGCCAGGCTGCGCAGCGTGAGTTTGATGGTTGCCACAGTTGGCTGCACATCCGTGACGCTTGCGGTCACCGTTGCGCCAGGCTTCAGCGATGGCGGTATCAGCCCGGCGGGCAGATCGGCAACAACCTGGGTGTGGCCGCCGCCTTCAATCTGCAGCACTGCCTGGCCGGCGCCAGCCAGCGCGCCCGGTTCAGCCAGGCGCGCCTTGATGCGGCCGTCGTAGGGGGCGCGCAAGACGGACAGGCGCTGCGCGCGGGCGGCCAGTTGCAGCGCGGCGGCCGCCGTGCTGTGGGCGGCTTCGGCCACTGTCAGCGCCACTTGCGCGGCGTCCAGCGTCAGCGCCGAGCTGGCGCCATCGGCGTGCATGGCCTGCTGCTGGCGCAACTGATCGCGCCGCTCCTGGAGCTGGCCTGCGGTCGATCGCACCTGCGCCTCGGCCTGCACAAGCTGAAGCCGGGCCGGTTCGGCGTCGATGGTGGCCAGCACCTGGCCGCGCTTGACGGTATCGCCAACGTCAACCGTTATGCTGGCCAGCCTGCCGCTGCTCTCAAAAGACAGGTCGGCGCGCTGCGCCTGCCGCACCACGGCCACAAAGCGGTAGTCGCCCGTAACGGCGGTGCCGGGGGCCACCAGTTTGACCATACGCAGCGGCGCTTCGTGGCTGGCAGCCTGGCGGTTGCATGCCACGAGTTGGGTGGCCAGTGCCGCCGCGCCAAGCACGACAGGAAGGGAAGGCAATGTCATCGGAATCTCCTGGCGCCCCGGTCAGTACACGTAGCGGATGGTCATCATGGCTTCCAGCGGCGTCTTGCGCGCCATCAGAGGACTGTCCTTGGCGCGTCCCACGTACGGTGTGGCAGTCAGTTGCACGGAGCTGTACCAGTGATCGCTGAGTTTGTGCTCCCACTGGGCACTGACGGAATACGCATACAGGCCGCCGCGCGCCGTATATCGGCCAAAGCGGGTGTTGGCCGCTTGCGTGGCGGTGACGCCAAAATAGGCCTGGTTGTAGTCGGCGTTGCCCCAATGGGTATTGGCGCCAAGCGCCACCCGATCGTTGCCGGCGTCGATCACGTTCCACTCCGCGCCCACGCGCAGGTTTTGCCGGTCCACGCCCGATTTTTGCGTGACATCCGCTTCGGCGCTGATCGACAGCGCCGGCGTAATTTGCTGGGCCACCAGCGTATGCCAGGTGGCCGAGCCGGGGACTTCGCCCATGCCTGCCAGGTCGCGTGCACCGGGGCGGGACGCGCCAGACTTTACACCACGTCCCTGGTCGTAATAGATCGACTGCGACAGGTAAAAGCCGGAATCGCTGAGCAATTGCAAGCCGATGCCACGGCTGCTGTCGATAAAGAAGATACCGCGCTGGGCGTACAGCACCGGCACCAGTGTGGCCGTCGTGTCGCGCGATCCCTTATAGCTAGGCGCAACCCGCACGCCAGCGCCGACGGCGGCTTCGAGCTTGTCGCCCAGGATGTAATTGACGGTCAGTTCGGCGGCGCTGGCGCCGGGTGCAGCCAGCACCATGCAGGCGTAGGCGACGCCAGCGGCACTGGCCAGCAGGGAGGGGCGGAATAGAGGGGAAGTCATGCTGTGGTCAATCCTGGTTGGTTGAAAAAGAGGTGCCGTAGAAGGCATGGAGCAAACGAATACGGTTAAGCGCCAGCTCGCGGGCGGCGTCGATATGGGCGAGCGCGGCATCCTGCGCGCGCAGGTGCTCGGCCAGCAGCTCGGTGGCATCCTGCAAACCTTGCTCCACGCGCCGTGTCAAGGCGCGGGTGCGGCGGTCCTGCAGTTGCTGGCGCCGGCTCTGGAGCGCTGCGCCAGCCTCCAGCGCACCTTGCTGATCGAGCGCACCGGCCACCTGCTGGAAAGCCGTTTCAATCGCCTGGGCATAAGCGGCGATGCCAGCATCCTTGCGCAGCGTGGCGGCGTCGAGCTGCGCCTGGTTGCGGCCACCGTCAAAGATCGGCAGGTTCACCGTCGGGTTGAACGTCCAGGCGCGGCTGCCGGATTTGAACAGGCCATCGAGGTTTTCGCTGACCGATCCCACGCCTGTCGTCAGGTGAATCGACGGAAAGAAGGCCGCGCGGGCTGCACCGATGTCGGCGTTACGGGCCCGCAGTTCTGCCTCGGCCTGGCGAATCTCCGGGCGGTCGAGCAGAATGCGGGCATCCAGATCGCGCAGCGCGGCAAGCGGCAACGGCGCGGCGCTCAAGGTGTTCACGCCGCCGGTGGTGGCCACGGCGGCGGCCGGTGCAAAGCCCGTCAGCATGCTCAGGGCGCGCTGCGCCACTGCATGCTGGGCCTCGGCGTTGACGGTGGCGGTATGCTGAGCCGTTGCGGCATGGCGCTCAAGTTCCAGCTGGTCGCGCGAGCTGAGACCCAGCTCGAATCGGCGCTGCGCATAGGCGGCAAACAGACGTTGATGGCGGTCCGTTTCCTGCAGTACGCGCCAGGTATCGGCGCTGGCTACCGCCAGCGTGTAGGCGCGCAGTACTTCGGCGATGAGGGCGGCGCGCATTGCCGCCAGACCGTGTTCGGAACCGAGGTAGCGCTGTTGCGCCGCCTGCTCCAGCGCCCCCAGCCTGCCGAAAAAATCGAGGTCGTAGTCAAGGCCGATGCCGCTGGCGCTGTAGTGTTCGCGCTGGGTGGCGTCCAGGTCGGCATTGTCGAAGCTGGTGCGCTTGCTTTCCGCCTGCAGGGCGACGACGGGCAGGCGCGCAGCGCTTTCCTGGTGCGTCAGTGCGCGGGCCGCCTCGACGTTGCGCATCGCTACCTGAAACTGCGCGTTGTACACCAGCGCCTGGCCGATAAGCGCCGTCAGCGCGGCCAATTGCTGCGTGCTGTGCTGCGGTGCAAACTGCGCCAGCAACCGGGCTTCTGCCGGGCTAAGCGCGCTGGGAGACAGCAGGGCCGCCGATGTCGTCGGCAGGGAAGTGGCGCCCAACGTCGGCGGCAATGGCGGCATGGCTGGGCGTTGATAGACCGGGGTAAGTGAGCAGGCGCCGAGCAGCAAAGCGCAGAGCAGAACAGGGATTCGGGCGTGCATGGTAGCGTCGGCGTTGTCAGAATGCCGCCAGCTTCCCATGTAATGATGCAGATATTTTGTGGAAAGTATCAAGGAATGATGAAGATGGCGTGCATGGGAAAATTGACCATGGACGTGCTGCGCAATCGCCTATAATTCACGCAAACCAGCAGTCAGCAGCCATCACTTTCAACCATCAACCGTCAGCAGGCGCCGACACCATTCCCTACCAGCGATGAGTATCCATCACCAATCCAGCAAGCGCATCCTGATCGTGGAGGACGACGCCGACAGTGCCAGTATTATCGAGGCCTACCTGCGGCGTGACGGCTTCGACGTGGAAATCGCCAGGGACGGCGTGCAGGCCGTGGATCTGTATGCGAGCTGGCAGCCAGACCTGGTGCTGCTCGACCTGATGCTACCGCGCCTGTCGGGCACCGACGTGCTCTCGCATATCCGGCGCTGCGGCGATACGCCGGTGATCATGATTTCCGCGATTGGCGACGAGCCGGAAAAACTGGGCGCCCTGCGCTACGGCGCCGACGATTACGTGGTCAAGCCTTACAGCCCCAAGGAAGTGGTGGCGCGCACCCACGCGGTGCTGCGGCGTTTGCAACCACGGGTGGGAGCCGGCAATCTGCTGCGCAATGGTCCGCTCACGGTCGATATCGCCTCGTTCAAAGCCGTGATCGTGGACCGCAACGCCCAGGAGCAGGACTTGAATCTGACGCCTACCGAGCTGCAGTTGCTGGCCATAATGCTGCGCACCCCGTTCAAGGCGTTTACCCGCAGCGAACTGCTGGCTGCCTGCCTGCCCGACAGCGACGCGCTGGAACGGGTGGTCGATACGCACATCTCCAATCTGCGCCGCAAACTCAGCATGCATGGCTTCGACAACGTGCTGCTGACAGTGCGTTCCATCGGTTACCGGTTCCAGTGAAGCCGCCATTGACCCGGCGCACCGGCATGCCGCTATGGCTATGGATGGGCTTGCGGATGAGCATCCTGGCGATCATCGCGGTGGTGCTCATCGCGCTGGCGATGTGGGTGTACCTGACGGAAAAAGAAAACAACTATTACCGGCAAGTCCCTTTGGCGGTGCGTAAGCAATTGGAAACATTGTTCGAGGCGCCGCAGCAACATGCGGACATGATCTGGAGCATCTTGCGCGAGCATTACAACATCGCGCTATTCCTGCCTGGCTTGCCCAGCAACGACTGGTGGATGGTGGCGGCGATGGTGGTGGTGGTCACACCGTTTATCGTCATCAGCGCCTTGCTGGTATCGCGCTCGATTTCGCGCCAGTTCACCATGCTGGCCGGCGCTGTCCGAAAAGTGCGGGGCGGCGATTTTTCGATTCATCTGGTGCCGTCGCCAGGGGCGCCGCTGGAGATGGTGGAGCTGACCGATAATTTTAACGACATGGGACGCCGCCTGGCGCAGTACGAACGCGAACTGGAAGAGTCGAGCGCCATGCTGGCCCACGAGTTGCGCACGCCGCTCAATGCAGCAATGGGCCGGCTGCAGGCTATTCTGGACGATGTGTTTCCGCTCGAGCGAGAACAGATTCGCAAGGTCCACGGCCAGCTTGAGCAGATCAACCGCCTGGTGGGCGACCTGCACCTGGTATCGCTGGCACGTGCCGGTCAACTTGGCCTTGAGATCGACCGCTTCGCTGTCCGCACGCTGTTGCTGGAACGGCTAGAATGGGTCGCGATACGCATCGAATCCGCGCAACTGACGGTGCACACCGACTGCGATCCGGCGCTGCTGCTGCAGGCTGACCGCGACCGCATCGGCCAGACCATCTCGATCCTGATCGACAACGTGCTGCGCTATGCCAGCGATGGCGGCGTGCTGGACCTGACAGCGCACACGGACGGCGCCACTGTCAGCATTGTGGTGGCCGACCGTGGTCCCGGCATGGATGCGCACCACCTGCCGCGCGCCGTGGACCGCTTCTGGCGGGCCGAGGATTCGCGCTCACGCCACCTGGGCGGCAGCGGCTTGGGACTGGCGATTGCTGCGGCCATCTGCCAGCGCCACGGCGGCGCCCTGTCGTGCCGCAACCGCAGCGGCGGCGGCCTTGAGATTGTTATTACTCTACCGTTGCATGCGCCATCGGTAGTGTAGCCTTGCCTTGTGGCCTTTGGCTCACTGGCGATGTGCTGATGCATATCGCTGATCGTCGACCATTTGTTTGTTGTTGCGAGGTAACAAACATTCGTTGATGCACCATTTTGGGACTATCATAATTGCGCTACGGCACCACCGTGGCGCTTTTTCAATGACAGGACCTAACGATGCGCCATATTTTTCAGAACCTCAGTATCAAACACCGGCTTGCCATCGGCTTTGCCAGCATCCTGTTGCTGTCGCTGATCGCGATTGTGGTCAGCATCACCCGCCTGCACAGCGTGGCCAGCGCCACCCAGCAACTGATCGACGAACCGATGGCGACCGAGCGCTTTTTGCAGGACTGGTACCGGAATATGTATTCGGCCATTCCGCGCACCACTGCCATTATCATCAGCAGCGACGACAGCCTGGGCGCTTATTTTGCCGACAGCATCAAGGCCGCCACCGAATCGTCGAGCGCTCTGCAGAAGCAGGTCGAGGCGCGCATGGATACCGACGTCGAGAAGTCGCTGTTTGCCGCTGTCGGTGAGCGCCGCAAGGTGTTTCTCAGTACCCGCGACGCCATCCTGGCGCTGAAAAAAGCCGGCAGGATCGACGAAGCGCACCAGCAGATGCGCGATGCTTACGCGCCGGCCAGCGTGGCCTACCTGGCCTCGGCCGAAGCGCTGCTCAAGGAGCAGCGGCGCCAGATCGAAGAGTCGACCAAAAATATCGAACAAATCAATATCGCCAGCCGCAACCTGATGCTGGCGCTGGGCGTGGTCATCCTGCTGCTGGGCGGTGTGCTGGCGCTGCTGCTGGGGCGTTCGATTGCACTGCCGCTCGAACATGCGGTGGCGCTGGCGCGCCGCGTGGCGGCTGGCGATCTGAGCTCTCGCGTGGAGAGTCAGTCGCGCGACGAAACCGGCCAGCTGCTCGATGCGCTGGGGCAGATGAACGGCAACCTGTCGCAGCTGGTCGGCGATGTGCGCCTGTCCACCGATACGATTACCGTGGCAGCCGAGGAAATCGCCGCCGGTAACGCCGACCTGTCGGCGCGCACCGAGGCGCAGGCCGGCGCGCTGGAAGAAACTGCCAGCTCGATGGAAGAACTGACCAGCACTGTGCGCCAGAATGCCGACAATGCCCGCCATGCCAATGAACTGGTGGTATCGGCCAGCAGCATCGCGGCGCAGGGCGGCGCGGTGGTGGGCCGGGTGGTGCAGACCATGGGCTCGATCAAGACCAGCTCGGGCAAGATCGCCGACATCATCGGCGTGATCGACGGCATCGCCTTCCAGACCAATATCCTGGCGTTGAACGCGGCAGTGGAAGCGGCGCGCGCTGGCGAGCAGGGACGCGGCTTTGCCGTGGTGGCGTCGGAGGTACGCAACCTGGCGCAGCGTTCGGCGTCGGCCGCCAGGGAAATCAAGGGCCTCATCGACGACTCGGTCGATAAGGTCGAGGAAGGCGGCCGCCTGGTGGACCAGGCCGGCAACACCATGAGCGAGGTAGTGAGCAGCGTGCAGAAGGTGGCCGACATCATGCGCGAGATTACCCTGGCCAGCGAAGAGCAGCGTTCCGGCATCGAGCAGGTCAACGTCGCCATCAACCAGATGGATGAAATGACGCAGCAAAATGCCGCGCTGGTCGAGCAGGCGGCGGCAGCGGCGGCCAGCATGCGCGAACAGGCGCAGGCGCTGCTGGCGCAGGTCGGCCAGTTTACGTTGACGGCCGATGCGGGCGGTGGCCAACTGGCGGCGCCGGTGCGGAGCACCAGGATGGTGCAGCGCCGCATCAATTGATTGTTGTTTAACGGTAACAAAGTGTCTTTAAAGAATATTTTACCGACTATCATGTTGGATGCACTGCTGTATGGAGGCAGCGGTGTCATCTTCATGGGACGGAAAATATGCTTGCATGGTTTAACAACATCAGTATTAAACGACGGCTTGCGCTAGGGTTTGCCAGCATCCTCATTCTCGCGCTGATTGCCATTGCGGTCAGTATCAGCCGTCTGAACAGTGTGGCGCTTGCAACGCGCCACCTGATCGACGAACCGATGGCCACCGAACATGTGCTGCAGGACTGGTACCGCAATATACGGGTGTCGATTCCCCGTGCCGAAGCGATCATCATCAGCAGCGACGACAGCCTGAGTGCGTATTTTGCCGATGCCATCAAGGCCACCATCGCCACCAATGGCGCGCTGCTCAAGCAGATCGAAGCAAGAATGGACAGCGATGAAGAAAAGGCGATGCTGGCCAAGGTCGATGAGCGCCGCAAGTATTTTCTGGGGAAGTATCAGGCCACCATGGCGTTGAAAGCCGCCGGCAAGATCGATGAAGCGCGCCAGCAACTGCGCGAGTCGTTTACGCCCAGCAGCGAAGCCTATCTGGGCGCCATCCAGGATCTGCTCAAGGACCAGCGTCGCCAGATCGACGAAGCCATCAAGAATATTGAGGACATCAACGACGCCAGCCGTCATCTGATGATTGCGCTGGGCGCCGTGATCCTGCTGCTCGGCGGTACGCTGGCAGTGCTGCTGGGACGTTCGGTGGCCGAGCCGCTGGAACGTGCGGTGGCGCTGGCGCGGCGCGTGGCGGCTGGCGACCTGACCTCGCGCGTGGAGAGTCAGTCGCGCGACGAAACCGGCCAGTTGCTCGACGCGCTGGGCCAGATGAACGGCAACCTGTCGCAGCTGGTCGGCGATGTGCGCCTGTCCACCGATACGATTACCGTGGCAGCCGAGGAAATCGCCGCTGGCAATGCCGACCTGTCGGCACGCACGGAAGCCCAGGCAGGGGCGCTCGAAGAAACCGCCAGCTCGATGGAAGAACTGACCAGCACCGTGCGCCAGAACGCCGACAGCGCCCGCCATGCCAACGAACTGGTGGTATCGGCCAGCAGCATTGCCGCCAAGGGTGGCGCCGTGGTGGGGCAGGTGGTGCAGACCATGGGCTCGATCAAGACCAGCTCGGGCAAGATTGCCGACATCATCGGCGTGATCGATGGGATCGCCTTCCAGACCAATATCCTGGCGCTGAATGCTGCCGTGGAAGCGGCACGCGCTGGCGAGCAGGGCCGCGGCTTTGCGGTGGTAGCGTCCGAGGTGCGTAACCTGGCGCAGCGCTCGGCGTCGGCGGCCAAGGAAATCAAGGAACTGATCGACGATTCGGTCGGCAAGGTCGATGAAGGTGGCCGCCTGGTGGATCAGGCCGGACAGACCATGAGCGAAGTGGTGAGCAGCGTGCAAAAGGTGGCCGACATCATGCGCGAAATTACCGACGCCAGCCAGCAGCAAAGTTCCGGCATCGAGCAGATCAACGTCGCCATCAACCAGATGGATGAAATGACGCAGCAGAATGCGGCGCTGGTCGAGCAGGCGGCAGCGGCGGCGGCCAGCATGCGCGAACAGGCGCAGGCGCTGCTGGCGCAGGTCGGCCAGTTCACGGTGGCCGGTAGCGCCGGCAACTACCACGCTGCAGCGGCGCCGGCCAGCCAGCGCGGCGCCAGGCCAGCACCGCGTCTTAAGCTGTCTTAGGCTGGCATCAGCCTGGCCGGATCGGCGCCGCCGATAAAGGCGGCGATCAGCGGATTGATCGCCTCGGCGTGGGTGATCGGTCCCATGTGGGCGCCGGGCGTTTCAACAAACGCGGCGTGCGGCAGGGCTGCCGCCAGTTGCGGCGCCAGACCGCGCGTGGAGGCAGGGCTGTGCTGGCCGGCCATCACCAGCGACCGCACATTCAATGCCGCCAGTTCGGCCAGCGTGACCGGTTCGCCCAGCAAGGCCTGGAAGTCGAGCCGCACCTTGGCAATCATCGACACCATTCTGTCCTGCGCTACCGGTGGTGCGCTGTCGAAAGTGCCCGGACGATTCCAGTAATCGATGAACAGGCGGGTGGCGTCGCGATCCGAATCGCAACTGGTGATGCGCCCGACCACGCCGACGATTTCCTGGTACGCCGCATCGTCAGAAGGCAGCAGGTGGAAGGCTACCGGTTCGTGCAGCGTGAGCGACAGCAGGCGCTCGGGCATGCGCCGCGCCAGGTGCAGCGCCGTGGCGCCGCCGTAGGAATGGCCGACCAGGTGAAACGGTTCATCGGGCGCCAGTTCGGCGGCCAGCACGGCGCTGACGGCGTCGGCTTCATGCGCCAGCGTGTGGACATAGCCAGCATCTCCGGCGCCAGCCGGGAATGGCGTGGCGCCATAGCCGAGCAGGTCGAGCGGCAGGCAGCGGTAGTGGTCGGCCAGGCTGGCGGTGAGCGCGCCCCACTGGGCCCTGGAACTCATGGAGCTGTGTAACAGTACGATTGCCGGTTTCATGGAATGCGAAAATGGACGACGAAGCGGACGATTATACCGATGCCGTCTTGACGATTGCAAAAGCGGCAATCGTCCCCATCTGATGCACTTGCCGCCAGACTTGCCACTAAAAAATTAATTTGTACGTTTTTGCACAGAACATCGTCGGAACAAGCGTAAAGTAATGTCATGAATAATACGAAAAAAGTTGCCGGCGTGGCCGGCGTTCTCAGCGTGCTGTGGATGGGCCTGACCGCAGCGGTAGCGGCCAGCCAGAGTCGTTTGCTGTTCAATCCACTGGGCAGTCGCCGCGAGGTGCTCAAACCTTACAGCACCGGCCACCGCACGCGCGCCGTGGTGATCCGCGCCAGCGACGGCACCCGCCTGTCGGGCTGGCTCATGACGCCGCGCACGGCGGGGCCGCATCCGGGCGTGGTGTATTTTGGCGGACGCTCCGAGGAAGTATCGTGGGTAGCGCGCGACGCCGGCCAGCTGTTTCCCGGCATGGCCGTGCTGGCGGTGAATTACCGCGGTTATGGCGATTCGCACGGCGATCCGGCCGAAACCCATTTCGTCGAAGACGGCCGCATGCTGTACGACTGGCTCAGCGAGCGCCATCACGTCGATCCGCAGCGCATCGCCGTGGTCGGCCGCAGCCTCGGTTCCGGGGTGGCGGTGCAGGTGGCCATGGAGCGGCCGGCCAGCGCCATCGTCTTGATCACGCCCTATGATTCGATTCTGGCGATTGCCAAGCGCAAATTCCGCACGCTGCCGGTCGAGTATGTGCTGCGCCATAAATTCGAGTCGGTCAAGTACGCGGAAAAAATCACGGCGCCCACTTACGTGCTGCGGGCGGCGGTGGACGATATCGTGCCGCATTCGCATACCGACCTGCTGGTGCAAAAACTCGGCACGCTCTACGCTGACGAGATCGTGCCCGATTCCGACCACATCAACATTCCCTATCTGGAGGCGACGCAGGTGCGCATCGCCACCTTCCTCAGCGAGCGTTTCCACCCTCCGGCTGCGTTAGCGGCGTAGGCGCGGCGGCGCGCACGCTTGAATGACTGCGCTCAGCCACGTGCTTGTGAACGCGGCGCAGTCCCAGCCACACGGCGGTGATCACCAGCGGCACCGCCACCCCTTGCAGAATATCGGGATTGACCGGCAGGCCGGCCGCCTTCATGGCCTTGCCGGCGTAGCCGATCAGGCCCAGCGTGTAATACGAAATCGCCACCGCCGACAAGCCTTCCACTGCCTGTTGCAAACGCAGTTGTTGCGCGGCGCGCGCGTCGAGCGATTGCAGGATCTTGCGGTTCTGGCGTTCCTGTTCGATGCCGACGCGGGTGCGCAGCAGGTCGTTGCTGTGGGCGATACGCTTCGACAGCGCTTCCTGCCGCTGCGCCACCGAGGTGCAGGTGTGCATGGCCGGCGCCAGCCGCCGGCCCATGAATTCGGCCAGCGTCTGGATACCGGCGATGCGCACTTCGCGCAGTTCGTGGATGCGCGCCTGCACCAGGCTGAAATACGCCTGCGAGGCGGCAAAGCGGTAGCTGTTGTTGACCGAGATTTTTTCGAGCCGCGCCGCCAAGCTGGTGATGTGGTGTAGCAGGTTGCGTTCCTCACGCGCGTCGATGCGTGCATCCTGGGCCGGCATGTCGGCCTGCACCAGCGTGGCGGTGAGGTCGGCCAGCTCGTTTTCGATACCGTTCAACAGCGGCTGCGAGGCTTCGGCGTTGGGCAGGCCGAGCAGGGCCATCATGCGGTAGGTTTCAATTTCCAGGATCCGGCCCACCAGGCGGCCGGCCTGCGATTCGCGCAGACCGAGGTCGCGCACCACGAAGCGGCTGAAGCCATCGGGCTGGATCAGAAAGTCGGTCCACACTTCGGCGGCGCCGGCGACATTGCTGCCCACCAGCGACTTGCCCTGGAACAGGGCGCCGATTTCATCGGTCTTGTCGCTGTCGGCGTCGCCCCGGCACAGCAGCACGTGGGCGGCGATGATGATCTTGCCATGCAGGCCGGCCAGCCATTCCTGCGGTACATGCTGGAGCGGCACGCGCTGGAACGACTGTTGAAAGTCCGGGTCGGCCTCGGTGTGCTCGACAAAGGTGTAGGTGGCAAATTCGGTATGGCACTCCCACTTCAGGCGGAAGCGGCCAAAGTCGTGAAAGAAGTAGCGCGCCTGCGGTCCTGGCGCCGACACACCGTAATGGGCGCACAGCTGCTGCAGGATCTGGTGCTGGGTGGTGCGGTGGACTTTTTGCGAAGGATGGTCCTGCTGCACATAGAGCGCAAAATGCGTCAGGCTTTCCGGCGCCTGCAAGTGCAGGAACGGGCGGGAATGGATTTCCGCCGACAGCGGCACCCGCAACGGGTGGTTGAGCCTGGCGAAATCGGCGGTGGCGCGGTAAGCGAGAGACATGGCCTTCCTTGGGGAGTAATCAGTTATGTTGCAGTGCAGTATATGACGCCAGCGTGACGGGCACAACCATCGACGCCCGGCTGGCGGGCGACCGTGCTCAAGTTGTCACGTTTTTGACGCAATCGCTGGCACCCAGGCCACCAGGTCGGTTATGCCGATATCGGCGCCGGCTTGCGTGAGCAGCGTACTTGCCTGGCCCCGATGGTGGGTCTGGTGATTGAAAAAATGGGTGAGCACCGAGCCGAAATGCTTGCGGTGGACGGTGCCATTGGTGCTGCGGTATTCAAAGATGGCGCCAAGGTCCTCGCTGCTCACCTGTGGCGTCCAGTTGCTGATCAGGGCATCGAGCTGCTCGCGTTGGGCGCGCAGCGTGGCCAGGTCGCTGCTGAACACATGCGCCAGGCCATCCGGTTGCGGCATCGCGCGCACCGGGGCCAGCGCGCTGTAGCCGGTGCGAAAAGCGGCAAAACGGCCCAGCCAGATGGTGTCGCCGGCCAGCAGGTGATTGAGCGTGCCGGCCAGCGAACCAAAGAATGCGCCGCGGTCGGCGGTCAGCTCGGCGGCCGACAGACACGCCGCCGCATCGTACAGTTGCCGATTCATGTCGGCGTTGTATTGCGCCAGCAAACCGAGGTAAGGCGGCCCCTCGGCCTTCTGCAAAGAATTGATGATATTCATGAAACTATTATAAGCCGGTTTCCCGGCCGTGCAGCAGATCTCCGATGCGGGTTTTACGCGGCCAGTTTGCGCCGCGTAGCGTTTGCTGCCACCGCTGCGGATACTGTCGCTGCTATTGCTGTTGCAGCCGCGCCGTCATGGCGCTGGTCCGGCGTGTAAGGGCTCGAATGCAGATCGCGCAGTGCATCGTAGGTGATGAACTGGCGTGGCCGCACCACCTCGGCGCCATACGGCGATACGCTCACCGTCCACAAGCCGGCTGCCGCCGCAGCGCGCAGCGCCGGTACATCGCCGTCGATGACGATGGCGTCGGCCGCCTGTACGCCCATGGCGTGCAATGCGCGTGCATAAGGGCCGGTGCCGGCCGGGCCGTCAAAACTGGCGCCGCCGGTGACCACGGTAAACAGGCTGTTGACGTCGGCGCCAAACGCATGCGACAGCAACTGCGAGGTGGCCGGCGCCGGCAGGTCGGTCAGGATGCAGATCTTGCAGCCGTCGGCGACTGCGTCGTCGATCAGCGCCAGCGCAGCGGGCAGCGCTGCCGGCGGTGCATCAGCGATGGCCTGGTGGAATTGCTGGTGCTTGTCTGCGGCCATTGCGGACAATGCGGCCATTTGCCTGCGTTGGCGCGCCAGGGCTTGCGGCAGGGCGGCGCTGACGGCACCGGCATAACCATGGCTGGCTACGGCGCTGCGCAGGGTGCGCGCGGTCCAGCGTACCGACAGCCCGGCGTTGGCAAACGCCGCATTGCAAGCTGCCAGGTGCAGCGCTTCGGTGTCGAACAGCACACCGTCCAAACCCAGAAAGATCACGTCCATGCTCATGGCTTCCTCGCAAAAGGGCGCCTGGTCCAACCCGCTGCGGGGTTTTTCAAGGCGCTGATGATGTGAATTGTTCACAATATAACGGGAGTATAATCAAAAGAAAAATTAAAGATTTTCAGTTATTGATAAGGATGGGCTTATGCAATACCCAAGTTTCCGCCAGCTGCAATCGCTGATGCTGGTGGCGCAGCACGAGAGCGTGTCGCGCGCGGCGGACGCCATGCACGTCACGCAGCCGGCCATCTCGCTGCAACTGCGCACGCTGGAAGATATCGCCGGCATGGCGCTCACGCGCAAGCTCGGGCGCAATATCCAGCTCACTGCAGCAGGCGAAGTGATGGTGGATTTTTCGCAGCGCATCCTGCGCCTGTGGCAGCAGGCCGAGGAAGAGCTGGCGGCGCTGCAGGGCGTCACCAGCGGTACGCTGCGCATCGGCGCTGTCACCACGGCCGAGCATTTGCTGCCGCCGCTGCTGGTGCCCTTCACCATGAAGCGCCCCGATGTCCACCTCAAGCTGCAGGTCGGTAACCGCGCCGAAATCATTCACCTGCTGGCGCGCCACGAGATCGATCTGGCCATCATGGGCACGCCGCCGCGCGAGCTGCGCACCAACGCCGCCCGGTTTGCGCGCCATCCGATGGCGTTTGTGGCCAGTCCCGCCCATCCCTTGATGAAGAAGAAAAAGATCACGCTGCACGACGTGCTGGCGGCCAAGCTGATGGTGCGCGAACGCGGCTCCGGCACGCGCACGGCGGTGGAGCGCCTGCTGCGCGATGCCGGCCACACGCTCGATTTTTCGTCGGAAGTGTCGAGCAACGAGGCGATCAAGCGCATGGTGTCGGCCGGCCTGGGGCTGGGCTTTTTGTCGGTGCACGCCTGCGGCCTGGAATTTGACGCGGGACTGCTGGCGATTCTGCCGATGGCGGACAACCCGGTCGAGGCGGACTGGCAGATCATGCACCTGACCGACCAGCCGATTCCCAAGGTGGCTGCCTCGTTCCAGGATTTTGTGATCGAAAACGGTCAGGACCTGGTGGCGCGCGAACTCGAAAGCGTTGACAAGCTGCTCGGGCGTCCGCGCAAACGCGGCGCGTGATGGCATACTATGGCGCTGTGCCGCTGGATTGACAGCAGCGGCGCCTTCATATGACTCGACTTTCAGGGAGAGCAGCGACTTTGACCAGCACCAACCAGGATAACGCCATCCGCGCAGCACAGCTGCACGACGAGGGACAAGCACTGAGCGCAGCCGGCGATGATGACGGCGCACTGCAAAAATACCGCGAGGCGATCGCGCTGGAACCCGGCAAATCCGCCAGCCATTACAACATCGGCTTGATCTACAAGTACCGCAACGACTGGGAGCAATCGCTGGCGTTCAACCGCACCGCCAGCGAACTCAATCCCGACGACGAAGCGGCGTGCTGGAACCTGGCGATTGCCGCCACCGCGCTGCGCGACTGGGACAGCGCACGCGCCGCCTGGAAGGCCCAGGGCATCGCCATCACGGGCGACGCCGGCCCTATCGAGATGGATTTCGGCATCACGCCGGTGCGCCTCAATCCCGATGGCGGCGCCGAAGTGGTCTGGGCGCGCCGCATCGACCCGGTGCGCGCGCGCATCCTCAACATCCCCTACACGGAATCGGGTTTCCACTGCGGCGACCTGGTGCTGCACGATGGCGCGGCCGTGGGCTATCGCATGCACGGAGAGCAGCGCAAGCCGGTGTTCAACGTGCTGGAGCTGTTCGAGGCTTCGGACTTGCAGACTTTCGAGGCAGACGTGGAAGCTGCCGATGAAGCGGAAATGCAGGCGCTGGACCAGGCTTTTGCGGCCGCCGATATCACCATGGAAGACTGGACTGCCAATGTGCAGGTGCTGTGCCGCCAGTGCAGTGAAGGCGTGCCGCACGAGCACCACGACGAAGAAGTGGAAACGCCGCAGTGGCAGACCTCGCGCCGGCTGGGCATCGCCGCCGAAGACTGGGAAGCGGCGCGGGCGGTGTTGCAGGCATGGAAAGATGGCAGGCGTAATGGTGAGGCTGCCAATACAGCAGTATAAATAGTTTGATAAAGTGTACTGGTACACGCCGGTACACTTGATCCTACAATGGCTGCATACTCTCACCAGGAATCCGCCATGGCCCCCGAACTGTTGCTTCCCTTGTTTACCTTTGCTGTCGTCAGCTCCATCACGCCCGGCCCCAACAACATGATGATGCTGGCTTCGGGCGTCAACCATGGACTGGCGCGCTCGCTGCCGCTGCTGTTCGGGATCTGCGCCGGCTTTGCTTTCATGCTGATCGCCACGGGCCTGGGCTTGCATGCCGTGTTCGTGCGCTTCCCGGTATTGCAGCTGATCCTCAAGTATGTCGGGGCTATTTATCTGTTGTGGCTGGCATGGAAACTGGCCCATGCTGCACCGCTCAATGCCGAACAGCGCGCTGTATCGAAACCGATAGGATTCTTCAGCGGCGCCGCCTTCCAGTGGGTTAATCCCAAGGCCTGGGTGATGATACTGAGCACCCTCAGCACCTATCTGCCGCAAGAGTCGGACGCTGGTGACGTTGGCGTGCTGGCGCTGGTGTTCTTTGTCGCCGGGCTTGCTTGCGTGGGTTCGTGGGCCGTGTTTGGCGTGGCCATGCGCCGCCTGCTGCAAAATCCGCGTTCGGTACGGGTGTTCAATCTGACCATGGCGCTGCTGCTGGTCGCTTCGCTGTACCCCATCCTGCGCAGCTGAAAGTGTTGACTGCTACTATAGCGGCTTGATTCGATTTTGAGGAATGCCGATGTACCGCCGATTGTTTCGAGCCAGCGTGCTGGCTGCCGTGCTGGCCACTGCGATGGGCTGCGCCAGCGCCGCCACCTTGCCCTCCCATTTGATGCTGCCCGATCCGGCGCTGGCCAACCAGGGCGTGACCGAGCGCTGGGTGCTGGCAATCCGGCTCGAATCGACCGATCTGAAAGGCATGGAGCCATGCCGCGCCGTGCTGCAGACCCAGGGCTTTGCGCCCGTGCTGTCCAAGACGGCGACGTCGGCCATGCCGGAACTGCATTTCAAGATCGAGGGCAGCAAGGAGTATGCGCAGGCGGGCAGTGAGCCGGACGAGGTGCTGGCGGCCGTGCAGCAAGCGCGTTGCACGGGTACGCTCAACTGGACGGTTACATCGAAGCCGGTGCAGAAGTAAGCGGTGGCGCGACCAAGCTGCTGCGCTGCCGAGGCCGGCAGTAGCGCCGCAATCAGCGGGGCAGGGCCAGTGCGGCCAGCCTTTGCCCGATAGCGTCGACATCCACCGTTCCCTGTCCCTGCAAGGCTTGCAAATAGCCACGTGCAAAGCTGACCGTGTCGAGCGCGTCGGGATGTTGCTCGGCCATGGTGCGCAGCAAGTCGTCGGCCACTACCAGGTCGTTATGCTGGCCCAGCTCGGACTGGATGGCGGCCACTGCTTTGAGATAGCGGCGTGCGCAGCGGCGTACCTGCTTGCTGCCGTACAGCGCGTGGAAAAATTCGAGCGCATAGCGGACACGCTTGGCGGCGATGCGGGTGCGGTGCAAGCTCGATGGCGCCGACGCATCCATGATGGCTGCCCGTTTGAGCAGGCGCTTGTGCAGCCGCTGCAAGGTGCGCTGGGCAAACCCGGTGAGCGGCTCATCGGCCACCGTGTGCGGCAAGCGCTGCATCCACAGACCCAGGCTCAGTAGCAGGAACGTGTAGCGCGGCGACAGCAGGGCGGCGGCTGCGGCCTGGCGCTGTGTCTGCGCCGTTTCCAGCACCAGTTGTTGTAGCACCAGCAGGCCGTTTTTCCCACCCGGGTTGGCGTGGATGCGCGGCAGCGTGGTGGTCAGCAGCACTTCGGCATCGCGCGCGCCGCCCAGTTGCTGTCCCAGCCATTCGATGTCGGCGCTGACTGCGGAAGGGCAGGGCGCTACATCGTCGAACAGCTTGAGCGCCGAGCGCAGGCGCCGCAAACCCACGCGCATCTGGTGCAGGGTTTCGGGATCGTCACCTTCGATGACAGCCTGTTCGTTGCGCTGCATGTGCTGCAGGCAGTTGTCGAGGATCGCTTGCAGCGCCTGCGCCACGCTGGCCTCGGGCGGCAGGCTGAGCGCCTGGGCGCGAAACGGCTCGGTGCCGGTTTCGCGGCACAGCAAATAGCCGCGCTGCGCCTTGTTGATGTTGCTCACTCGCAGCGGCAACTGTGCGTGCAGCGCCAGCGCAAAGGAAAACAGCGCAGCCGGATCGCCCTGTTTGAGTTCCAGTTCGATTTCGTTGACGGGTAGCTTGCGGCCCTGGCGCTCGATGTGGCCATGGTCGAGCACGAGTTCGATCAGGTTGCCGTCAACATCAAGGTCCCAGGTGTGGCGCTCGACCTCGACCAGGAACAATGCTTCCAGCCTGTCCTTGAGACCGGCGGCGTCCAGCATCGCGCGCCAGTGGGCCTGTTTGCCGATCAGCTTGCGTAGCTTGCCCAGCTGCGGCCATGGCTGCGACACCGGGCCTTCCCACTCGTTGCGGCTGTGCAGACCGCTCTGCACGCTGCCGCCGGCCTTCATGGTTTGTATCCATACGCCGTCTTCCTTGCGCACGCGCAGGCCGGCGCCGTGGCGCAGCAGGTGCAGGTCGGGCGTATCGAAATACCGTGCGCTCAAGTGCTGCTGGCGCGGTGCAGCGGCGGCGTGGCTGGCGAGCAGCGGCAGCGCCATCAGCTTGGCGTTGAGCTTGTGCGACAGCAGCAGTTTGAGTTCGATTTCCATGTTTTACAGTCTAGTGGAAAAGCCATCGTGCTGCGCGCACCTAACGTGCAGGAAATTTTCCCAGGCCGGGATGGCGGCGCGCCAGAAGGCGTCGATGCTGTCGGCCTGCACTGGCAGGCCCAGAAAGCGCGCGGCCGGCAGCAGTGCCTGTTCCAGCAGCACGGCGGGCGCTGCGCCCGTATCGAAGGCCTGGGCGCCGGTCTGCTTGGACAGCTTTTCACCAGCGTCGTTGAGCACCAGCGGCACGTGCAGATAGCTCGGCTGCGGCAGTCCCAGCACTTGCTGCAGGTAGAGCTGGCGCGGCGTTGAGTCGAGCAGGTCGGCGCCGCGCACGATGTCGGTCACGCCCTGGGCGCCGTCGTCCACCACCACCGCCAGCTGGTAGGCCCAGAAGCCGTCGGCGCGACGGATCACGAAATCGCCGACTTCGTCGGTCAGGTCCTGCTGTACGTGGCCGGCCCAGCGGTCATTAAAACCGAGCACGCAATGCGGCGCCACCGGCACCGCCAGCCGCAGTGCGCGCGCGCTTTTGCCGGGCGCCAGGCCGTGGCGGCAGGTGCCCGGATAAATCAGGGCCTGGGCCTGGCGGCCTGTCAGGCGCAACTGTGAATCGGCGATTTCCTTGCGCGAGCAGCCGCAGGGATAGACCAGTTCGCCGAGCTGTTGCAGCGCGCTTTCATACAGGCCGGTGCGTTGGCTTTGCCAGGTGACGTCGCCATCCCAATACATACTGCAGCGCTGTAGCGACGCCAGGATGTGCTGGTCGGCACCGGCCACGTTGCGATCGCCGTCAACGTCTTCGATGCGCACCAGCCATTGTCCGTGATGCACCTTGGCGTCGAGGTAGCTGGCCATGGCGGCCACCAGCGAACCAATGTGCAGCGGCCCGGTGGGCGAGGGCGCGAAGCGGCCGATGTAAGGGAGGCGATCAGTCATGGCGCTATTTTAGCGTGGGGTGTGCTGTTGCGCTGCGGGCTGTCATGGACGATCATTGCACATCGCATACAATGTGCGCGCGGCAAATTACCCAGGCCGCCTTCTTCAATTCAGGACATCATGCACAAAATGACCCCATCCTTTGTTGCCTCCGCCTTGGCCATCAGCCTGGCGCTGGCATTCCCTGCCCATGCCACCAACAACTCGCCCAAGGTACAGGAAGCGCCACTGCGCGCCCACATGGCCTTTCTGTCCAGCGACCTGCTCGAAGGCCGTGGCACTGGTCAGCGCGGCGCCGACCTGACTGTGTCCTACCTGGAAAACCAGGCGCTGGCGCTTGGCCTCACGCCCGGCAACGGCAACAGCTTCCGCCAGGCCGTGCAGATCGCCGGCATCAAGACGCTGCCCGATGACAGCAGCCTGCACCTGCAGGCAGGCGGACAGGTGTTGCCGGTCAGCTTTGGCAAGGACTGGGTGTTTGCCCCCGGCGACGCCACGGCGGTGCACCAGATGAATGCGGAACTGGTGTTTGTCGGCTACGGCATCAAGGCTGCCGACGAGCAGTGGGATGACTTTAAAGGCATGGATGTGAAGGGCAAGGTGCTGGTGGCGATGGTCAACGATCCGCAGCCGACGGCCGCGCAGCCGCAGCGCTTCAACGGCAAGGGCCTCACGTATTACGGCCGCTGGACCTACAAGTTTGAAGAAGCGCAGCGCCAGGGCGCCGCTGGCGTGATCCTGATCCACACCACGGCCAGCGCCTCGTACGGCTGGAGCGTGATCCAGAATAGCTGGTCGGGCGTGGAGCGCTTCCAGCTGGCGGCCGGCACGCTGGGCACGCCGCTGCAAGGCTGGATCACCGACGACAGCGCGCGCGCCCTGTTCAAGGCTGCCGGCCAGGACCTCGATGCGCTGCGCAGCGCTGCCGAAAGCCGCGACTTCAAGCCGGTGCTGCTGAATGCCCGCGTCAACGGCGAGATGAAGGCGGCCGTGCGCAAGGTCGAACAGTTCAATGTGGCGGCGTTGGTGCCGGGTACCGATCCCAAGCTGAAAGAAGAAGTGGTGATCTACAGCGCCCACTACGACCACCTCGGGCGCCAGGGTGAAGAAGGCCAGGGCGCCGATACCATTTTCAATGGCGCCGTCGATAATGCCTCGGGCGTTGCCGCCTTGCTGGCCATGGCGCAGGAAGCGCGCCGTGCGCCGGCCAAGCGCAGCCAGATGTTCCTGTGGGTGGCGGCAGAAGAGCAGGGCTTGCTGGGTAGCGCCGCCTATGCTTCGTCGCCGCTCTGGCCTTTGGAAAAAACCGCCGCCAACCTCAACCTGGACAGCCTGAATTTTGTCGGCGCCACGCGCGATATCGGCGTCAGCGGCAGCGAACGCAGCGAGCTGGCAAAAATGGCCGAAGCAGCGGCCAAGGGCATGGGCTTGCAGATCGCCAAGGCCGAACCCGACCTGGCCGGCGGCTATTTCCGCAGCGATCACTTCAGCTTTGCCAAGGAAGGCGTACCGGCGTTTTCCATCAAGTCGGGACGCGACTACCTCAAGGACCCGGCCGCATCGACAGAAAAAGCCAGGGCCTACGGCAAACGCTACCACCAGGCCAGCGACGAATACGATCCCTCGTGGGATTTGTCGGGCATGGTGCAGACGGCGCAATACACGCTCAACCTGGGCCGCCTCATCGCCAACAACCCCAAAATGCCGGAGTGGAAGGCGGGCGACGCCTTTGCCCGTCCGCGCAATCCAAAGTAAGCACCAACCCCGCAGCGTGACTCAGTCCCCGGCGCCATTGCGGCGCCGGAACTGCGCCGCCTTGTAGCGGTTGCCGCACAGCGCCATGCTGCACCAGCGCCGCTTGTGCGCCTTGGTGCGGTCGTAAAACCACAGCACGCAGTCCGGGTGCTCGCATTGCCTGACCAGCGAAAAATCCCCCTCCGCCAGCAGTTGCGCCACGGCTTCCGCCACCGGGCCCAGCAGTGAGTCCACTGCTCCGCCACGCGCCACCCGGCGCAAGACCAGTCCGCCATCGTCTGCGGTCACCAGTTGCGGCGCGCTCAGGCTCGCCGCCAGGTACCCGTTCAGAGCATCAATGTCCTGATGGGGGGCGCCTTCCTTATGCTCGTTGATCAACTGGCGTGCCAACGCCCGCAGCGCCTGCGCCTGCGCCAGCAACTGTGCAGAATCAGGAGCGGGGTTGCCTTCCTGCGCCAGCCCCTGGCGTGCCAGCCAGGCCAGCACATCGTCCCCGTTCTGCCAGTAATCGCGTTGCACGCCATCGCTGCGCGCCTCCGTATTGAGCAAATCCAGCGCCAGGTGGTCGGCGAGTATCGGTGCTTCATTCATTGAGTAACCTCTAAAAAATAGATTGACAGGTTACTTCGCCGCGACCATACTGCGCAGCATGTAACCTGATTAAGTTAATTATACAGGTTATTCAATCACTCTTTCAGGAGCCGTCATGACCACCAAAAATGCCTTGCTAGCCGCCGCTGTCGCTAGCACCATTGTTACCGTTGCCTCGGCGCACGCAGCCCCGCCGGTGCAGGTGCGCTATCACACGACCGAAATTGCCGGTGTTAATCTGTTTTACCGCGAAGCCGGCCCGGCGCAGGCGCCCACCGTGTTATTGCTGCACGGCTTTGGCGCCTCGTCGTATATGTTTCGTGAGCTGATACCGCAACTGGCGCAGAAATACCACGTGATTGCCCCCGACCTGCCAGGCTTTGGCCAGACCAGCGTGCTGCCCGGCGCCAGCTTCCGCTACACCTTCGATAACCTTGCCGCCGTGATCGACGCCTTCACCGTTGCCAAGGGACTGGACCGCTACGCCATGTATGTCTTCGACTATGGTGCGCCGGTCGGCTGGCGCCTGGCGGTGAAGAACCCGCACAAGATCACCGCCATCGTCAGCCAGAACGGCAATGGCTACGAAGAAGGCTTGAGCGAAGGCTGGGCCGACATGCGCAAAGCCTGGGCCGCGCCAACCGCCGCCAACCGCGAGGCGCTGCGCCGCTTCAACACGCTGGCCATGACGCAGTGGCAATACACCGAAGGCGTGCGCGACACCTCGGTGCTTGCACCGGAACCGGCGCAACTGGCCTACGCGGCGACCGAGCGCATCGGTGTGGAGGCGCAGATGGATTTGCTCGTCGATTACGGCCAGAACATCAAGCAATATCCGCAGCTGCATGCGTTCTTCCGCCGCCACCAGCCGCCCGTGCTGGCCATCTGGGGCCGCAACGACCCGTTCTTTACCCCGGCGGGCGCCGAAGCGTTCAAGCGTGACAATCCCAACGCGCAAGTGCGCTTCCTCGATACCGGCCACTTTGCCATCGAAACCCACGGCAAGGATATCGCGCAGGACATGCTGGATTTTCTGGATCGCAACATCAAGCCCTGATGGTTTTGATATGGCTCGCTGCAATAAAGTTATAGCAGCGGCTTAATTATCAGTTCTACCATAGGTGCCCCGGCCAGCGGCGGCGGAACCATGATCGCCAGACCGGGGTTGCCCTTGGAGACGCCATGAAAACCATTTTCGCCAGCCTGCTGCTGGCTGCCGCCACCTGTGCCAGCGCACAAACCCTGCTGACTAAAAATTTCAGCGCCGACCCGTCGCCGCATTTCTTTGCCGGTCAGTACGTGGTGTATGCCACTGACGACCAGAACAATTCGGGCAAATACTGGGATTCGACTTCCTGGCGCGTGCTCACTTCCACCGACCTGGCAAGCTGGAAAGACCACGGCCCCATCCTGCCGGCCAGCATCTTCAAGTGGGCTAGCGCCGACGCCAAGGCCTGGGCGCCGGAAGCGTTCGAGCACAAAGGTAAATATTATTTCTTCGCGCCCGTGGGCGGCAAGCAGATCGGCGTGGCGGTCAGCGATAACCCGCTGGGACCGTTTGTTGATCTGATCGGCAAGCCGCTGGTCGAGACCCCGCGCGACGCCAACGCCGGCGCCGAGCCGATCGACCCGGCGGTCTTCATCGACAAGGATCAGCGCATCTACCTGTACTTTGGCACGCGCGTGCCCAAGGTGGTCGAGCTGTCCGACGATCTCACGCGCAGCGTCGGCGCCATCAAGGATGTGGCGGTGCGCAATTTCCCGGCCAAGACCGGTTACGGCGAGGCGCCGTTCCTGCATCAGCGTAACGGCGTATATTATTTTTCGTTTTCCACGGGCTGGCCCGGCCAGATCGTCTATGCCACCGGCGCTTCGCCGCTGGGGCCGTTCGACTATCGGGGCGTGCTGCTCGACTTCTTGCCGATCTCGACCAATCACCACGCGATTCTCGAGCGCGATGGCAAGTCGCTGCTGTTTTACCACGACAAAGTGCTGCCCGGCGGCGGCGACCACAAGCGTTCCATCCTGATGACCGAGCTGGCCTATGGCGCCGATGGCTCCCTGCAGGCGCCGGCCAGCAAGCCGCTGTTCCGCGACCCGGTGTTTGACGGCGCTGCCGATCCTTCCATTATTTACAGCCAGGCCGAACAAAAGTGGCTGATGTTCTATACCAATCGCCGCGCCAACGTTCCCGGCCTGTCCAGCGTCAGCTGGGTGCACGGTACGCCGATCGGGATTGCCGAATCGCACGATGGCCGGCAATGGCGCTATCGCGGCACGGTGGATTTTCCCAAGGACATACCGCATACCAGCGGCACGCCGACCTACTGGGCGCCAGCCGTGCTGGCACACGAAGGCACTTACCATATGTACCTGACCATCGTGCCCGGCATTTTTGAAGACTGGAAGCACCCGCGCGCGATTGTCCACCTGACCAGCAGCGATCTGAAGAAATGGACTTATCAAAGCACGCTCAAGCTGGCCAGCGACCGCGTGATCGACGCCGGCGTGCTGCGCCTGCCGGACGGCACCTGGCGCATGTGGTACAACAACGAGCCGACCGGCAAATCGATCTATTACGCCGACAGCAAGGATTTATACCACTGGACCGACAAGGGCTCGGCCAGGCTGACGCGCGACCGTGGCGAAGCGCCGCTGCCGTTCTTCTGGAAAGGCAAATACTGGCTGCTGACTGACCTGCTGGGCAACGCCGGCCTGGGCGCCTACCGCTCGGACGATGCGCAGCAATGGAGCCGCCAGCCGCACAGCCTGCTCGACAAGCCGGGCCGCGGCACGGACGACCAGAACGGCGGCCATCACCCGGAAGTAGTGATCAGCGGCGAGCGCGCCTATCTGTTCTACTTCGTGCATCCAGGCGTGCCGGACAACAAGCGCAGTTCAATTCAGGTGACCGAGCTTAAGCTGGTGGACGGCTGGCTGAGCGTTGATCGCGATGCGCCGACTTATTTGAAATTGCAACCATGAGCCGTGCGTTCAATGAACGAACCGGGATTGTGATCGGCTTTCCGATGACCCATGCCGAATTCAACCGGGATAATCCTTTTGCGGTTGCCGTAGCAGGCCCCAATAACGAAGTCGGCTATGTGCTGGCTTTCCAGCCCAAGTCGTTCGACTGGCGCGAACGTAAGGCTGGTCCGCATGGTTGGGGCGGTGGACACGATGCCGTGCTGGAGGCTGCTCTTGCCAGGCTGGCGGCCATTTGTGGCATTTCCCAGCCATAAAGCTCTGCGCTTTTTAATGCCGATCAAACTCAAGCTGGCGTATGGCTGGCCAAGTGCCGAGTTGTGCCGATCCTGAATTCTGGCGCGATACTTTAGAGCCCCCGGCTACCGCGCGCTTCGGTGGCAAACACGCACAGTCCGGCCAGCGGGAAAGCCAGGCCGGTCAGCAGTACGCCGTGCCAGCCGTGGTGGGCGAACATCCAGCCGCCCAGTGATGAGCCGAGTGCGCCGCCCATGAAAAACAATGCCATGTACAGGCCGTTGAGGCGGCTGCGGACATCGTCCGGCAGCGAAAAGATGGCGCGCTGGCCGGTGACCAGGCTGGCGGAAACGCCGGCGTCGAGCATGATCGAGGCCAGCACCAGCACACCGAGATCAACCAGCCAGCCCCCATCGATCAGCAACGGCACGGCAAAGGCCAGCGCGCCCAGCAGCAGGGCCGCCAGCGTCGTCGAGCGGCTCTTGCCCTGGTCGGCGCGGCGGCCGGCAATCGGTGAGGCAATTGCGCCAGCCACGCCGGCCAGGGCAAAGAGCGCCACGCCGGTCTGGCTGATGCCGAACCTGGGGCCGGTCAGCTCGAGCGACACGCAGGTCCAGAACAGGCTGAACGCGCCGAACATGCAAGCCTGGTAAGCCGCGCGGCGGCGCAGGATCGGGGTCGTCCTGAGCAAGTGCCACATCGAGCCCAGTAGCTGGAAATAGTGCATGCCGCCTGCGGGCTGGCGTTGCGGCAGCCTGGCGCGCAGCAGAAAAGCCAGCGACACGGTCAGCAGGGCCGACAGCACGAAGATGGCGTGCCAGTTGAACAGATCGGCGACCACGCTGGCCACCGGCCGCGCCAGCATAATGCCCATCAGCAGGCCGCTGACGACTTTGCCGACTGTCTGGCCGCGCGCTTCGGGCCGCGCCAGGTGAGCGGCAAACGGCACGATGATCTGGGTTGCCACGGCGCCCAGGCCGATACCGAGTGAGGCGCTGAGCAAGACCAGCGGGCTGGCGGCCACGGCGGCGGCCAGCAGCGCCAGCGTGCAGGTGATGAGCGCAATGAAAATCAGGCGGCGGTTTTCCACCAGGTCGCCCAGCGGCACGATAAACAGCAGGCCAAGGCAGTAGCCGATCTGGGTCAGCGTCACGATCAGGCCGGCTGCGCCGGGATCGATGCCGGTTGACCGGCTGATGGGACCGATCAGCGTCTGGGCGTAATACAAATTGGCGACGATCATGCCGGTCGCTACGGCAAACAACCAGACCATGCCGGGAGTAAGTTCTTGCTGGGCGCGGGGCTGGTTCACGGGTGTTCCTTTTTTGCAAAGGCCGCAATTCTACCGTGACTGGGCGCTGCTTGCCGGCAGCGCCCCAAAGCGAGTGGGCTAGGCCAGGCCGCTTTCCTCGCGCACCAGCGCTTGCCGTACCTCGGCCGTGATCTCGTACGACCGCAAACGCTGGCGGTGCTCGAAAATCTGCGAGGTGATCATCAATTCATCGGCGCCGGTACGGGCCACGAAGGCTTGCAACTGTTGCCGCACCGTGGCGGCTGCGCCGATGGCGCTGCACGACAGCACCGAGTCGAGCATGGCCCGCTCCTGCATCCCGAGCGAGGCCAGATAGCCGGGTTTGGGCGGTTGCAGACGTCCCGGGTTACCCGAACGCAAATTGACGAACGCTTGTTGCATCGACGACGCCAGCAACTGCGCTTCGTCGTCGCTGTCGGCGGCAAACACATTAAAGCCCAGCATCACATACGGCTTGTCGAGCTGCGCCGACGGCTGGAAGTTGCTGCGATAGAGTTCAAGCGCCTGCATCATCATCGATGGTGCAAAGTGCGAAGCAAACGCAAACGGCAAACCCAGGTGCGCTGCCAGTTGCGCGCCGAAGGTGCTCGAACCCAATATCCACAGCGGCACCTTGGCGCCTTGGCCGGGTACGGCCAGCACGCGCTGGCGTGGCTTGTCGCTCAGGTAATCCTGTAATTCCAGCACGTCCTGCGGGAAGGCGTCGGCATCCGATTCGAGGTTGCGGCGCAAGGCACGCGCAGTGGTGTGGTCGGAACCTGGTGCACGGCCCAGGCCCAGGTCGATCCGGTCGGGGAACAGCGCCTCGAGTGTGCCGAACTGTTCGGCAATCACCAGCGGCGAGTGATTGGGCAACATGATGCCGCCCGCGCCCACCCGGATGGTGGACGTTCCGCCCGCCACGTGCGCCATCACCACCGCCGTGGCGGCGCTGGCAATGCCCGGCATGCCATGGTGTTCGGCCAGCCAGTAGCGCTGGTAGCCCCAGCGCTCGCCATGCTGGGCAAGGTCGAGCGTGTTGCGGAACGATGCGGAAGCGTTGCTGCCTTCGGCAATCGGCGAAAGATCGAGTATGGAAAATGGAATCATGTCAGGCATATCGGGACAGCCGCCACAGATTCAACCATGGCCCTGAACCCATTGTGGATATATCGGCATGGCAAAAGGATCATATATTATTTTCTCAACATGATTTTTATTATCCAGGTGTTATGGAAGTGGATTAATTCAGACGCCTATCTGTCTCAAAACTGAAAATAGTTTTTCCCTACCGATTTCCTGCTTTACTATTGGAAATAGCACGGCAGCCCGCCTCATTGCTCCCCACCTCGATTATTAATGTTAATTCGATGGCATCTTCGGCCATCGTCGGGAATTCGCATGTCTTCTAAATTTGCTGTTGTTTTTGCAATTGTCTGTGCATGGATGGCACAAGTCCTGTGTGGCCATGCTTTTGCTGCCGGCGTCAGCGAGGGGAGTTCGGCGCGCCGTGGCCAGTTGTACAAGATCAGTCATGATGGTAAAACCAGTTATCTGTTCGGCACGATTCACGTAGGCAAGGATGGCTTTTATCCGCTCGATGCAGAAGCTGCGCGCGCCTTGCAAACCTCCAAAGCATTGGTGATCGAGCTCGATATCCGTGAAAACGATCTGTTCCAGAAAGCGTTGGTGCAGCACGGCCGCTATGCCAATGGCGACGTGGTGCAAAACCACCTGGCGCCAGCGACCATGCTCAAATTGCAGCAGGCACTGGAGCGGGCCGGCATGTCGCTGCAGGCCGTGCAGCATTACCGGCCATGGCTGATTGCCAATTTGCTCGTAGGTCATGAGCTCGACGCGCAGGGCTTCAAACGCGGCCAAGCCGTGGAATATGCGCTGCTGGCAGCAGCCCAGCAGCAGGACAAGACCGTGCGCCAGCTGGAAAGCGCCGACTACCAGCTGGGCTTGTTCGATGCCCTCGATGCTCACCAGCAAGAGCAATATCTGCTGGAAAGCCTGGCCGATCTGGCCAATGGTTCGGCCATGAAAAAGTCGCTGGCGCTGATCGACGCCTGGAATGCCGCTGATCCGCAGGGCATTAACGCAGCGTGGCGCAATGCCACCAGCGGCAACAGCATCGCCGCCGGCTTCATGCAGCGCGTGCTGCTGGGCAAGCGCAACCCTGAAATGGCCAGCAACATCGAGCGCATCATGCAGCAAGACCAGGTGGCCTTTGTGGGCGTGGGCTTGCTGCACCTGGTGGGCGATAACGGTTTGCCGCAATTGCTGAAACGGCGCGGCTACCAGGTCGAACAGCTGTATTAATCAGCGTCACCAGCGTCACCAGCGTCAGCGATGCGGCATCGCGGTCCGTCCAGCAGCCTGGCCGTGGAGTTGCGTTATATCAATTGAAGCGTGCTACCCACGCGTAATAATTGTTCGGTATCACTTTATAGGACACCGATATGTTGACACGCGTGACAGATACCATTATCGAAGATTTAATCAATTCCACCTGCGGAGAGCTTTATGATCCGCGTTGCCGGCATTTGCTGACGCATGCATTGCACGGCCTGGTGCGCGTGGCCCAGGCCGAGCAATTGCAGCAGATAAGGCGTGACGTTGAAAGGGCGGGCGGCGGCAGGGAGAGCCGCCAGAACAGCTCAGTTTGAAGGTTGGACGCGGAAACGCGACCACAGGACCCACATGCACAGTGCGGTCAGCACGGCGGCGTTCACATCCACCAGCCAGTCCGAGATGGCGCCGTGCCGGTAAGGAAACAAACTCTGCAGCAATTCATCGAACGCCCCCATGACGGCGACCGTCAGCACCGATTTGACGGCGCGCTGGCTGGCGCTTCCTTTACTTCCGGTAAATAACAGAAAAGTCAGGCCTGCATAGGCCAGCGTATGCAGCACCACGCCGGATGCGACCTGGCCGATTTCCTGCCGATTGCCGGGCATGGAACCCAGTATCAGTATCAGCAGGTAGAGAAAGATCGCGGTCCAGTAACGCAGTGGCGCGAAGGAAGATGTCAGAAAGATGTGCTTGATCATAAAACAAACGATATCACGCACAACAGGAATTGGGGAGTGGTGCACCGGATGCCCGGTGCACCGATTCTTCAGTCATGCCTATCGGTTGCATGTACTCAAGATGTGACCAGGATAGAGGGCGAATATGACGCCATGGTGACAGGCAAAAAAAAAGCCCGCTGATGAAAGCGGGCTTAAAACTATTTTCTTGGAGGAGAATAGTGGAGACAGGTGTAATTATGCGGGAGCAACAGATATATGTCTAATTGTTGTTTCAGATACCAGACATCAGATTCCCGAATAACTGTGTTTCCTCCCCTATTATTTCACTGGCACCGTGTAATTCAGTGCCAGTCGGCCGCCATCAACGTACAGGGTTTGACCGCTCATATAACTGGCGTCGTCGCTGGCCAGGAAGACGGCGATGGAGGCGACTTCCTCCGGTTCGCCGCAGCGGCCGATCGGCGTGCGTGACAGAATCGTATGGCGCGCTTCCGGGCTGGACATGACCGCCTGTTTGGCCAGTTCGGTCAGGATGGTGCCCGGACCGATGGCGTTGACGCGGATGCCATGCGCGATCAGGTTCAGCGACATCACCTTGGTCAGCTGGTTGACGGCGCCTTTCGACACCACGTAAGGCACCTGGTTGGGAATCGCCAGTTCGGCATTGACGCTCGACATATTGATGATCGCGCCGCTCTGCTGCGTGACCATCTGGCGCGCCACCGCCTGGCCGCACAAAAACATCGACTTGAGGTTGATGCGCAGCACGCGGTCAAAGTCTTCTTCAGCTACGTCGAGGAAATCGGCGGCATGGGTGACGCCGGCATTGTTGATCAGGATGTCGATGCGGCCAAAGGCTGCCAGGGTGGCGGCGACCATGGCGTCCACGTCGGCTTTCTGGCTGACGTCGGCGGCAAAGAAGCGCGCTGCATCGCCGAGCGAGGCGGCGGCCTGTTCGCCTTCCGGTTTGATATCGACGAGCATGACCTGGGCGCCTTCCGCCACCAGGCGCTGGGCGCAGGCCAGGCCGATGCCCTGGGTGGCGCCGGTGACGATGGCGATTTTTCCGGATAATTTCATGGGGATGCTTTCTGCTTTCTGGATGGGGACGGGGCAAATTTTAACAGGCGTGGGCAGGCGCGCTACAATAGAGGGTTTGCAATAAATAAGAAGGGTGCGCCGTGAATTTCATCAACAAATTGTCTGCCGCGTGGGCCAGCAACGACTCGCTGCTGTGCGTGGGCCTGGACCCCGACATGGCCCGACTGCCGGCGCAGTTTCAGAATGATCCGCAGGGGATTTTCCACTTTTGCCGCGAGATCATCGATGCCACCGCCGACCTGGCCTGCTCGTTCAAGCCGCAGATCGCTTATTTTGCCGCGCTCGGCGCGGAAGACCAGCTTGAGCAGATCTGCGCCTATGCGCGCGAGCACTACCCGCACATTCCGCTGATTCTCGACGCCAAGCGCGGCGACATCGGCGCCACCGCCCACCAGTATGCGCGCGAAGCGTACGACCGCTACGGCGCCGATGCGGTCACCGTCAACCCCTACATGGGCTCCGATTCGGTGGAACCGTATATGGCGTGGAGCGATCGCGGCGTGATCATCCTGTGCCGCACGTCCAATGCCGGCGGTTCCGATCTGCAGTTTCTCGATGTGGGCGGCCAGCCGCTGTACCAGCACGTGGCGCGCCTGGTGGCGCAAAAGTGGAACGCCAACGGCCAGTGCGCGCTGGTGGTCGGCGCTACTTACCCTGAAGAACTGGCGCAGGTAAGGGCCATCGTGGGCGACATGCCGCTGCTGGTGCCGGGCATCGGCGCCCTGGGCGGCGATATCGCCGCCACCGTCAGCGCCGGCAAAACCGCTGCTGGCGCTGGTATGATGATCAATTCGTCGCGGGCGATCCTGTACGCCGCGCCGCAGGCGGGTGAAGACTTTGCCAGCGCTGCACGCAGGGTCGCGCTGGAAACCCGCGATGCGATCAATCAGTATCGCTGAGCCAGCACCGGGCGGCTGGCCGCCGCCCATGCCTGATCATTGCTCCGGCGCCACCAGTTCAACGTACTCGGCCAGATCGCTCAATATCTGCTGGGCGCGTTCATCGGCATCCTGCTGTAACTGATCGAGCTCGCCAAAGAAGTCGTCGATGCTGCGCGCGCCGCCGGCGCCTTCATACAGGCGTGCTGCGCGGTGCTGTTCCCACTGTTCGTGTTCGCTCTCGGACAGCGTTTCCGGGAAGTTGCGGGCGCGGTAGCGGAACAGCAGTTCGCCGAGGCGCGCATCGCTGAACGATGGCGAGGCCGCCGCCAGCCGGGCCGGGTTTTCCCGGCGCAGGCTGTCGAGCTGGCGCCGGTCTTCCTTGCCGATAAAACCGTTATACAAATCTTCATCGACGTCGAGCGGCTGGCCGGCCGGGCGATGGAATACCTGCGCCCATTGCGCATCCATATTGGGACCGGCTGCGGCGATGGCCGCATACGCCTTGCCTTGTTCAAGGTCGATGCCCCAGCGCGCCGCCATGGCTGGCGACAACGTTTTGAGGTTGGCTACCAGCATAGGCGACTTGTTCAGGTGAATGCTCTTGACGGGCAGACGCGTCATGCCTTCGGGCAGGGCGTCGGCGCGCGTAAAGATGCGCGTGCGGATGGTGTCGGCGTCGAGCGTGAACAGCTCGCTCGGATCATAGGTGCAATCCCAGACGATGACTTCGTTCTTGTTGGTGGGATGCATGGCCAGCGGCCACACCAGCGCCAGGCAGCCGCGCTCGGCGGGGAACATGCCCGAGACATGCAGAAACGGTGCGCGCAGCTGCGGCGCCAGGTGCATGCCGATTTCGTCGGCCACGCGGTCTTTCTTGTGCAGGGCAAAGCAGAAATCGAACAGCTTGGGCTGCTTTTCGCGGATCAGCCGCGCCAGCGCAATGGTGGCGCGCACGTCCGACAGCGCATCGTGCGCCGCTTCGTGCAGCAGGCCGTTGGCCTTGGCCAGGTGTTCCAGCTTGAAGCTGGGCTTGCCATCCTCGCGCAGCGGCCACTCGATGCCTTCCGGGCGCAGCGCGTAGGTCATGCGCACCACGTCGAGCAAGTCCCAGCGGCCGCACTGGTTTTGCCATTCGCGCGCGTACGGATCGATCAGGTTGCGCCAGAACATGAAACGGGTGATTTCATCATCGAAGCGGATGGTGTTGTAGCCAACGCCGATGGTGCCCGGCTGCGTGAACGCCTGTTCGATGGTGCGGGCAAACTGGTGCTCGGCCACGCCCCATTCCAGGCATTGCTGCGGCGTGATGCCGGTAATCAGGCACGATTGTGGATCGGGCAGGAAATCATTGGCTGGCTTGCAATACAACATGATCGGATCGCCGATCTCGTTGAGGTTGGCGTCGGTACGGATCGCCGCGAATTGCGCCGGGCGGTCGCGGCGCGCCACGGCGCCAAAGGTTTCATAGTCGTGCCAGAGAAAGGTCTGTGTGGTCATAGGGCGCAATCAGGGGGGCTACAGTTATTGGTAAAACGGCCGATAATCATCTTTCAGGCACACTAAGGGAGCAATATCATGGCTACTCCAGTTTCGCTCGGCGCTAACACCGGCGCCAGTCGCAGCGTCAGCGCCGACATCGCCAAGTCCAATCCGGCAACTTCCGGCGCCGCCGCCGTCAAGGACCAGGACAGCGCCTCCGCCGTATCGGTCAGCGCCAAGGCCCAGTCTCAGCTGAATGCATCGATTGTGCAGGCTTCGCTGACGGTGTCCTTGAAGTCGGCCAATGATCCCATGTCCATGGTGCTGAAAACCGCACTGACCGGCATCAACGAAGCGTTGAAAGATGACTTTGGCGACAATGCCATTCAAAACGCCGCTGCACAGGACAATACGCCCGAAGCAACCGCGAGCCGCATTGTATCGCTGTCCACGGCATTTTACGAAGCCTACCGCCAGCGTAATCCGGGCCAGGACGAAGAGAGCGCACTCAACAGCTTCATGGAAACCATCGGCAAGGGCATGGAGCAGGGTTTCAAGGAGGCGCGCGGCATCCTCGAGGGCCTCAAGGTGCTCAATGGCGAACTGGCGGCCAATATCGACAAGACCTATGGGCTGGTGCAGCAGGGCTTTGCCGACTTTGCGGCGGCGCGCAAGGCTGCCATGGCCGAGCCTGCTCCAACGCCAACGCCGACACCGGTCCCGCAGGCCGGTGCTGACAAGAACGTTGGCAACGACAAAGTCAATGCGAATGGCGTCAAGCCGGTCAGCGATGCGCCGGTCAACCGTTACGGTATCGATCCGCCGGCCGTGTAGGGCTCCGCTTCCTCCTGGGCCACGCGGTTGCGGCCCAGTTCCTTGGCGCGATACAGCGCGGCGTCGGCATGGGCCACCAGTTGCTGCTCGGTTTGCTGCGGCTGCAGGGTGGCCACGCCGAACGAGGCCGTGATATGCGGCAGCGCCTTGTGCTTGTCGCTGAACACTACCGCCTGGCGCATGCGCTCGCACAGGCGTTCGGCCACGGCCACGGCGACCTTGCCGTTGGTGTCCGGCAGCAGCACCATCATTTCTTCGCCGCCATAGCGCACCGCAAAATCGGACGGACGCAGCGCACCGCTCAATACCTGCGCGGCGCAGCGCAGCGCCTGGTCGCCAGCCTGGTGGCCGTAGGTGTCGTTAAATTGCTTGAAGTGATCGAGGTCGATCATGATCAGCGCCAGCGGAGCACCCGAGCCGTGGGCGGTAGCAATCATGGTCGGCAGCAGGTCGTTGAGCCAGGCGCGGTTGTACAAGCCGGTGAGCCCGTCGATCATCGACAGCTGGCGATAGAATTCACCGAGCTTCTGGCGCCGGCGCAGTTGCGCGTTGGCGGCGCGGATGCGGAATGACAGCAGGCGCAGCAGGTTGCGCGCCAGCACATTCGAGGTATCGATGAGCTTCCACACCAGGTCAGCCTCGATCACCAGGATTTCACTGTCTTCCAGGGCGGTAATGTCGGCCAGATTGGCCTCTTCGTCGAGTACCGATTGCTCGCCCACGCTCTCGCCAGGCAATACCTTGCTGACAGTGCCATCGGCCATGCCGGTGCGGGTATCGCTGGCCACCGACAGTGCACCGCGCAGCACGACATACAGCCGCGCCTGCTGAGCGCCGGCCACGGTCTTGCCGGCTTCCAGGGTCATCACGGGGCAGGGCGCCAGCAGCCTGGCGAGGGCGGCGTCATTGTCTGCATCGCGCAGCAATTGCAGGTCGCTGATGCGGTAGCGGGAGGCGCCGAAGGTGCTGATCTGTTTCAAAATAATGTCTTTCAATAGCCGGACGACCAGTCAAATCCTGCTGCGCGGTTGGCGTGCGGTTTTGAAGTGCCTTAGTGCAGCAATAAGTGCCTGCTGGCATTCCTGATGGGTGTTTCCATCATAGCTGAAAGGCAGGACAGCGGCCATGTTCTGGCCGCTGCATGGTGTAAATTTTACACAGGGTGTTGTTGCTTGAGGTAGCGCGGAACTGGCGCTGGCGGGAACGGCTGGCTTCCTGGCTTATTCAGCCTCATCCTCAACCGGCACGGCTTCCTGGGCGTGGGCCTGGCGTTTGTCCTTGTCTTGCAGGCGACCGAGGGCGCTGTCGATGGCGCGCTTGAGTTTGTCGGAGGCGCCGCCGATGGCCTGGTGCAGCGTGGCGTCGTGGGCGCTGACGGCGATCGGTTTGTAGCCGGTAATGCGCGCTTCCATCAGGCAGCGGTTGTCGCCGTCGGCGGACTTCTGGCCCAGGTTGTCGCTGAGGTGTACTTCGACGCTGGTGATCTGTTCGCCGAAACGGTGGAGAGCATCGCTGACGACAGTTTTTACATGCTCGTCCAGACCTGCGTGAACGGCAACGGTTTTGTCGGAATTAACATTGATTTGCATACGATCGCTCCTGTCTTTTTGTTGATCTGCGAAACCATATTACTCCTTTTCTCCTTAGGTTCACGTTAAATAGCTAACCGTTGATAAATCTCATCACTAACGATTGATAAGTGAGGCAGCAATATTGATCGACAGGCCAAGAATCGCCAGGTTGTAGAAGAA
>JBEVNE010000424.1:0-4697 GCA_040508275.1 Duganella sp.
TGCAGCCAGCAGTAGAATTTCGCGGCATCTCCAAGCACTTTGGGGCTGTCAAGGCGAACACGGACGTCAGCTTTACCATTGCCAAGGGTTCCATCCATGGCCTGGTAGGCGAAAACGGCGCCGGCAAATCGACCCTGATGAGCATCCTGTATGGATACTACCGCGCCGACGGCGGCGAGATCCTGCTCGATGGCCAGGTGCGCCACATCCGCAACAGCCAGGAAGCCATCGGCATGGGCATCGGCATGGTGCACCAGCACTTCATGCTGGTCGAGAACATGACCGTGCTCGATAACGTCATGCTTGGCAGCGAAGGCGGCTTCACGCTGAAGAACAAGCGCGCCGCCGTCGAGGCGGAGCTGCGCGACATCTGCACGCGCTACCGGCTCGACGTCGATCCGCTGGCCACCATCCACGACCTGTCGGTGGGTGCGCAGCAGCGCGTGGAAATTCTCAAGCAGATCTACCGCAGCGCCAACATCCTGATCCTGGACGAACCGACTGCCGTGCTGACTGCGCAGGAAACCGCGTCGCTGTTCGAGATCCTGCGCCTGTTCAAGGAACAGGGCAAGACCATCATCCTGATCACCCACAAGCTGCAGGAAATCCTCGACATTACCGACACCGTGACGGTGATGCGGGGCGGCCGCGTGATCGGCGCCGTGCCGACCGCCGGCACCACCAAGGAAGACCTGGCCAACATGATGGTCGGGCGCCAGATCATCAATCACCTGCCGCGCGCGCCGTACAATCCGGGCGCGCCGGTGCTGCACGTGGAAAACCTGCAGTTGCAGGACGACCAGGACGTGAAGCTGCTGGCCGATATCGGCTTTACGCTGCGCGCCGGCGAAATCGTCGCCGTTGCCGGTGTCTCGGGCAACGGCCAGAGCGAACTGATGGAAATCCTGTCCGGCATGCGCCTGCCCTCCTCCGGCACGGTCACCTTCAAGGACCAGGCGCTGCCGTTCAAAGGCCGCAGCGACGCCGACGGCCTGCCGCGCACCTTCCGCGAACTGGGCATCGCCCACGTTCCCGAAGACCGCCTGCGCGATGGCGTGGTGAAGAACTTCTCGGTCATGCACAACACCATCCTTGGCTACCAGGACAAGCTGAAAGGCCGCTGGGGCCTGTTCGACTTCAAGGCCATCGCCGAGCGCTGCGCGGCGCTGATGCAGGATTTCGACGTGCGTCCCAACAACCATGATCTGCGTATCGGCCTGCTCTCGGGCGGCAACCAGCAAAAAGTGGTGATCGCCCGCGAAGTGCTGGCGCAGCCCACGCTGATGCTGGTCGGCCAGCCGACCCGCGGCGTCGATATCGGCACCATCGAAAGCATCCACCGCCAGTTGCTGACGCTGCGCGACGCCGGCGTGGCGATCCTGCTGGTGTCGGTCGAACTGGAGGAGGTGCGCGCGCTGGCCGACCGCATCCTCGTCATGTGCGGCGGCCGCATTACCGGGGAACTGAACATTGAAGAATTCGATACCACCCGCATTGGCTTGCTGATGGGCGGGATGCACAAATCATGAACAACCAAGACCTGCCGCGCTGGGCAACCGCGTTTGTAATGCCCATTCTGAACCTGCTGTCGGCCCTGCTCGTGGCCGCGCTGGTGATCCACCTGCTGGGCGAAAGCCCGACCGAATCGATGGCGATCCTGATCAACAGCGCCGTCATCAACCCGGAAGGCCTGAGCTACACGCTGTTCTATGCCTCGACCTTCATCTTTACCGGGCTGGCGGTGTCAATCGCCATGCAGGCCGGCCTGTTCAACATCGGCGCCGAAGGCCAGATGTACCTGGGCGGCCTGGGCCTGACGCTGGCCATGCTGGCTTTCGACAGCTCGGTACCGGCATGGGCTTTGATACCCGCCGGCGTGCTCGGTGCGGCACTGTTTGGCGCGTTGTGGGCTTTCCTGCCTGGTTATCTGCAGGCCAAGCGCGGCAGCCACGTGGTGGTGACCACCATCATGTTCAACTACATCGCCGCCTCGCTGATGAACACCATCATCGTCAAATACCTGGTGCCGGCCGGCGAGCAGAATCCCGCCAGCCGCCTGTTTGCCGAAGCGGCCGAACTGCCGCGCCTGAACCAGTGGTTCCCGATCCTGGGCGAGACGCCGCTCAACATCAGCTTCTTCCTGGCGATTCTGGCGCTGGCAGTGTATGGCGTGGTGGTCAACCGTTCGTCGTGGGGCTTCAAGCTGCGCGCCACCGGTTTGAACAAGCACGCCGCCCACTACGCCGGCATCGGCATCAGCGGCATGATCATTGTCGTCATGCTGATCTCGGGCGCGCTGGCCGGCCTCGGTGCAGTCAACTCCATCATGGGTTCCACCCACTACCTGTCGCTCAACTTTGTCGGCGGCGCCGGCTTTGTCGGTATTGCGATTGCGCTCATGGGGCGCCAGCATCCGGTTGGCATTTTCCTGTCGGCGGTGCTGTTCGGCGCGCTGATCCAGGGCGGCTTCGACCTGTCGCTGGAAAAGCAGAACATCCCGCCAGAGACCTTCATCTTCATCCAGGGCCTGATCATCCTGTTCTGCGGTGCGATGGAGAACTTCTACGCCCCGGCGATTGCCAAACTGCTGAAACTGAAGAAGTGAGAACATGATGACTTTTGACGACCTCCACCTCGGCAGCATCCTGGTATCGACCGTGCGCAATGCGCCGGTGCTGATTTTCGCCGGCATGGCCGGCCTGTTTGCCGAACGCTCGGGCGTGATCGATATCGGCCTGGAAGGCAAGATCCTGGCCAGCGCCTTCGTTTCAGCCGCTGTCGCCTACGTGACCCAGAACCCGTGGAACGGCATCGCCGCCGGCATGCTGGCGTCGATGCTGCTGGCCACCCTGCAAGCCTACGTGGCCATTACGCAAAAGGGCAACCAGCTGGTGGCCGGCATTGCGATCAACATCGCCATGAGCGGCCTGACCTTCGTGCTGGCGCAGTATTTCTTCCAGCAGGGCGGCCGCACGCCGGACGTCGGCCAGGCGCGCCTGTTCGACGTGATCCTGCCGGGCACCGAAGCGATCCGCGATGTGCCGGTGATCGGCTGGATATATGCGCACCTGCTCGGCGGCCACTCGGTGCTGGTGTACCTGGCCTTTGCGCTGGTGCCGCTGGTGCACTGGCTGCTGTACCACACCCGCTTCGGCCTGCGCCTGCGCGCCTGCGGCGAAAACCCGCACGCCGCCGATGCCGCCGGCGTCAACGTCGAACTGCAGCGCTACACCACCATGCTGGTGGCCGGCCTGCTGTGCTCGTTCTCGGGCGCCTACCTGGCGATCGTGCAGAGCGGCTTCTTCCTGCGCGACATGTCGGCCGGCGCCGGCTACCTGGCGCTGACCGCCATGGTGTTCGGTAACTGGCGCCCGCTCTACACCTTCCTCGGCTGCCTGATGTTCGGCCTGTTCGCGGCCGTGCAGGTGCAGATCGAAGGCGTGGAACTGCCCATCGTCGGCCGCCTGCCCGGCTCGATGATCCAGATGGTGCCTTACGTGGTGACCGTGATCGTGCTGGCCGGCCTGATGGCCAAGTCGGTGGCGCCGAAGGCGCTGGGGATTGCGTTTGTGAAGTCGCGTTGAGGTGCTGAGATGGCGGCCGGGCCAGCTGTGTGTGGCTGGCCGCTATTGGTCGAGCTTGTGGCTGGCGTTGAGGCTGAAGGCGTTGATGCTGATGCTTGGGGCTTACTCAGGGCTGGGGCGAAGTTATATATGCTCATAGCCGGTTTCATCAGTGATTGGACGCAGCCCGGTAATTCTGTCGAACTCGCTCCATGCGGCCTCTAACGCGGGGCCATCAATGCTGTCAGTCAACGTATTCATCGCTAGCCTCTTCCTTGGCGGTGCATTTCATTCAATAGCCTACGGCAAACCCGGTGTATCCCCCACCACCTATCTTTTTGGAAAGGGTTATTTTCCACAGGGAAATTAACTTATAATCGCCTCATCCTGCTGCACGGCCCAAACCCGCCCTGTCGCCTCCCACCTTTGCACGTCTCCGGCCCCTCCCCCGCCGCTGTTACCCTTTCATATCAGGAGCAGCACCATGAAATTTACCAATATCAAGATCGGCCCACGGCTGATCGCGGCGTTCAGCCTTGTGCTGTTCATGCTCGTCATTGTCGCCGTGCTCAGCGTTACTCGCATGTCGGCGATCCAGCAATCGATGGTCGCCATCACCAAGGGCAATGATGTTGAATCGGCACTCGCATCGGCCATGCGTCTGAGTGTTGACGACCGCCTGATCGCCTTGCGCAATATCGTCTTGCTGCAGGAGCCGGGGCAGATGCAAACCCAGATCGAACGGATGCGCCACCAGGCGGCCGATTACGATGCCGCCGAGAAGAAACTGCGCGAGACGTTTGCTATTTACGGCATTCAGGATGAAGAGCGCGCGATCCTGGAACAGACCAGACGTCATGCCACAGCCGCCCAGCCGATCATGGAAAAAATCCAGGCGCTGGGACTGGCCAACAACAATGCCGAGGGTACCCGCATCCTCATGAAGGACCTGCGCGAGGTGCAGTTGCAATGGCAGACCAGCCTGGCCGCACTGATCAACAGCGAAAAGCGCCAGAACGAAGAAGCCACGGCGCAAGCCGACACCACCTACGAGCTCGCCCGCAACCTCACCATGGGCATCAGCGTGCTGGCCATCGTGGCCGGCCTTGGCGTTGCCTGGCTGATCACGCGCAG
>JBEVNE010000013.1:0-8710 GCA_040508275.1 Duganella sp.
TGCGCAGCTTCACGGAGGTGGCGTTCCAGTGACCGGAGAATGCGGGTTCGCGGGTTGCTGATACCTTTTTTGGTATCAAAAACACGGAAAAATTGATTGGTTTGTTTTCGCGTGCATCAATATGATCACCACAACGGTCGGTACAGGCCGGGGTATCACCATTGATAACACTGAGCACACTGGAGACACATGAATCATCCTGCATACGGGACCTGCGCGTCCCCGGCGAAGCATCGCCTCGTCCTCAAATCGAGCGTAGCGGCCCTGGTAGCAGCGGGCCTGCTGCACACCCTCCCGGTTTTTGCGCAGGAAGCTCCTGCAACTGCCGCCGCTCCCGCTGCCCCTGCTGCCGAGCCTGCGGCAGAAGCCCCGCCTACCACCGTGGTCACCGTCAGCGGCATGCGCCGCGCTGCGCAAAGCGCGCAAAAGATCAAGCAGGACAGCGATAACGTCATCGATTCCATCGTCGCCGACGATATTGGTAAATTCCCCGATACCAATGTGGCGCAAACGCTGGCGCGTGTCAGCGGCATTCAGGTGCGGCGCGACGCCGGCGAAGCCAATACGGTGCTGATCCGTGGTCTGCCCGGCATTGCCACCCTGCTCAATGGCCGTGAGATGTTTACCACCACCGGCCGCTATATCAGCCTGGCCGATATTCCATCGACCATGCTGCAGCGCGTGGACGTGTACAAGTCGCAAAGCGCCGACCTGCTCGAAGGCGGGATTGCCGGCGTGATCGACGTGCGCACCAACCGTCCTTTCGACTTCAAGGGCTTGACTGCCAGCGCCAGCGTGGGCGCCAGGAATAAGGACAAGGCGCACGCCACCGATCCTGAACTGTCGGGCATGGTGTCGAACCGCTGGCAGACGCAGTTTGGCGAAGTGGGCGCGCTGGTCGGCCTGTCGTCGGTAAAGGACCGCTTCCACGAGGAGCGCGTGTTCCAGACCTTCCCGATCAATAAAAGCTTTGCTGCACCAAACCTGACCGGCCCCGACCTGGTCGGCCTGCAGAACATCCACGGCAAGCGTGAACGCCAGGCTGCCAACTATGCGCTGCAATGGAAGCTGAACCCCGACCTGGAACTGTATGCGGAAGGCCTGTACAGCAAGTACAACAATACCGATGAAACCAACTTCTTCGTCGGCCTGCCATGGGCCACGGCGCCGGACCAGATCCGCGTGACCAAGATTCCGGGCACCGACCAGACCGAAACGATCAACTCGACCAACAGCTTTACCATTCTGTCCACCCAGGCGCGCGATTCGGAAAACACCTCGTGGCAGAGCGCCGTGGGCGCCAAGTGGCGCGTAACGCCGGGCCTGCGCGTGAGCACCGAGTTGGCCAAGACCGACAGCAAGTACGACTGGGTCAATCCTATCCTGGATGCCAACACCACCGCTGACACTGCCTACATCAAGACCAATGCCGGTAAAAGCCCGTACGCCCAGTATACGGGCGCCGGCCTGACCGATCCGTCGCGGGTCTTCCTGTCGCAGTTCTTCGACCGTTACGGCTTTGACCGCGGCAGTTCCACCGACTGGCGCGCCGACGCCACCTACACGCCGGAAGCAGAGGGCTTCTTCAGGGACTTCAGCGTTGGCCTGCGTGTGAATGACCGTGACGCCAGCTCGATCAAGTCGGGCGAGGGCAGCGTGGCGACCCAATCCACCGCAGCCCTGAGCAGCGTACCGGGCCTGGCCTGCACCACGCCGTCGATGTCAACCAACTATGGCACCTCGGGCTGGGTGACGCCTTGCGCCAGTTACCTGATCAACAATCCGGGCGGCATACGCACGCTGGCCACTGGCGTGTCCACCGCGCGCGCCCTCGATCCGGCCTCGTTCTTCCGCAGCACCGAGAAGAACTACGCGGCCTATGCCAAAACCCGCGTCGGCTTCGACCTGGGCCAGTACCCGGTGGAAGGCGTATTGGGCGTGCGCGTGTCGAAGGTCGATTCGACCATCGAAGCCAATAACATGATCAACGGCGTGCGTGCCGACGGCACTGCCTTTACCGAGTATGTGCCGACCAGCCGCGATAATTCGGGCACCGAAGTGCTGCCAAGTGCTAACTTCAAGCTGACCATCCGCAAGGACTTGCTGGCCCGCTTTGCCTATAACAAAACGCTGACGCGCCCCGACTTTGGTCAGCTGAACCCGGCCACCGCCTATATCCGTCCGAACGGCACCACCAACACGGCGACCGCCAGCGGCGGCAACCCCGATCTGAAGCCGGTCACGGCGCAGAACTTCGACGCCACGCTGGAATGGTATTTTGCGCCGACCGGTTCGATTACCGGCACCGTGTTCCGGCATAACTTCGACGGCTACATCATGAACCGCGTGGCTTCCGAAACCTACCAGGGCGTTCCCTACAACGTTACCCGCCCATTCAATTCGGACAAGGGCCACCTGCAAGGCCTGGAGCTCGATTACCTGCAGTTCTATGACTGGCTGCCGGGCTGGCTGAGCGGCTTCGGTCTGCAGGCCAACGTCACCTACAGCGAAGGCAGCGTAAAATCGGACGCCAATCCAGCCTTGTCGGGCAAGCCGTTTTCCGGTCTGTCGCGGCTGTCGTACAACATCGTCGCGCTGTACGAAAAAGGCGACTGGTCTGGCCGCCTGGCCTACAACTGGCGCTCGAAGTTCGTCCAGGTGTATAACGAGACGCCCGATGCCGTCAACCTGGCCGGCAAGGACCTGATCGCCGCGCCGATGTCGATGCTCGATGGTTCGGTGAGCTACAAGCTGACGCCCAAGGTGACGCTGAACCTGACCGGCACCAATCTGCTCAACTTCAAGTACCGCGACTACTGGCATAACGAAAACGACTTCCCGCGCGACACCCGCCGCTATGACCGTACCGTGGGCGTGTCGATGAATGTGAAGTATTAAGTTGTTGTGATGTTGTCCCCGTCATCCCGCCGCGCGCGGGATGACTGCATTGTCTTCGGGCGGCGCCCGCATGGTGTAGCAAGTGAATGGTGAGCTGATGTCGAATCAAAAATTAACGCTGCTGGAAAAAGTGGGCTTTGGCGCCGGCGACATGGCGCTCAATGTGGTGATTTCGTCGATGATGTTGATCATCACGTTCTTCTACACCGACATCTACGGCCTGAAAACCTCCGACCTGGCGATGCTGTTCCTGGTCGTCAAAGTCGTCGGCGCCATCGCCGACCTGATCGTCGGCCAGCTTACCGACCGCTATACCAGCCTGCGCATGGGCCGCTACCGTCCGTGGCTGCTGTTCCTGGCCGTCCCTTACGGCATCAGCGTGTTCTTCGTCTTCAGCACGCCCGACTGGGAATACAGCGCCAAGCTGGTATGGGCGTATTCCACCTACATCATCATGACGCTGATGACCTCGGGCGTGGGCGTAGCCTATATTTCGCTGCCGAGCAGCCTGACCGACGATCCGAAAGACCGGCTGTCGGCCAATGGCTACCGGCTGTTCTTTGCCAAGATCGGCGCCTTCATGGTCACCGTGGTGGTGCCGCTGCTGTCCGAGCGCTGGGGTGGCGGCAATGCCGCCGTCGGCTACCAGGCGGCGATGGCGGTGATGGCGGTGGTGGGCGTGGCGCTGTTTCTGTTCTGCTTCTTTACCACCACCGAGCGCGTGCGCCACGTGGTGCAGCGTCAGTCGCTGAGCGACCAGCTGAAAGTGCTGCTGAAGAACGACCAGTGGCTGATCCTGTGCGGCGTGTGCGTGGTCGGCACCATCGGCTACGTGGTGCGCGCCTCGGCGGCCATCTATTACGCCAAATACTACCTGGGCGGCGACACTGCCACCGTATCGACGTTTCTGTCGATCGGCGTGATGGCAGCCATCCTGTCGATGATCGCTTCCACCTGGATCACCAAGTTCTATTGCAAGGTCAAGCTGTTCCGCTGGTCGCAGATTGCCGTGGGCGTGATCAGCGCGCTGATCTACTTTGTCGTCAAGCCCGGCGATGTGATGCTGGCCTTTGTGCTGTACTTTGTGCTGTCGTTCGTGGTGGACCTGCACGCGCCGGTGTTCTGGTCGGCGATTGCCGAAACCATCGACTACGGCCAGGTCAAGACCGGCCAGCGCGTATCGGGTTTCGCCTTTGGCGGCATTTCGGTGTGCCAGAAGGCCGGCATGGGCATCGCCGGCGTGCTGGTGGGCTGGTTGCTGACCTATTTCCAGTATCAGCCCAACCATGAGCAAAGCGCCTTTGCGCTGCACGGCATCGTGCTGATGGTGACCCTGATCCCCGGCTTTTTCCACACCCTCATGGGCTTGCTCATGTTCCGCTACCGCGTGACGGACGAGTACTATACCGAGGTGAAAAAGCAGATGAATCTGGCATCCCCCCTTAAGAGCTAATAAGTTAATGAGTTAATTGGAACAATCATGGAAAGCAAAGACGTTCTGAAGCCGCTGATCGAACAGCGCGCCGATCCCTTCATCATCCGTCACACGGACGGTTATTACTACTTTACGGCGTCGGTGCCGCAATACGACCGCATCGAACTGCGCCGCGCCAGCACCATTGCCGGCCTGGCCGACGCCGACAAGGTCGATGTATGGCACAAGCCCGATACCGGCGCTTACAGTGAATTGATCTGGGCGCCCGAGCTGCACTACAACGACGGCGCCTGGTATGTGTATTTTGCCGCCGCACCGAGCCGCGAGATCAAGCACAAGCTGTTCCAGCACCGCATGTACGCTATCCGTAACAGCAATCCCAATCCGCTCGAAGGCGAATGGGAATTCATGGGGCAGATCGATACCGGCATCGACACCTTCTGCCTGGACGCCACCACCTTTACCCATAAGGGCCAGCTGTACTACCTGTGGGCGCAAAAAGACGTGGCCATCGAGGGCAACTCAAACCTTTACATTGCGCCGATGAAAACCCCGTGGCAGCTCGGCGGCCCGCCGGTCATGCTGAGCAAGCCCGAATTTGACTGGGAAATCCGTGGTTTCTGGGTCAACGAGGGACCGTCCGTGCTGAAAAAGAACGGCAAGATCTTCATCAGCTATTCGGCCAGCGCCACCGACGAAAACTACGCCATGGGCATACTCTGGGCCGATGAAAACGCCGATGTGCTGGACCCCGCCGCGTGGACCAAGAGTCCTGAACCTGTGCTGCAGACCTGCTTCGAGCATGGCGTGTATGGGCCCGGCCATAACAGCTTCACCGTTGGCGACGATGGCGAAACCGTGATGTTGGTTTATCATGCAAGAACCTACACCGAAATCGTTGGCGACCCGCTGTGGAACCCGGACCGTCACACCTACGTCAAACCGCTGAAATGGGACGCGCAAGGCATGCCGGTATTCGGCAAGCCATCAATCGCCTGACCAGCGGGTATTCATAAAATTTGAGCGGCCGGGCAGGTGATCTGTCCGGCCGCAGTACTTTTGAAAGAGCGCATGCAAGCATCCATTACCTCATCGCTGTTCGGCCAGATGCCCGACGGCCGCGACGTGACCGAATACACGCTGACCAATGCCGCCGGCATGATCGTCAAGGTTCTCGACCTGGGTGGCGTGATCACCGAAATCCACGTGCCCGACCGCGACGGCAGGCTGGCCGACGTCAATTGCAGTTTCGACGATGTCGCCACCTACCTGGGGCCGTCGCATTACTTCGGTGCGCTGATCGGCCGCTATGGCAACCGCATCGCCAACGCCAGTTTCACGCTCGATGAACAAACTTATCAGCTTGATGTGAACAACGGCGCCAACCACCTGCATGGGGGCGTGGACGGCTTTCACCGGCGCTTGTGGACGGCGGAAACCTTCAGCACCGCCAGTTCGGCCGGGCTGATTCTGTCCTACCTGAGCGCCGATGGCGAGCAGGGCTACCCCGGCAACCTGGAAACCACGGTCATTTACGAGCTGCGCGCCGATAATGAGTTGCGCATCGCCTTCCACGCCATCACCGACAAGGCCACGCCGGTCAACCTGACCAACCACGCCTACTTCAATCTGGCCGGCGGCGGCGACATCCTCGGCCACGAGCTGACTATCTTGGCCGACCGTTACACGCCGATCGACGCCGTGCAGATACCGCTCGGTGAGCTGGCGCCAGTGGCGGGCACGCCGTTCGATTTCCGTCAGGCGCACGCCATTGGTGAGCGCATAGCCGCCGATGATGAGCAAATCCGCAACGGCGCGGGCTATGACCATAACTTTGTGCTCAATAAATCCTCAACGGGCACGCTGGAACTGGCGGCGCGGGTGCGCGAGCCGCTGTCCGGCCGGGTGCTTGAAGTCTGGACCCAGGAACCCGGCGTGCAGTTCTACAGCGGTAACTTCCTCGACGATAGCGTGCAGGGAAAAGGGCGTATCTACGGCCATCGCAGCGCCTTCTGCCTGGAACCCCAGCACTTCCCCGATTCGCCGAACCGGCCTGAGTATCCATCGACGATTGTGCGTCCGGGTGAGGAATATTCAACCGTCATGGCCTACAAATTCACCACTGACTAACGATACCGATTTTGGTATCAAAGTCGAATAACAATTTATTGGAAAGATATCTCAGACAGCCTTAGTATGCTTTCATCGATGCGGGAGCATGATATTCACGTTCCCGCACAGGAAAATACTGAGGAGAATTGCATGTCAGAGAATGACAACAAGAAGGTCAAGCTGCGCTCTGCCGAATGGTTCGGCTCCAATGACAAGAACGGCTTTATGTACCGCAGCTGGATGAAGAATCAGGGCATTCCTGATCACGAATTCCAGGGCAAACCCATCATCGGCATCTGCAATACCTGGTCTGAACTGACTCCCTGCAACGCCCACTTCCGCAAGCTGGCCGAACACGTCAAGCGCGGCATTCTCGAAGCGGGCGGCTTCCCGGTTGAATTCCCCGTATTTTCCAACGGCGAATCGAATCTGCGTCCCACCGCCATGCTGACCCGTAACCTGGCGTCGATGGATGTTGAAGAATCGATCCGTGGCAATCCGATGGATGCTGTGGTCCTGCTGGTCGGCTGCGACAAGACCACGCCCGCGCTGCTGATGGGCGCTGCGTCCGTCGATCTGCCGACCATCGTCGTCACCGGCGGCCCCATGCTGAACGGTAAGCTGAACGGCAAGAACATCGGTTCCGGCACCGCCGTCTGGCAGTTGCACGAGCAGGTCAAGGGCGGCGAAATCAGCATGCACGAATTCCTCGCCGCCGAAGCGGGCCACTCGCGCTCGGCCGGTACCTGCAACACCATGGGCACGGCATCGACCATGGCCTGCATGGCCGAATCGCTGGGCACTTCACTGCCGCACAATGCCGCCATTCCCGCCGTCGATGCGCGCCGCTACGTGCTGGCCCATATGTCGGGCATCCGCATCGTCGAAATGGTGCGCGAAGACCTCAAACTGTCGAAGATCCTGACCAAGGAAAACTTTGAAAACGCCATCCGCGTCAACGCCGCCATCGGCGGTTCGACCAATGCCGTGATCCACCTGAAAGCCATCGCCGGCCGTATCGGTGTCGATCTGGAGCTGGAGGACTGGACCCGCGTGGGCCGCGGCATGCCGACCATTGTCGATCTGCTGCCTTCGGGCCGCTTCTTGATGGAAGAGTTTTATTATGCCGGCGGCCTGCCGGCCGTGATCCGCCGCATGGGCGACGGCAATCTGCTGCCGAATCCAAACGCGCTGACCGTCAACGGCAAGACCATCTGGGAAAACTGCCAGGATGCGCCGATCTACGACGACGAAGTGGTGCGGCCACTGGACAAGCCGCTGCTGAAAGACGGCGGCATCTGTATCTTGCGCGGCAACCTGGCGCCGCGCGGCGCCGTGCTCAAACCGTCCGCCGCCACCCCGGCGCTGATGCAGCACCGTGGCCGCGCCGTGGTGTTCGAGGACTTTGAACACTACAAATCGCGCATCATGGATCCGAACCTGGACGTGGACAAGGACTCCGTGCTGGTGATGAAGAATTGCGGCCCGAAAGGTTATCCGGGCATGGCCGAAGTGGGCAATATGGGCTTGCCGCCCAAGCTGCTGGCAGCGGGCGTCAAAGACATGGTGCGTATTTCGGATGCGCGCATGAGCGGCACCGCCTACGGCACCGTGGTGCTGCACGTGGCGCCCGAAGCGATGGCCGGCGGCCCGCTCGGCATCGTGCAGGATGGCGACTGGATCACGCTCGACTGCGCCGGCGGTGAGCTCAATCTGGAGATTACCGACGAAGAAATGGCAGCGCGCCAGGCAGTGCGCGTGGCCGGCAGCGCGCCGGGACCGAAAACCGGTTACCAGCAGCTGTATATCGAACACGTGCTGCAGGCCGACGAGGGCTGCGACTTCGACTTCCTGGTGGGTAACCGTGGCTCCGCTGTGCCGCGCCACTCGCACTAATCCATATTAGTTAATAAAGCAGGAGACACTCATGCTCATCATCCAATTCACCAACGAACAAGGCGCACGCCAGGTCGGCGCGCTGGAGCAGGACACTGTTCGCATCATCGACGGCTACAGCACCACCTACGCGCTCGCGCAAGACGCCATCCGTAAATCGGTGGGCCTGGCTGCGCTGGCCGACAAGGCCATCGGCACCAGTACCGCATCGTTCGCGGCGATTGCCGCCGACGGCCGCCTGCTGGCGCCACTCGACCATAGCGACGACGCCCACACCTACGTCACCGGCACCGGCCTGACCCACCTGGGCAGCGCCGACACGCGCGACGCCATGCACAAGAAAATCGGCGGCGACGTCGAAACCCTGAG
>JBEVNE010000019.1:0-5517 GCA_040508275.1 Duganella sp.
TTCGATCGAGATACGGCTGTGGCCCGCTGCCTCCACCAGCAACTGGTCGCCGCCCAGACGGAAGTGGCCGATGCGCTGGCCGGGAACGATATCGGCGGCCGGGCTCAGGAAGGTCCAGTCGAGCGCTTGCTCACTACGCAGTTGCTCGAGAATGTCGCCGAGCCCCAGCGCCACGCCCTTCCACTCCGCTGGAAAAGCGGGGTTATCCATCACGCGGATGCCAGGCGCGACTTCCAGGCTACCTGCGCCGCCCACCACCAACAAGCGCGCCACGCCTGCCTGCTTGACCGCGTTGATGATGGAATTTACGCCACGCACATAGTAATCACGGACAGCCGGCTGGATATTGCCGCCAAAGGCGGTAATCACCGCATCGTGGCCGGTCAGTTGCGTGGTCAGGCGCCCGGTATCCATGACATCAATGCCGACCACGGTCAGCCCGATCTGTGCCGTCAGTTTTTCCGGACGACTCACATTTCAAACTACTATAAGCGGGTCACGGTTCAGCGACAGCCGCAGCCAGCAAAAGTGCGCTGGGGAATCGACGCCCTGCGCGAGGTGCTGCAAAACTAACGGGTGCCAATACCTCGGCAAGCGGACCGCGCCTTCTTTAGTGTCCATGCTAAGATTTAGGAATAGACAAGTGGGCACTCGCCTGGTTTTTCGAGGCGCCCAAGATTCCCAGGCCTGGACGTCTTGACAGGACGAAGTAGCGCTTTGAGCAGTTACAACATCCAGGCCTTCACTGTTCGCCTGGAGCCTGAGCAATGACGATTTCCGACAGCACCACCACCTTCCACAACAAGAAAGTCGTGCAGTACGATCCTGATGCTGCCTTCGATGCGTCGCCTGATGTGGTCTATCGTTTGTCGCTCGACTATGACGACAAAAGCAAAATGCCGGACCTGATCGCCAATTTCCTGGGCAAGGCTGACAAGCAGACCCTGGCGGCGCTGATCATCGGCATGTGGGGCGAGCCGTACGATACCGGCGCCGACGACGTCATCGCTGCGCTGGTCAGTCATGCGCCGCAACTGCCAGCCCTGCGCGCGCTGTTCATCGGCGACATGACGTATGAGGAATGCGAAATCTCGTGGATTGTACAGGGCAGCTACAAGCCGCTGCTGGACGCCTTCCCGCAACTCGAAGAACTGCGTATTCGCGGCGGCAACGCACTGGTCATCGAACCGTTCGTGCACCAGAACCTGCGCAGGTTCACCATCGAATCCGGTGGCCTCGACCAGAAAATCGCCGAGGCGCTCAGCGCATCGCGCATGCCCAAGCTGGAACACCTGGAACTGTGGCTGGGCACGGACAACTATGGCTTTTCCGGCGACGTTGCGCTGTACCAGAAAGTGCTGGCGCAACTGATCACGCCAGACTTGCGCTACCTGGGCCTGCGCGACGCCGACATTGCCGACCAGTTGGCTGTCTGGCTGGCCAACGAGCCGCTGCTGGCCACCATCACCACGCTCGACCTGTCGCTGGGCACGCTGGGTGACGTCGGCGCCGAAGCGCTGCTGCAAGGGTCGCAATTGCAGCACCTGAAGCGCCTGGACCTGTCGCACCATTACATCTCGGCGTTGAACCAGCGCAAACTCAAGGTCTTGCCGTTCGAGGTGGTGCTCGACGACCCGCAGGAAGATGACGTCGACGATGGCGAGGTGTATCGCTACGTGGCCGTCGGCGAATAAGCCTTGCCTGCACCGTTGACCGACATGCTGTTGCTGGCGACCGGCGACAGCAAACGCGTGCGCCTGCTGCAAGCCGCGCGGGCCAGGCTGGCCTTGCCGCCGGCGCGCGTGCTGGCATGGCGCGACTGGCTGCTGCAACCATCGCTGCTCGATACGGCGCTGGAGCAACCGTGCTGGTTCAAGATCGAGCCGCCCGGCGACGATGCGCGCGCGCACCTGCATTTGCTGCAGGAGGGCTGCAAGCGGCTGGACCGCCCGCCCCTGCCCGCACCCGAATATGGCGAACTGCTGGCAATGGATGCCTGGTTTGCCGGCTTTGCCGCCGCCATGGATCGGCTGTCCGGCCAGCTGGCCACGCTGCCGCACGCGCAGGTGGTCAACGCACCAGCGGAGATTTGCCTGATGACCGACAAGCTGGCCTGCCAGCGCCATCTGGCCGCCCATGGCGTGCCCACGCCAGCCCTGCTCGGGCGCGTGAACGGCTACGACCATCTGCAGGCGCTGCTGGCACAGCATGATCTCGACCGCCTTTACCTGAAACCGCGCTATGGTTCATCCGCTTCGGGCGTGGTGGCTTACAGGCGCAACCGCAACGGACGCCAGCAGGCCACCACCTCGGCCAGCATCGTGCAGGCGGACGGCAAAACCCGCCTGTTCAACGTCAAGCGCATGGTGCGCCATGAACGGGCTGCCGATATCACCCTGCTGGTCAACGCGCTGGCCACACAGGAGCTGTATGCCGAAGCATGGCTCGCCAAGCCGCGCTGTGGCGACCATCATTACGACCTGCGCGCGCTGGCGATCAATGGCCGCCCCGCGCACCGGGTGGCGCGCCTGGGCGCGCAGATGATGACCAATCTGCACCTCGACAACCAGCGCGCCGACGCCGACGCCCTGCTCAACACGGCTGACATGGCGGCGCTGGAAACCACCGTGCAGCAGGCGGCGCGGGCGTTTCCCGCCAGCGGCGTGACCGGCTACGACCTGGTGGTAAGTCGCGGCCAGGCCCATGTGCTGGAAGCGAACGCCTTTGGCGACCTGCTGCCCGGCCTGTTGTGGCAGGGGCACGACAGCTACGCCGCGCAATTGCAATCGCAGCAATCGCTACATTGCCATGTCTGAGCAGGCCACGACCAGTATGCAAAATATGCCCGATATGAACCTGATCGTCGGCAGCCACGACATCGTCTTCATCACGCTCGACACCTTGCGCTACGACGTTGCGCAAGCACTGTTCGAAGCGGGCGAGCTGCCGGTGCTGGCGCGCTGCCTGCCGCCCACCGGCTGGGAACGGCGCCACTCGCCCGCCACCTTTACCTACGCAGCGCACCAGGCTTTTTTTGCCGGCTTCCTGCCCACGCCGGCCGCGCCGGGCCGCCACCCGCGCCTGTTCGCCAGCGCCTTTGCCGGCAGCGAAACCACCTCGCCGCGCACGTTCGCTTTTCATGAGGCCAGCATACCGGAGGCGCTGGCTGCACGCGGCTACCGTACCATCTGCATCGGCGGCGTAGGCTTCTTTAATCAACAGACCGCGCTGGGGAGAGTATTGCCCGGACTGTTCCAGGAGAGCCACTGGAGCGCCAGCATGGGCGTGGCCGCGCGTCACTCGACGGAAAAACAGGTGGCGCTGGCGTGCGAACTGCTGGCGCAAAACCAGCAGCGCACTTTTTTGTTCATCAACGTGGCCGCCCTGCACACGCCCAACCGCGCCTACCTGCCCGGCTGCCGCGCCGACAACCTGGACAGCCACGCAGCAGCCTTGCGCTACGTCGACCAGGCGCTCGCGCCCCTGTTCAAGGTCTGCGCCGAACGCGCACCGACCTTCGCCATCGTCTGCTCCGACCATGGCAGCGCCTACGGCGAAGACGGTTACCGTGGGCACCGCGTCGCGCATGACAGCGTCTGGAACGTGCCGTACGCGCACTTCGTCCTTCCCGCATCACCCACCGATTCTTCACACCAGCCTTCCAAGGGAGACGCACCGTGAATCCATCCGAACAGCCGGGCACCCTGGCGCAGCGCATGCGCCACACCCCTTACCAGGCTTACTCCTATTCGTATCCGCACAAGTCGGCCTACCGCGCACTGCCGCAGGCAACGCCACTGGCTCCGCTATGGGCGCAGCAGGACCGCTCGGCGCTGTTTGCCTACGTCCATATCCCGTTCTGCGCCATGCGCTGCGGCTTTTGCAACCTGTTCGCCATGGCGCGCCCGGGCGAGGATCTGGTCGAACGCTATGTGCAGCAGGTACTCACGCAGATGCGCGCCATGCACGAGGTGCTGGGCGAACGGCGCTTCGCCCGCTTTGCCCTGGGCGGCGGCACGCCAACGTATCTGTCGGCGGCGCAGCTGGACGCCCTGCTGTGCGGCGCCCGCGACATCCTAGGCATCGACTTGCACGCCACGCCGGCCGGCATCGAGGCTTCGCCCGAAACCGTGACGGCAGAACGGCTGGCCGTCTGTCGCGCCCACGGCATCGACCGCGTCAGCCTCGGCATCCAGAGCTTTGCCGCCGGCGAAATGCGCGCGCTGGCGCGGCCGCAGCAAAACGCCACCGTGCAGCAGGCCATTGCGCAAATCCGCGCAGCGGGCTTTCCCACCCTGAACCTGGACCTGATCTATGGGATCGCCGGGCAGACCATCGCCAGCCTGCTGGCGTCGATCGACAGTGCGCTGGCGTTCCAGCCGGAAGAAATCTACCTGTACCCGCTCTACGTGCGCGAGCAGACCGGCCTGGGTAAAGTAGCACGCCGCCAGGGCGCAGCAACGCTGGACCCGATCATGCTGGCGCGCGACGGCGACAGCCGGCTGGCGCTGTACGCGGCCGCGCGCGACCATTTGCGCGCGCACGGCTATGTGCAGGTGTCGATGCGCATGTTCCGCGCACCGCACGCGCCGCAGGACAGCGGCCCATCGTATTGCTGCCAGAACGACGGCATGATGGGTCTGGGCGCCGGCGCCCGCTCATACACCTCGCACCTGCACTACTCCAGCGAATACGCGGTGGGACGGCAGCAAACCCAGGCCATCATCGAACATTACCTGGCGCAGGACCAGGCGCGCTTCATGCGCACCGAACATGGCTACCTGCTCGGTGAGGAAGACCAGCAGCGCCGCTACGTGATCCAGTCGCTGCTGACCGAACCGGGCCTGGACCGCGATGCCTACACGGCGCGCTTCGGCAGCGCCTGCGAAAGCGATCTGCCGCAACTGGCCGAGCTGCTGGCGCTGGAACTGGCAAGCGAGCACGGACCGCTGCTGCGTCTGAATGAGCGCGGCTATGCCTACGCCGACACCATCGGCCCATGGCTGGCCTCGGAGCGGGTGCGCGCCTTGATGGCCGAAAGCGGCCAGGCATGCTGAGCGAGCCGGCGAGCGCACAGCCCACACTGTCGCTGCTGTACCGGGGCGCGCTATCGAGCTGTAACTACGCCTGCCCTTACTGCCCGTTCGCCAAGAAGCGGGACAGCCGCGCAGTACTGGCGCGCGACGCCCGCGAACTTGAGCGTTTCACGCAGTGGGTGTCGGCGCAGTCGCGCCCGATCAGCGTGCTGTTCACGCCCTGGGGCGAAGCACTGGTGCGGCGCCACTACCGCAGCGCCATGCAAGCGCTGGCCACTATGCCCCATGTGCGCCAGGTGGCGCTGCAAACCAATCTGTCCGGCCCCTTGGGCTGGCTGGCCGAGATGGACAGCGCCAGCCGCGCCAGGATCGGCCTGTGGTGCACCTACCACCCGGGCCAGACCACGCTGGAACGCTTTCTCGCCCGCTGCGCGCGCCTGGACGCCATCGGCGTGCGCTATTCGGTCGGCATGGTGGCGCT
>JBEVNE010000072.1:0-20407 GCA_040508275.1 Duganella sp.
AAAAAATAGTAATATCGTTATTGGTTTTATCGCGCAAGAAAACAAAAACCCGGTCGCTCGCGCGCCGGGTTTTTATCATGCCTCGTTATCGGAAAGAAACCTTGCAATTACCTTGCAGGCTCTATTTGGTCCAGTAAGTAGCCCCGTAGGCAGTACGCTTGCCATCGAGCGCCGATGAGAAGATATAAGCGGCATCGTTATTGGCGCCCAGCGACCCCGACACCGCCATATTACTTGGCGCAATAAACTGCGATCGTCCGCTAAGATCACCGGCGGCGCCCACCGAGCCAATGGAGCGCATTTTATATACCACGCCCTCATTGAGCAAATCGAAGCCAGTATTAAATGTACGATTGCCAAAATCTACATGCAATTCGCCGTTCTGCAACGTTGCCGCGGTGATAGCGCCGGTGGTGTTATGGGACACGAACGCCTCGCTGTCGCGCAGCGAGAAACCGGCCGTGCCCTGTTCTGGAATACTCCACTGCGCCCCCTTGCTGCGCACCACGGTGTAATACGCGTTGTATGCCACGCGCTTGCCGCCGGCCTGCAGCAGCGGCGCGGCATTGATGGTCGGCGCCGCCTCGGCCAGCGCCGCCCAGCGGCCCCACACCAGCTGGCTGACCGGCTCGGGCGGTACTGCCGGTATTGTCGGCACTTCGGGCACGACCACTACCGGATCAGGCGCGGGCACGGGCACAGGCGTGGGCACGGGCGTGGGAACCGGCACGGGCACCGGGGTTGGCGTCACGGGCGTGCTGCCCCCGGTCTCAGCGACCGGATGCTCGTTTTTTTGTACATTCCGTACTTGCTGGATGACCAGGGCAGTCTTTTGGGCATCAAGCGCGGGTTCGCCCAGGGCGGCGCCGGCAGGCTTGCTGCTGACGCTGGTGCCTGGCTCATCCTTGCGTGGCGGCGACACCACATCCGGCGCTGCGCCGTTGGTATTCAACAACTGCGGCGTCGCTTCGCCACGGCTTACGCGCAGCATCTGGCCGGCCTGCCCCGCCGCCAGTTCGCGGCTGGCCGCGTGTTCGCAGGGGCCGCCGCCGGCAGGCAGGCAGGCGCCGCTGAAACCGCTGACAACAATCGCGCCGGACAGCACGGTGACGTTCGAGGTCTCCTGGTCGGTTGAGACGGTAAAATCGGTGCCGCGCACGCCGATGGCCGCCACCGGTGTATTAAAGCGAAAATTCTGCCGCGCATCCTTGACGGCAGTTCCCGAAACACTGCGCGCCACACCCGACAGCAACTCGAACTTGACCTGCGTGTTGGACGGCGACTGGCGGTCCACGCGATAGGACACGATACGGGCGTGGCTGGACGGACGCAGGATCAGCAAACCGCTATCGACAGTTTTGACGTACACATAACCGTCGGCGCCGGTCTTGATGGCCTGCCCCTCGTTGACAGCATCATCGAGGCTGGCGCTGCGGTTGTCGATGTGCACCTGCCCGGTCACAAACACGATGCGCCCCGCTTCACCGGCCCAGGCCGCACCGCTGCACAGCAGCGCACCTGCCGCAGCCGTTGCTGTTGCGATCAAGCGCGGGTTGCGCCAACTGTACTGCAGGGATGATTGAGACCACATATCCGATTACTCCTGTGAGCATAAATTGTGCGTCGGATTAAATATTTTTCCTGTGATGCCCATCACAAATGTATCCTAGACGCATCACTCTAAGATACACTCTATCCTCTCAGCACCACGCTATGCCATATTTGTTACTCTTTCTCACTATTTGCCATCCTGCGCGACTCCCCAGGAGGAACCATGCAAGGCATGGGGCCGCTCCGCGCGTTGCAGGGCGCCCACAAAACACCTGACACTGTATGTCGTTTATTGTGACGTTTATTTTCTGATGACTGTACCTGTTCCATCGCGCGTGCTGACCATGGCGGCATTTGTCCTGCGCGGCGCGATAGCGCTGGCGGCATTGCTGCTGGCGCTCGGCAGTCAGTGGCCGCAAGGCCGGCTAGCCTGGACCGGCGCCAATGAATGGCTGCGCGACCAGATGATGCGCAGCCAGGCGGCGGCCACGCCGGAGCAGCGGCTGGTGGTGGTGGACATCGACGAGCGCAGCCTGGCGGCGGCCGGCGCCTGGCCCTGGCCGCGGGAACGCATCGCCACCCTGCTGGAACAGTTGCTGGGGCACTACGGTGCGCGCGGCGTAGCGCTTGACCTGGTACTGCCCGAACCGGCCGACGCCGACGGCGACACACGCCTGTCCATGCTGGCGCAGCACGGACCGGTGGTGCTGCCGCATGCTTTTGATTTCAACGGCAACAAGCCGTTGCGCGTGGGCCAGCTGGCAGGCGGCACGCCGGCGCCGGCGCCAGGCCAGGCGGTGGTTGCCAGTGGCTTTATTGGCAACCATGCCGGCCTGGCGCAAGCCGCGCACATTGGCAATATCGGCTTCATTCCCGACCCCGATGGCGTGATCCGCCGTCTGCCGATGCAAACCTGGTTCGATGGCCGCACCTTCCCCACGCTGTCACTGGCCTTGCTCGACTGCTGCAGCGGCCTGCGCGCCAGCAGCGACGGCGCCCGCGGCGGCATGCAACACGGCGACGGCTTGCGCCCGATTCCCTACCGCCTGCAATGGGATGCCTACACCGTCATTCCCGCCCACATGATACTTGACCTGTCGGCGCCGGCAACGCTGGTACGCGACAAGCTGGTGATCATCGGATCGTCTTCCCTGGGGCTGGCGGACCGGGTGGTCACGCCTCTGTCCGCCTCCACCAGCGGGGTGCTGGTGCACGCGGCAGCGCTGACGGCGCAACTCGACGCGCGCCAGGGCGCCGCGCCAACGCCTTGGCCAGGTGGCCTGATCGCGATTATTTTTGCCGCCATCACGATTGCCGTCAGCGTCCACACCCTGCCGCGCCGCTCGGCGCTGAGCAATATCACGCTGCTGGCAGCCGCCTCGCTGCTGTGGATGGCGCTGGCCTGGGTGATCCTGCCGCACGATGCCGAGTTCGGCATCAGTGGCCCACTGCTGAGCAATCTTGTCCTGCTGGCATTGGGTGTGCCGTTTGCCTGGCAACTGTCCCAACGGCAGTCGCGGCGCCTGCTCGACACCTTGCGCCAGTACGTGGCTGACGCCGTGGTGGACGAGTTGCTGCGCAACGATCTGGGCGATCCGCTCAAACCGCGCCGCTGCGAAGTCACCACCCTGATCGCCGACATGCAGGGCTACACCACCCACGTGGCGGCGCTGCCGCTGGAGCAGGCCGCAGAACTGACGCGCGCCTTCCTCGATTGCCTGACCGGACCGGTGCTGGCCGGCCGTGGCACGCTCGACAAGTTCACCGGCGACGGCCTGGTGGCTTTCTGGGGCGCACCGCTGCCGGTTGCCGACCATGCCGACCAGGCCCTCGCGGCGGCTGGTGAAATTCTGGCGGCCATACACCGCTTCAACGCCGCCCGCGCAGCGCAAGGACTGGCGCCGGTGCGGGTGCGCATCGGCATTGAAAGCGGCAACGCCCTGGCCGGCGACTTTGGCTCGGCCGCGCGCAGCATTTATACTGCCGTCGGTGACAGCGTCAACGTTGCCTCCAGGCTTGAGACTGCGGCCCGCGACCTGCCGCATGACGTGGTGATCGGCCCCGGGACGGCCGCCTTGTGCCAGCGCCATGCCTTGCTGCGCATCGGCGAACTGACCTTGCGCGGCAAGGAGCACCCCACCACCCTGTACACTCTGGCGCCGCGCACGCCGGCGGAAGGAGCCTCGTGAAGTACACTTTGCATACCCTGCTCGGCGTGTCGGCTCTGCTGGCGGCGCTGGCGCCCTCCGCTGCCCGGGCACAGCAGGCGCCGGCGGAGGAAGACCTGTACCTGTCCGCCATGCAATCGATTGCCGAGGGGCGCCGGGGTGACGCCAGCGACATCCTCAACAAGCTGCTCAGCAAGGGCGCGCAGCACGCCGGTGAATGGCTGGACCTGGCCATGATCCAATGCGCACTGGGCCATGCAGACGACGCCGAAGCGTTGTTCCAGCGCATCGAACGCGAGTTCGCGCCGCCCCAGGGTATCCGCGACATCATCGCCCAGCAGCGTCTGCTGGGCTGCCAGCGCTGGAGCGCCCAGTCGCTGTGGGGCGCAAGCGCCACGCGCGGACGCGACAGCAACGTCAACCAGGGCTCCATCAGTCCTTTCTATACCAATGGCGACGGCATCTCGCTCGAACTGCTGCCCGAGTACCGCCCCAAAGGCGACCACTACAGCGCTGTCTCGGCCGACTACCTGCGCGAGCTCAACGCCGCTGGCGACCTGGTGTTCGTCCAGGCTTACCTGCGCAAGTACGACCATTTATCGGCCTACGATACGGCCTCGGCCTTCGTCGGCGGCGAGCACCAGTGGCAACTCGGCAAATGGCAGATGCGCACCTCTGGCCTGGTCGGTGCCCTCACGCTTGGCGGCGCGCTGTACCAGCAACAGGCGCAGGCACAATTGCGCGTGGCGCCACCGCAAAAACTGCCCAAAGGTTATGATTTCAGCGTACTTGGCAGCGTATCGCGCCTGCGCTACCAGACCTTGAGCAACTTTGATGCCACCACCTATGAAATACGGCCGGTGCTCGGTTACCGCAGCGAACGCGGCCAGGCGCAGTTGTCGGCTGGCTACCAGCGCGATCTGGGCAACGTGCGCCGTCCCGGCGGTGACCGCACTGGCTGGTCGGCGCGCTTTTACGGGCGGCGCGTGCTGATTGCGGACATCCAGGCGGAGCTGGAGCTGTCCAGCCAGCACTGGAACGGCGCTGCCGCCTATTCGCCGGGCTTGATCGATACGGTGCGCCGGCAAAATAATACCGTCCTGCGCTCGGTGCTGACTTACCCGCTGGGCAATGGCCATTCCGTCCAGCTCGAATGGCGCCAGGCACGTAACCGGGAGAGTGTATCGATCTTTCAATACAATAGCCGACAGGTTCAGCTCAGCTGGCGCTGGTCCGGCCTGTAATGGTCATTACCGCTCCCTCCCTACCCATGCATCAACACCCGAATCATGACTAAGCCCATCGATACCGAACAGCCGCCCTCCGAGGGTGCGGAGCCCAAGGCAACGAATGTGCAGGTACATTTACGCAAGATTCCCCTGCTTGCCGGCCTCAGTGATGAAGAGGTCATCCGCCTCAAGGGGGAATTGCGTTTTCGCCAATACGCCAAGCGCGACATCGTGCTGCAGAAAGGCGCGGCCGGCGATGGCCTGCTGTTCCTGCTCTCAGGGCAGTTGCAGGTCATCGATGTTACCGAGGATGGCCGGGCGATCGGCTTGCGCATGCTGGCGCCTGGTGATTTCTTTGGGGAAATTGCTGTCATCAATGGCTCCCAGCGCACCGCTTCGGTGCTGGCCATGACGCCGGTGCTGGTAGCGTTTCTGCCGGCGGCAGCGGCCTTGCACCTGTTTTCGCATTCGCCGTCGGTGGCCAACCTGATGCTGCGCCACCTGGCCGCCAAGATCCAGCGCGATTCGGAGTTCCGCTCGCTGCTCAGTATCAACAACACCACGCGCCGCATTTACACTTACCTGGTGCAGATGAAAAAGCCGGCGGCCCAGCCGGGTGAGCCCGAGGTGGTGGAGAACCTGCCGACGCACCAGGATATTGCCAATATGATCAATACCAGCCGCGAGACGGTAACGCGGGCACTGATCGCCCTGACGCAGCAAGGCATTGTTCAAAAAGACACGCATCGCCTGCTGATTATCGACCCGCAAGCTCTGCAAAAGCTGGTAGAAGGGTCGTCCTGACAGTGCAGCGAGCACTCTGGGAGGTCATGTATAATTGCCGACTTTTTCCATGTCGGCACCCGGTGCCGGACCAGCCAGGACCATGACACCCTACCCTATCCTTCGCACCGTTCCGAAAGGTCACCCATGATCATCCTGGGGCGACTGCAAAATCTCGCCAATTTCCGCGGTTTTATCATGGGCGCCGTGCGGCGCGAGTTCCAGTCGAAGTACCGCAATTCGATTCTTGGCGCAGCCTGGACGGTTCTGAATCCCCTGGCCATGATCGTGGTGTACACCGTCATTTTCTCGCAGGTCATGCACAATCGCCTGCCCGGCCATACCTCGGCGTTCGCCTACAGCATCTACCTGTGCGCGGGGGTGCTGACGTGGAACCTGTTCGCCGAGATCACCAGCAAGGCGCAGACGGTCTTTCTCGATAACGCCGGTCTGATTAAAAAAATCAATTTTCCACGCCTGTGCCTGCCCGTCATCGTGGTCTGTAACGCCCTGCTGAATTTTGCCATCATCTTTGGCCTGTTTACGCTGTTTTTGATCTTTACCGGCAATTTCCCGGGACTGGTGTTCGCTGCCATATTGCCGGTGCTGCTGCTCCAGGTACTGCTGGCGATCGGGCTCGGCATGATCATCGGAGTACTCAACGTATTTTTCCGCGACGTCGGCCAGTTTTTCTCGATCACGCTGCAATTCTGGTTCTGGTTCACACCGGTGGTCTATCCGATCAAGGTGCTGCCGCAGGAAGTGCGCGAGTGGCTGGTGTGGAACCCGATGGCGCCCATCATCATGGCTTACCAGAGCATCCTGGTGGAGCATAGCGAGCCTGACTGGACCAGCCTGCTGTTCCCGGCGGGCATGGCGATCATCCTGTGCCTGATCGGCATGCAACTTTTCCGCAAACGCGCGGGTGAAATGGTGGACGAACTGTGAACGGCAGCATACGAGTCAGCAACCTGGGCAAGGCTTATCGCCGCTACCCCAACCATCGTGCCCGCCTGCTTGAATGGATTTTGCCATCGAAACGCGCGCGCCATGAAACCATCTGGGTGCTCAAGGACATCAACTTCAGCGTGGCGCCCGGCCAGGCGCTGGGCATTATCGGCATCAACGGCGCCGGTAAGAGCACCTTGCTCAAGCTGATTACCGGCACAACCGTCCCCACCGTCGGCCAGGTCGTGATGGGCGGGCGCGTGGCCGCCATGCTGGAACTGGGCATGGGCTTCCATCCCGATTTCACCGGGCGCCAGAACGTCTACATGGCCGGCCAGTTGCTGGGCATGAGTGTCGAAGAATTGAATACCCTGATGCCCGACATCGAAGCCTTCGCCGAAATCGGCGAATACATCGATCAGCCGGTGCGCGTGTATTCGAGCGGCATGCAGATGCGGCTGGGCTTCAGCGTGGCCACGGCGCGCCGGCCGGACGTTCTCATCGTCGATGAAGCGCTGTCGGTCGGCGACGCCTATTTCCAGCACAAGAGCTTTGAGCGCATCCGCAGCTTCCGCGCGCAGGGCACCACCCTGCTGCTCGTCTCGCACGACAAGGGCGCCATCCAGTCGGTGTGCGATCGCGCCATCCTGCTCGACAAGGGCCGCGTCAGCAAGGAGGGCACACCCGAGGAAATCATGGATCTGTACAACGCCATGCTGGCCGAGCGCGAAGGTGAATCGGTTACCCAGGAAACCCTGGACAATGGCAAGGTGCAAACCATCTCCGGCACCGGCCAGGCGCGCGTTGAACAGATTGCGCTGCTCAAGGAAGATGGCGAAGCAGCCGAGGTGCATGGTGTCGGCTCGCGTGTCACGCTGCAGATCGATGTGAGCGTGCATGACGCCCTCGACGAGTTGACCCTTGGCTATCGTATCAAGGACCGGCTGGGCCAGAATATCTTCGGCACCAATACCTTCCACAAGCTCAAGCCGCTGACCGGTCTGCGCGCCGGCCAACGCCTGCGCGTACGCTGCAGCTTCCCGCTCAACCTCGGACCGGGCAGCTATTCGGTGGCCACCGCGCTGCACAGCAGCGATAACCACCTTACCGCAAACTACGAGTGGCGCGACCTGGCGCTGGTCTTCGAGGTGATGAACCTGAAGCACAGCTATTTTGAGGGCTGCACCTGGCTCGACCCGGAAATCACCATTGAAGACGGAACCGCACCATGAGCCTGACTTCCTACGCAAGCAATTTCGAAGACGTGATGCTGTGGCGCGCCCTGGGCGGCGTCAAGCAAGGCTGCTACCTCGACGTCGGCGCCGCCGGCCCGGCCGTGGGTTCGGTCAGCCAGCTGTTTTATGCACGTGGCTGGCGCGGTATCAACCTCGAGCCGTCATCGTCGCACTGGCGCCAACTGTGCATTGCGCGCCCGGCCGACATCAATCTGCCGCTGGCGGCCGCTGGCGCCGCCGGCAAGGCGCCGTTCTACGAGACGCCGGGCGCAGGGGCATCGACGTTTGACGCCGCCCGGGCAGAGCAATTGCGTGCCGACGGCCAGGCAGTCGTGTTGCGTGAAGCGGAACTGGTCACGCTCGACGACGTTTGCCAGCAGCATCTCGACGGCGCCCTGCACTTCCTGCATATTGGCGCGGCCGACGCCACCGCAGTACTGGCCGGTTTCGACCTGGCGCGCTGGCGGCCATGGATCGTGGTGCTGTGCGCCGATGCGGCGCCGGAAGCCCTGGCGGCACTGGCGTCCGCCGGTTATACGCAGGCTTACCAGGATGGCTGGAAACAGTATTTCGTCGCTGCGGAACAGGCTGCGCTGGCTGCCGCGCTGCGTCTGCCGCCGCACCCGGAGGATGGCTTCGTGCTGTGCGAGGATCACGCATACAGCTTCCCGCTCGACAATTTGCGCGAACGGGCCAGCCGCGCCGAGCAGGAGGCGCAGGAGACCCGCCAGTGGTCCCGGGACCATGTGCGCGAATGGCAGCAAAAATATCAGGATCGGGAGCAGCAGCGTGAACGTGGCGATGTCCTCGAACAGGAACTCGAACGGGTCCGTGCCGTCGTCGAGGAACAGGCTGGAAGCCTCGAGCACAACCGCCTGGATTATCTGGAGCAGCAAGCAGTGCTCAGCCAGCGCCTGCGCGAAGAAAACGAGCGCGCGGCGCAGGCCGAACAGCAATTATCGGCGGTACAGGGGCAACTGAACGCGGCGCAGGAACAGGCCCGGCAAGAGTTGTCAGCGCTGCACACCCAATTCGCGGCAGCACAGGCGCATATCCAGGCACAGGCGCAGGACATGGCGCAGGCACAAGTGCACGCGCAGGCGCAGCGCGACGCCATCGCCGCACAAGCCAGCGCTACCGAGGCGACCTTGTGGGCCGTCTATAACAGCCTGTCCTGGCGCCTGACGCGCCCGCTGCGGGCAAGCAACCATTTTGTACAGCGTGCCGTCGGCTATCTGCGCCGCTTCCCTGGCCGTGTGCGCCGTGCACTGGTGCGCCGTGTCAAGTGGAGCCTGGGAGCGGCCTTCAATTATGTCAACCGCCGTCCGCGGCTGTCGTTCTTCCTGCGCCGCACGATCTCGCGCCTGCCCTTCCTGGTGCCGCTGGCGCGTTCGCTGCACATGCGCCTTAAACTCAACAATAGCAATGCCCCAGCCATGGCGCCGGCAGCAGCGCCGCCAGCTGACGTGGTTGCACAGGTCGAGGCCGGCATTGTCGTCGTGCGTCCCGATCTGAACCATCTGCCCGACGCCGCCCGCCGCATGTTCGACGACCTGCGCCGCCGCGCCCCCCACTCCTGACCCCATCATCTATGCGTATCGTAATTGACCTGCAAGCCTGCCAGGGCTCCAGTACCCACCGCGGCATCGGCCGTTATTCGATGGCGCTGCTGCAAGCGATGCTGCGACGCGCCGGTCAGCACGACCTGCGCATCGCGCTCAACAACCGCTTCCCGGACAGCGTGGCGCTGCTGCGCACCAGCCTGGGCGCGTTGCTGCCGCAGGATCATATCGTCGCCTACGACCTGCCGCCGCAGATCTGGGAACACCAGACCCAGAACAGCTGGCGCCTGCGTGCTGCCGAGCAGTTGCGCGAGCACTACCTGGCCAGCCTGAAACCGGACATCGTGCATATTTCCAGCCTGTTCGAGGGCCTGGGAGAGGATGCCTGCGCTTCGGTCATGCACAGCCGCGGCCAGTTCGACACGGCAGTCACGCTGTATGACCTGATTCCGCTGATGCGCAAGGAAACCTACCTGACCGATCCCCACGTCGCCAACTGGTACTACCGCAAGCTGCAAAGCCTGAAGAACGCCGAACTGCTGCTGGCCATTTCCGGCTACTCGCGCATCGAGGCAATGGATGCGCTGCAATTGCCTGAACACCAGGTCGCCAACATTTCGTCGGCCGTCGATGACATCTTTGTGCCACGCACGCTGGCGCCCGCTGACGAACAGGCGCTGCGCCAACGCTATGGCCTGCAACGGCCGTTCATCATGTACACCGGCGGCATCGACTACCGCAAGAATATCGAAGGCTTGATCGAAGCGTATTCGGCGCTGCCAAGACCGCTGCGCGCGCGCTTCCAGCTGGCCGTGGTGTGCAGCATTCCTGATCACGAGCGCCTGCGTCTGCAGGCGCTCGCGTCCAAGTTCAAGATTCCCAAGGGAGATCTGGTGCTGACCGGTTTCGTGCCGGATGACGACCTGGTGTCGCTGTACAACCTGACCGATCTGTTTGTCTTCCCGTCGCTGCAGGAAGGCTTCGGCCTGCCGGCACTGGAAGCGATGTCGTGCGGGGTGCCGGTGATCGGTTCCAACAACAGCAGCATTCCCGAGGTGATCGGCCGCGCCGATGCCCTGTTCGATCCCAACCAGGTCAGCGAGATTACCGCCAAGATGGTGCAGGTGCTCGACGATACGGCGTTCGGCAACACGCTGCGCGCCCACGGCCTGGAACAGTCGAAGCTGTTCTCATGGGACGCCAGCGCGCAAAAGGCGCTGGCCGCCTTTGAACAGGTGCACGAGCGCCGCCGCGACCATGCGCGCACGCTGAGCGCTGTCACCGCCACGGTCAGCGCCAACCATGCGGCAGCGCCGGCAGCCGCACGTCCGCGCCTGGCGTATTTCTCGCCGCTGCCACCGGAACGCACCGGCGTGGCCGACCAGAGCGCCGAGCTGCTGCCGGAACTGGCGCGCTATTACGATATCGAAGTGGTGGTCGCCCAGCCGGAGGTCGATGACCGCTGGATGCTGGCCAATTTCCCGGTACGCAGCGTGGCCTGGTTCGAGGCCAATGCCGACCGTTACGACCGCATTCTTTACCACTTCGGCAATTCCGGCTTCCACGCCCATATGTTCGAGCTGGTGCAGCGTTATCCGGGCGTGGTGGTGCTGCATGACTTTTACCTGAGCGGCGCAGTCCATTACCTGTCTTCGCTCAACCGCGAACCGAACGCTTACTGCCGCATCCTGTACGAGTCGCACGGCTACGCCGCCCTGATCGCCGAACTGGCCGAAGGCCGCGAAGCATCGTACTACCACTACCCGTGCAACCGGCCGGTGTTAGAGAGCGCCAGCGGCATCATCGTTCATTCGCGCTATTCGCAGCAATTGGCCGAGCGCTGGTATGGTCCCGGACAGGCTGCCGACTGGCGCTACATTCCCTTGCTGCGGGCCCTGCCCGGCCCACTTGACCGGGCTGCCGCACGCGCCAAGCTGGGCCTGACGGACGAGGATTTTCTGGTGTGCTCGTTCGGCCTGATTGCTATTACCAAGTGCAACGAAAAAATTCTCGAGGCATGGCTGTCATCACGGCTGGCCAAGGACAAGCAATGCCGGCTGGTGTTTGTTGGTGAAAATCACGTCGGCCCGTTCGGCAACGCCCTGGCGGCACGCATGTCGGGCCAGCGCAACGTCAAGATCACCGGCTTCGTCTCGATGGAGATGTTCCGCACCTACCTGGCGGCGGCCGATTGCGCGGTGCAGCTGCGCAGCCGGTCACGCGGCGAGACTTCCGGCACCATTCTCGACAGCCTGGCCTACCGCTTGCCCACCGTGATCAATGCACACGGCTCGGCCGCCGAAATTCCCGATCACGTGGTGCTCAAGCTGCCTGACGAATTCACCAGTGAAGAGTTGAGCACGGCGATCCTGCGCGTGCGCGAAGAAGCCGGGCTGGCCCAGCGCCTGATCGACGATGGCGCCGACTACATGCGCCGCGTGCACCATCCGTCCAGCGTTGGCGCTGCTTACCACGAAGCCATCGAACAGTTTGCCCGCAACAGCCCACGCGCCCACTACGACACGCTGGTGCGCCAGCTGGGCGTGATCGACGCCCCGTTCGGCCCGAGTACCGATGACTGGGTGCAGGTGGCCACTGCCATGGCATCGAACACCACAGCAGGCGGCCTGCCGCAGTTGCTGATTGATATCGATGCCGGCGCTGACGCCGGCCAGGCGGCTGCGCAGCAGGCCTTGCTGCTGGCGCTGCTGCAGGCACCGCCGCCCGGCTGGCGCGTCGAGCCGGTACAGCACGATGGTGCCGGATACCGCTATGCGCGCAGCCATACCCTGGCCCTGATCGGCCGCAACGACCTCGCCATGGAAAACACAGTTGCCGCCATCAGCCCGCGCGACAGCATGCTGGCGCCGGGCGCTCACGCCGACCGCTTGCAGGTACTGACCAACCGCGGCGTGACCTTGCTCACCGCCACCTCACTGGCGGCGCTGCTGCCGGCCGGCCATGCGGCGCTGGCGCTGCTGCAGGCTGGGGCCGTTGACAACGGCAACTCTGCCGCGCAACCGGAGGAGCGTGCCGATGCGGCATAACGCCCCACCCCAGCTGCTGCTCGACCTGTCGGAACTTGTGCATCGCGACGCCCGCTCCGGCGTGCAGCGGGTCACCCGCGCCATGCTGCAGGCGCTGCTGACAACGCCACCGGACGGCTATCGCGTGGCGCCCGTATACGATGCCGGCGGCTTCTATGCCTACGCCGTAGCGGCCAGCGCTGATGGTGATGCAGCCCGCTACGGCGCCGCTGCGGCGGGCGAGGAAACGCCGCTGCAGGTAGCCCCCGGGGATATCTTCTTCGGGCTCGACCTCGCACTGGAGTCGGTGGTGCGCAATGCGCCGGTGCTGGCCGACTTGCAGCGGCACGGGGTGTCCATGCATTTTTTCATACACGACTTGCTGCCGCTGCGCCATCCAGAATGGTTCGAAAGCGGCCTGGTCGCCGTGTTCGGGCGCTGGCTTGCCACGGTCGCGCAGCTCGCTGACGGCCTGATCTGCAATTCGCGCGCGACGGCGGACGATCTGCTCGACTGGTTCGACCTGGCGCCGCCGCAGCGCGCAGCGCGCCGCCCACTGCAGATAGGCTACGCTCACCTGGGCGCGGATCTGGACGCCAGCCTGCCCAGCAGCGGCATCGATCACGATGCAACGCAGATACTCGAGCGCCTCTCCAGCCGCCCGACCCTGCTCATGGTCGGCACGCTGGAGCCGCGCAAAATGCATGCACAGGTGCTGGACGCACTGGAAGACTTATGGCGCAACGGCGCCGAGGTGAACCTGGTCATCGTCGGAAAACAGGGCTGGCAGGTACCGGAGTTATGCAACAGGCTGCGCGCTCATGCGCAGCAGGGGCAGCAACTGTTCTGGTTAGAGCACGCCAGCGACGAACTGTTGCACACGCTGTACCAGCGTAGCAGCGCGCTGCTGGCAGCTTCCAGTGCGGAAGGTTTTGGCCTGCCACTGATCGAAGCGGCCCACCATGGTTTGCCCGTCATTGCCCGCGATGTGCCGGTGTTCCGTGAAGTGGGTGGCGAGCACGCCTGGTATTTCAAGGCCGAAGACGGCGACCAGTTGGCCACTGCCTTACGCACCTGGCTCGACCTGCATGAGCAGGGTATGGCCCCTGCCTCGGGGGCCATGACTTATCTCGACTGGGCGGGCAGTGCACGGCAATTGTTGAGCGTGATGCTGGAACAGCGCTGGTACCGGACAGCACCGATACAACTGGCTTAAAGAATTCTCTGTGACAATCAATTCAGCGTTACAGATTTTACAATTTGAGGGCTGCAAGCGCCCTACATTACGTTGCCTGTTCCATAATGCGGCGATATACTGTCGGCCACATCACTGACGACTATATCCTCTATGCTCCCACGTTTCATCCATTCCGGGATGCTGACCAAACGCCTGCTGCCACTCCTGCTCTGCTTTAATATTGCGCTACTGGCCTTTTATCTGCTGGTCGGCTACCAGCTGGTGTATCACTCGGATTCTGCCGTCAAAAACCTGCTGGCGCAGGAAATTTACGAGACCGGACAACTTTTCCCGCAAGACTGGAACTACGTCAACCACGACCTGTGGGTGTTCAATACGCACACCTTTATCGTTCCGCTGCTGCCCTTCCTGCGTAACGGCATGCTGGCGCACGCCATCTCCGATCTGGTAGCGGCCGCGCTGACCCTGTATGGCACCTGGCTGCTGACCGGATTGCTGGAACAGAGCCGCATGGCGCGCCTGCTGGGCATGCTGGTGATATCAGGCGGCATGTCGCTCATCATGGCCGAGCACATATTTGGCCAGGCCGCCTATGGCCTGCTGTATTTCATGGCCTGTTATCTGCTCGTTGCCTACTGGTCGCTGACCCGGGCACAAGGCCGCCGCCAATGGCTGCTCTGGGGCGCAGCCACCATCATTCTGACGATGCTGACCTTCTGGGCCAATCCCCAGCGGGCGCTGCTGTCCTACGGCCTGCCGCTGTTCGCCGCAGCTATCGTGCAGCACCTGCTGGAACGGCGCGAGGCACAGGCTGCCGGCCGCCGTGCAGATGGACGTCATGCCAAAGCCATGGCCGTGGTGGCGCTGGGTCTGGTGGCCGGTACGGCGCTGAGCTTCTACACGCTGAGCAAGGTCAGCAACAGCCCCGGCCTGACCCTGCTGAACTGGCTGGACTTCAACGGCATGCTGCAGAACCTGCTGGGGATTATCAAGGGCACGATGATCCTGTTCGATGGTCTGCCCAATATTAACGACAAGGTAGTCTCGGCAAGCGGCGTATATATGGCGCTGCGCATGACTGGCGCTGCACTGCTGGTATGCATGCTGCCGTGGGCGCTGTATCGTGCGCTGCAGTTACAGCGCGGCCCGCGCCAACTGGTGGTGGTATTTGCCTGCGTATCGTTTGCGGTCCACCTGTTCATGATGGTGACCACCTCGCTGGCCGACATGCGTGCGCCCGAGGCTTCGGTACGCTACCTGGTGCCTTCGCTGCTGTACATGTTGTTGATCATTGTCGGTCTGATGGTGGACCACGATATCGCCCGGCCGGTCGCTCGCTATGCAGCCATCGGCGCCATCGCACTGCTGGCCACCAGCGCGCCGGCCACCTATCTTTACCCGTTTAAAGAGGTGCGGCACATGCCACACAACGGCTTGAGCATTGACAGCTCCGACCAGCAATTGATCGCTTTCATGAAACAGAACGGTTTGCTCTATGGTTACGCTACCTTCTGGAATGCCAACAAGATCACCGTGCTAAGCGACAGCATTACGCGCGTGCGCCCGGTATCGATCGAACACGGTCTGCCACGGCCGCACCGCACGCTCAGTTCCAACCGCTGGTACATGCCGACTGCGTGGCAGGGCGAGACCTTCCTGATGTTGCTGGACGCCGAATTACCCCACCTGAACCGGGCGGCGCTCGACGGCTACGCTGGTCAGCCGCGCCTGCTGCGCTTCCGCGATATCAATTTCCTGGTGTACCCAAAAAACCTGGCAGCGAGCCTGCCCGACTGGGACGTCAACGTGACGCAAAGACAGCACTACCCGATGGAAGACCAGTCGCTGCACCAGATCGGCGCTTTGAGCGCTGGCGCCATGGTGGCGCAACCCGGCGAAAAGGGCACGCTCCATTTTGGTCCCATGCGCATACTGGCGCCTGGCGCCTACGCGGTCAGCTTTGACCTCGACGCCGAGGGCGGCACTGAAGGCGACTTCGGCCGAATCGATGTGTCCAGTGGAGCCGGCAGTAAAATTCACGCCGAGCAGAACGTTACGACCGCAGGAAAACAACGCATCACCTTGCGCTTCGAGAGCGCGCAAACGCTGTCCCTGGTCGAATTCCGCGCCTTCAGCAGCGGCCGCGGCCGCCTTGCTTTGAGTGGCATCGATCTCGAACGCATCCCTACAGCACTGGAAAAACCTTAATGCAAGCAACTCCCCTGATCTCGGTCGTCATTCCGGTCTACAAGGCCGAGAAAATACTCGACGAACTCTATCGACGCCTGCGCGACGCCATCGCTCCCGTCACACAGAATTTTGAAATCGTGCTGGTGGAAGACTGCGGCGGCGATCGCTCGTGGGAAGTCATCGAACGCCTGTCACAGGCCGACCCGCGCGTGGTAGGCCTGCAATTTTCGCGCAATTTTGGCCAGCACTATGGCATCACGGCCGGCCTCGACCAGTGCCGTGGCGACTGGGTAGTGGTGATGGATTGCGACCTGCAGGATGCGCCCGAGGAAATTCCACGCCTGTACGCCAAGGCCCAGGAAGGTTACGACGTGGTACTGGCGCTGCGCGGCAAACGCCAGGATCCTCTGCTCAAGCGCGCCACCTCGTGGCTGTACTACCGCCTGTTCAGCTACCTGGCCGACCTCGACATCGACGGCGATAGCGGCAATTTCCGCATCATGTCGCGCCAGGTGGTCAAGAATTTCGTGCGCATGCGCGAACAGTTGCGCTTTTTTGGCGGCCACGTACAGTGGATGGGCTTCCCCTCCACCGGTATTCAAGTTCAGCACGCCGAACGCGCCGAAGGCACCTCCACCTATACCTTTGCCAAACTGTGGAAACTGGCCATGGACACCATCCTGGCCTACTCGGACAAGCCACTGCGCATGGCTGCCCGGCTCGGACTGACGATGGCGGCGGTGTCGCTGTGCTTCGGGCTGTTCCTGCTGATCCGCTCGCTGGTGCACGGTTCGGCAATACCAGGCTGGTCCAGCGTGATTGTCTCCCTGTACTTCATCGGGGGCATGATCATTGGCATCCTCGGCATCCTCGGGGTGTACCTGGGTAAGGCATTCGACGAAACCAAGAAGCGGCCGCTTTATATTGTGCGCCGCGCCACTCCCAATACCATCGTGCATGAGCACTGACTGCAAGGACATCATGGATCTGGCTCTCTCCCCACTTGACCAGCAACGCTTTGGCATCGTCACCGCCAAGGCCAACCTGGCCGCCACCGACCGCGCCGCCGATGTTGCCCAATGGTGTCGCAGCCAGGGCGTGCAAATGCTGATCGCCCGCGCGCCGACCAGCGCCGTGACGCTGGTGCAGCAGCTCGAACAGCAGGGCGCCTTCCTGACCGACACGCTGCTGTACTACACGCGCAAGCAGTTGCAGGCAACGCCAGCGACGCTGGCCGATGGCTACCGCTGGCGCCTGGCGACGCCTGCCGATGCTGAGGCCGTCGCGGCGCTGGCAGCGCTGACCTTCACCGGGTATGCCGGCCACTACCATGCCGACCCGCGGCTGTCGTCGGCCACGGCCGACCTGGTGTATGCCGACTGGGCCGCCAACTCGTGCCGCCACACCGCCGTGGCCGACGCCGTACTGCTGATCGAAACAGCCGACGGTACGCTGGCAGCCTTCGCCACGCTGAAGGATCGCGGCGCGCCGCTGTTCGAGGGCGTATTGTTTGGCGTGCACCCGCAACACCAGGGGCGCGGACTGTACCAGGCCTTGATGCAACAGGCACAGCACTGGGGCAGCGAACATGGCTTCGCGGCCATGACCGTCTCGACCCAGGTGGTCAACCTGGCCGTGCAAAAAGTCTGGTGCAGGCTCGGCTTTGAACCATCATCAAGCTATTACACCTTCCACCAGTGGTTTGGAGATACCCCATGAGTTCGCTCGGCAATTACCTGTACATCGTCGCCACCATTGCCTTGACCGTATTCGGCCAGATCGCCATCAAGTGGCAGGTGGCGCAGGCCGGCGCCCTGCCCGAGTCCGGCGGTGACAAGCTGACTTTCCTGATGCGCCTGCTGTTCAATCCCTGGATTATTGCGGCCTTCTTCGCCGCCTTCCTGGCCTCGGTGACCTGGATGGGCGCGATGACGAAATTCGAGCTCAGCCACGCTTACCCGTTTATGAGCATGAATTTTGTCGTCGTGCTGGCCCTTAGCGCATGGTTGTTCCATGAGCCGCTGTCGATGACCCGACTCGCTGGCTTGTTCCTGATCTGCCTGGGCACCTATGTGGCTGCCCAAGGTTAACAAGAGAGAGATATCCGCATGAATATGATTCCGTTCAACAAACCCTTCATGACCGGTCGCGAATTATGGTACATCGCCCAGGCCCATACCAATGGCCACCTGTCCGGTGACGGCCAGTTCACCAAGCTGTGCCACGGCTGGCTCGAGCGCAAGACCGGCAGCCGCCGCGCGCTGCTGACGCACTCGTGCACGGCGGCGCTGGAAATGGCGGCGCTGCTGGCCGACCTGAAGCCAGGCGACGAAGTCATCATGCCCTCCTATACCTTCGTTACCACCGCCAATGCCTTCGTGCTGCGCGGCGCGGTGCCGGTATTCGTCGACATTCGCCCGGATACGCTCAACCTCGACGAGACCAAGATCGAAGCCGCCATCACGCCGCGCACGCGCGTGATCGTGCCGGTGCACTACGCCGGTGTTGCCTGCGAAATGGACACCATCATGGACATCGCGCGTCGCCACAACCTGATCGTGGTGGAAGATGCTGCGCAGGGCATTCTGGCCAGCTACAAGGGCCGCCCGCTGGGCAGCATAGGCCACATGGGAACTTACTCGTTCCACGAAACCAAGAATATCGTCGCTGGCGAAGGCGGCGCACTGCTGGTCAACGACCCTGCACTGGCCGAGCGCGCAGAGATCATCCGTGAAAAAGGCACCAACCGCAGCCAGTTCTTCCGCGGCCAGGTCGACAAGTACACCTGGGTCGATATCGGCTCGTCGTATCTGCCCGGTGAAGTGATTGCTGCCTTCCTGTGGGCGCAGCTGGAAGAGGCGGAAAGCATCAATGACCGCCGCATGGCGCTGTGGAACCGCTACCACGAGGCGCTGGCGCCGCTGGAAGCAGAGGGCAAGCTGCGCCGCCACCACATTCCGGCAGGCGTCGAGCACAATGCCCACATGTACTATATTTTGCTCGATTCACTCGAGCATCGCACCAACGTGATCGCCGGTCTCAAACGCCAGGGCGTCAACAGCGTGTTCCACTATGTGCCGCTGCACAGCGCACCGTTCGGCTTGACCCACAGCCGCCAGCACGGCGATCTGCACAACACCACCGCGCTGTCGGACCGTCTGCTGCGCCTGCCTCTCTGGGTGGGCCTGGACGATGATCTGGACAGGGTAGTGCAGGCACTGCGCGAAGTGCTCTGACCTGTCAGCCTGCGCTGGCGCGCCTGGCAGGGCGCCAGCGAATCCGCCGCTCGAACACGCGCGCAAAAACGGCCGCAGCGCCGATGCAGAGCGCACCGGACACCACTGCTTGCCCCATAAACATCTGCAACGCCGACAGCTGCGCCGCCCACGGCTGCTGCCAGGCAAAGTTATGCACGGTGGCAGCGATCGGAATGTGGATCAGGTAAAGGGAATAGGAAAAACCGCCGGCGCGTACCAGCCAGCGCTGCTCGAACACGCGGCGCAGACCGCGGCCCGGCTGCTGTCCTGACAATGCCACCAGCAACGCCGCGGTAAAGGCAGCGGCCAGCGGGTCGATCAGCACATGCTTCTGGCCGAAGGCGATGGCGCTGGCGACATCGACGATACGGTAATGCGCCACTACGCCCGCCAGCAGCACCAGCAGCAGTCCGGCGCACCACCACGCGCCCTGGTGTATGCGGCTGCGCACAGCGGCAAAACGCTGCCCATGCGACAGCTGGGCAGCAGCGATGCCGAACACGAACAATATAATGAAATACGGCGGTTGCGGCACCGCTGCGTCGATCAGCGGCAGGCGCGGATACAGCGATGACAGCGTAGTGAGCACGATGGCTGCCAGCACGCCCAGCGCCAGCAGCCAGGTCACGCCGGCGCGGCGCAACGCCAGCACCAGCAACGGGAACACAAAATACAGATGCCACTCGCAGGCAATGCTCCAGAACGGTGCATTGATATTGTTGTACTGACCGTACACGTCCTGCAGCAGCAGCAGATTGGTCCACCAGACCGCAGCCGATATATCGGGCGTGAGGCCCAGATCATTACGCCCCCAGGCCGCCAGCGGCACAAAACAATTCACCAGCAAGATCAAGCCCAGCGTGGCGAAATACGGCGGCAGTATACGCAGGGCGCGCGCCGTGAAGAAAGCCGGCAGGCCCGCGGCAATCCGGCCGCCATGGGCGACCACCGGCAAGGCCAGGCAATACCCGGACAATACCAGGAATATGTCCACGCCCAGGTGCAGGTACATCAGCAGGTTGAACGGGCGCGCCAGCCACGATGACTGCGCCTGCCAGCCGATGGCGAACAAATAGATATGGCCAAACAGCACCCATAACGCGGCAAGCGCACGCAGTCCATCGAGAAACAGCAGGCGCTGACCATCGGCCAGCGCCTGCTGTTCCGGCTTCAACAGCGATGCAGCGCTCATGCCTTCGGCGAACCACCCAGCAGGAAGGCCAGCTTTTGTTTCGGCTTGGCGGGGGTTACCGTAGCACC
>JBEVNE010000193.1:0-8432 GCA_040508275.1 Duganella sp.
GGCAGCACGGCCCACCTCGACGCCGGCATCGTGCCGGACGCCATCTGCAGCAATTTTGACGAGCTGCTGGCGTGGGTGCGGTTGCAAATGCCGCAAATGCAGCATTGAAGCCACTGTGCCGCCCCCATCCGGCATGGAGCGTGCATAATAGGTGGGTAGGAATTTATTGGTAACAAAAGACAAAACACCATGCAACTCGACACACGCGCCCAAACTCTGCTCAAAGCTCTGGTAGAACGCTATATCGCGGACGGCCAGCCGGTGGGCTCGCGCGCCTTGTCCAAAATTTCGGGACTGGAACTGTCGCCGGCCACCATCCGCAACATCATGGCTGACCTCGAAGAACTCGGCTATGTCGCCAGTCCGCATACCTCGGCCGGACGTGTACCGACCCCGCGCGGCTACCGCATCTTTGTCGATACCTTGCTCACCGTGCAGCCGCTTGACGAACAGTCGGTCGAGTCGCGCATGCGCTTGCAGCCCCAGCAGCCGCAAAAAATGATCGCCAACGCAGCGCAAATGCTGTCGTCGCTGTCGCAGTTTGCCGGCGTGGTGCTCAGTCCGCGCCGCGAATCGGTATTCCAGCAGATCGAATTTTTGCGCCTGGGCGAAAAACGCATCCTGCTGGTCATCGTCGGCCCCAGCGGCGACGTGCAAAACCGCCTGCTGCTGACCGATGTCGATTACAGCCCGGCGCAGCTGGTGCAATCGGCCAATTACATCAACCAGAATTACGGCGGCCTGGCGTTTGGCGAGGTCCATGCACGGCTGCAGGCTGAAGTGCGGCAGTTGCGCGACGACATGGGGCGGCTGATGCAGGTGGCGGTGGAGGCCGGCAGCGAAGTCATGGCCGACGACAAGGACGACATGGTCATTTCCGGCGAACGCAACCTGCTGTCGGTGAGCGAGCTGTCATCGAATATGTCTTCGCTGCGGCAGATGTTCGACATGTTCGAGCAAAAAACCGGTCTGATGCAACTGCTCGACGTTTCCAGCAAGGCTAGCGGCGTACAGATCTATATCGGCGGCGAATCGAGCCTGGTGCCCATGGACGAAATGAGCGTGGTCACCGCACCCTACACGGCCAACGGCAAAATCGTCGGCACGCTGGGCGTGATCGGTCCCACGCGCATGGCGTATGAGCGGGTGATACCGATTGTGGATATCACCGCCAAGCTGTTATCGAATGCGCTGAGTCATCATTGAGGTGACTGAATCAGGCAGGCCGGTGCGGGCAAGCCGTTTTGGTGCAGTTGCCGTAAATCGCCAGCGCATGCTCGGCGATCTTGAAGCCGCGCTCCTTGGCAATGGCGCTCTGGCGCTCTTCAATGGCTTCGTCGAAAAACTCTTCCACGCGGCCGCAATCGACGCACACCAGGTGGTCGTGGTGGGAACCGGCATTGAGTTCGAAGATGGCCTTGCCCGTTTCAAAATGATTACGGTTCAGCAGCCCAGCCTGCTCGAATTGCGTCAGCACGCGATAGACGGTGGCCAGGCCGACGTCCATATTGTCTGACAGCAGGATCTTGTAGACATCCTCGGCGGTCAGGTGGCGCACTTCGCTGTTCTGGAAAATATCCAGGATTTTAAGGCGAGGCAGCGTGGCTTTCAGGCCGCTGGCCTTCAGATCGGTTGGATGATTACCCATGGTGGACACTCTTTTTGTGGTTGGCGGATGGCTAGGGCGTAGTTTAACGCACTCCGCGCCGCGCCGCATCTTGTTGCCGTCCGGCTTAATTGAGGGGCTTTGCAATCTTTTACACCTGCGCCTGCAAAACAGGGACACACGCCGGGTTTTACTGGATAATGCTGTCACTTTGCGGGCCGCAGCAGGCCAGCGCTGGCGGCCCCCAGTCCAGTCTGCGCGCTTGCCTGTACCTTGCACCGATGATTGTGCTTTATGATATAGCGTTTTTCGGCATTTCCGCTTGACCAGATTGAGGACTCTTATGCGCGTCACCCAGGCTTTATCGCAGTCGTTGTTGCACGGTTCTACTTCCAAACCCGGTACTGGCGCCGCCTCCGTGGTCTTGTTGCTGGCGCTGGCGCTGGGTGGCTGCGCCACCAAAACCACGCTGGGCGAGAAATCGACCGAAGTCAAGGACAGTGCACCGACCCTGGATGCCAACAAGGGCGCCCAGACCACGACCATTACCAAGCTGCAACGCTTCATGTGGTTCTTCTCGCCATACCGCCCCGACATTCAGCAAGGTAACTTCGTCTCCGAAGAAATGTTGACGCAATTAAAAGTCGGCATGACACGCGACCAGGTGCGCTTTATCTTTGGCACCGCACTGCTGGCCGACCCGTTCCACGCCAACCGCTGGGACTACGCGTTCCGCATGGCCAAGGGTAATGGCGAAATCACCACCAGCCGCGTGATTGTGTTTTTTGACAAGGATGGCCGCGTCGAGCGCTGGGAAGGCGGCAACCTGCCGACCGAAAAAGAATACATCGCCCGTATCGCCGGCCCGGCGCCCAAGCTCAAGAAAAACCCGGACGCCCCGGAAACCAAGCCGGCCCCCGCCAGCGCACCGCTGCCGTCCGGCAGCGACCGGGCGCAGCCGGCACCGGTGGGCGTCAACGTGGGTAACGAGAATAAATAAAGGATCAGCATGACCGTCATGAATATCGCCATTGCCGGCGCCGGCGGCCGCATGGGCCGCATCCTGATCGAAGCGGTGCAGCAAGCCGATGACGCGCGCCTGTCCGGCGCCCTCAACCACCCGAGCGCCGCCGGCGTGGGCGAAGACGCCGCCGCCTTCCTCGGCCAGCCGGCCGGTGTGCTGGTGGAATCCGAGCTGGCGCGCGGCCTGGCCGGCAGCAGCTACCTGATCGACTTTACCCGCCCCGAAGGCACGCTCGAACACCTGGCCTATTGCGCCGAGCACGGCATCAAGCTGATCATCGGCACCACCGGTTTCGACGATGCCGGCAAGGCGGCGATTGCCGAAGCGGCCAAAAAAACCGCCATCGTGTTCTCGCCCAACTTCAGCGTTGGCGTCAACGTCACCATGAAGCTGCTCGAACAGGCTGCCAAGGCCCTGTCCACCGGCTACGATATCGAAGTGATCGAAGCCCATCACCGCTTCAAGGTCGATGCGCCGTCGGGCACCGCGCTCAAAATGGGCGAAGTGATTGCCGATGCGCTGGGGCGCGACCTGAAAGAGTGCGGCGTATTTGCGCGTGAAGGCGTGACCGGCGAACGCGATCCGTCGTCGATCGGCTTTGCCACCATCCGTGGCGGCGACATCGTCGGCGACCATACCGTGCTGTTTGCCGGCATCGGCGAGCGTATCGAGATCAGCCACAAATCGAGCAGCCGCGTGACCTACGCCCACGGCGCCCTGCGCGCCTGCCGTTTCCTGGCCGACAAGCCGACCGGCTTGTTCGACATGTACGACGTGCTGTCGCTGAAAGGCTGAGCGTACCGTGGCCGGCCAAGTGTCCACCTTTTCGCTGTCGCATTTCTGGGAGCAGGCGGACGCCGTCAGCCACGCTGTGGCGCTGGCCTTGCTGGCCATGTCGGTGCTGAGCTGGTTCTTCATCCTGGCCAAGCTGTATGCCGCCGTGCGCGTGCGGCGCAGCGCGCCGGCGGTGCAGGCGTTCTGGGAAGCCCCCACCATGGCCGACGGCGTGGCTGCACTGACGCTGGCCGATCCTGAAAAAATCTTTTTGCCGCTGGCGCAACAGGGCGCCGCACAACTGGTACAACCCGGCCATGCCACCCTCGGTGGCGAGATGGACCGCTCGGCCCAGGTCACGCGCGTGCTGCGCGCCGCCATCCAGCGCTCCACCAACCGCCTGGAAGGCGGCCTGACCCTGCTGGCCTCGATCGGCGCCACGGCTCCGTTTGTCGGGCTGCTGGGCACGGTATGGGGTATTTATCATGCGCTGGCCAATGTGTCGGCCAGCGGCACGCTGCAAATCGACAAGGTCGCCGGCCCTGTGGGCGAAGCGCTGGTCATGACCGCCGTCGGCCTGACGGTGGCGATTCCCGCCGTGCTGGCCTACAACGGCTTTAACCGCGTCAACCGCCTGACGCTGGCCGAGCTCGATGCCTTTGCGCACGACCTGCACGCTTACCTGACCGGCAAGCCACAGCCATGAGCTTCGGCGCCTTCAACCACCATCGTCAGAGCGGCCCCATGGCCGACATCAACGTCACGCCGATGGTCGATGTGATGCTGGTGCTGCTGGTGATTTTTATCCTGGGCGCGCCGATGTTCACCAGCACCGTCCAGCTGGAGCTGCCCAAGGCCGCCGCCCAGGCGCAGGCCGCGCCGCCGGCGCCACCGGCCATCGTCACGGTGGCCATCGACGCCAAGGGCCAGGTGTTCTGGAACAATGCGGTGGTCACGCCCAAGGTGCTCGAACAGCGCCTGGCCGAAGCAGCCAAGGCCGATATTGAGCCCGAACTGCAACTGCGCGCCGACAAGGACACCCGCTACGAAGCGTTGGCGCAACTGATGGCGGCAGCGCAGGCGCACGGATTAACCAAGCTGGGATTTGTCACCGATCCCCGGAAAGTAGAGAGCAAATAATGGCAAGCGCCCAATTGAACGGTGCGGCAATCACCGATGCAGCGAGTTTTCATGCAGCCTGCAAGGCGGCACTGGGTTTCCCGGACAGCTATGGCAACACCATGGACGCCTGGGTCGATTGCCTCAGCTATCTGCGCGACGACGACAATATGAGCCGTTTCCGGCTGAAGCCGAACGAAGTGCTGGAAATCGTTATTACCGACGCCGCTGCGCTGAAGGCGGCGGCGCCCGAGTTGCTGGAAGAGGTCAGCTATTGCGTGGCTGGTATTAACGACCGTTACGACGATTACGGCGAAAAGCCGGCGCTCAAGCTCACGCTCAAGTAAACCCAGTCTTCAACCCACAATCGGAATATTCCCTTTGCCGCCGGTCTCCCCCGGCGCCAGCGTCAGCACCTCAAAGCCCGTCTCGGTGACCGCCACCATGTGCTCCCACTGGGCCGACAGCGAGCCATCGCGGGTTTCCACGGTCCAGCCGTCGTCGAGCTCCTTGGTAGCGGCGCGGCCGGCGTTGATCATCGGTTCGATGGTAAACAACATGCCGGGCTTGAGCACCAGGCCCTGGCCGGGGCGGCCGTAGTGGGTCACTTGCGGGTCTTCGTGGTAGGTCATGCCGATGCCGTGGCCGCAATAATCGAGCACCACGCTAAAGCCGGCTTTTTCCGCCACCGTCTGGATGGCGAAGCCGACATCGCCGAGCGTGGCGCGCGGCTTGACGGCGCGAATGCCGGCCCACATCGCTGCATAGGTGGTTTCCACCAGCTTGCGCGCCGCCTTGGACGGTTCGCCGACGTAATACATGCGGCTGGTGTCGCCATGCCAGCCATCCTTGATCACGGCCACGTCGATATTGATGATGTCGCCATCCTTGAGCACTTCGCTCTCCGACGGAATGCCGTGGCAGACGACCTGGTTGACCGAGCTGCACACGGTGGCCGGAAAGCCGCCATAGCCGACGTTGGCTGGCGTCACCTTGAGCACATTGACGATGTAATCGTTGCACAGCTTGTCGAGGTGGGCGGTGGTCACGCCCGGCTTGATGTGCGGACCGATCATGGTCAGCACATCGGCCGTCAACTGGGCGGCCACCCGCGCCATGGCGATTTGCTCGGGCGACTTGATCAGATTGGCATTGCGGCGGGACATGACGACCTCTTTCCTGGCGAAAAAGGGCGTAGTGTGCCACAAACTGCGGTACTCAGGCTCAGCGGACGGCCTGCAGGTCGAAGTGCGGGTTATAAATCAGGCACAGCAGATTGCCGAACGGGTCGGCCAGTTCCACGGTGCGGATATTTTCGCCGACATCTTCAATCGCCCCCGCCACGCTGGCGCCAAGGGCCAGCAGTCGGTCGGTTTCGGCCTCGATATCGTCCACGCCCCAGTACACCATGGCGCCAGCCTTGGCTGCCTTGAACTTGTCGGCAGGGATCAGGCCCAGCTCGAATCCGCCCACCTCGAAGCCAACATAAAACGGCTGGTCGAAATACGGCGCGGTCTCGAAAGCCCTGGCGTACCAGTCCTTGGCCGCAGCCAGGTCGGCCACCGGATACACCAGCGTGCGCAAGCCTTTGATCATGTTGTTCTCCTTCTCGGCGTTAAAAACACCATCTTGGCACATCGTATTGGCGTACGATTGTAAAAATGGAATCTTGGGAAGAAAATGTATCTGCCCAACCAAACTGGCGCTTGAATCCGGCCATCACTGCTGACGCCAGGCCACCGTGACCACTTGAGAAAGCGAGAGGCTGTCCATGAAAATTAGCAAAACCACACCCATCCTGCGGATCTTCGACGAAGCCAAGGCCAAAGCGTTTTACGTTGACTACCTTGGCTTTAACGTTGAGTGGGAACATCGTTTTGAGCCGGATTTACCTGTTTATATGCAGGTAGTGCGAGACGCCTGCGTTCTTCATCTGTCTGAACATCATGGCGATTGCTGCCCCGGTTCAGGGATGCGCATTCAAGTGGAGGAAATCGATGCACTTCACGCAGAGTTAGCCGCCAAGCACTTCAAATATTCACGTCCTGCGGTGCACGATACCCCGTGGGGCACGCGTGACATGTCGGTGATAGACCCGTTCGGCAATCGCTTGACGTTCACCAGCGCTATCAGCGTCTGATTATTCAATGGAAGGCGCAATGGAAGGCGCAATGGGAGGCGACAGTCCGGTAGTCACAAGCGCTCAGGCGCGCAATGGGCAAATTCCTGGAAATCATGGATCAGGTGCGACTGGTCAAAATAACCACACTCCAGCGCCAGTTGCGCCCAGTCTGGCGGCAACCCATGCTTGAGGGCGGCGGTGGCGCGGCGGAAGCGGCAGATGCGGGCATACAGCTTGGGCGACAGTCCGACGCGCTCACGGAATTGCCCCGCCAGGTGCTGGCGCGAGACGCGCAAAGCCGCTGCCAGCGCCTCGATACGGACGTTGCCGTCGCTGGCGTCAAGCGTGTGCAGCGCCAGTCGCACCAGGCGGGCGCCGGCACCCTGGGCGTCGCCGTCGGCCGCCTGCAAGCGCAGCAATAACTGTTGTTCAATCAACTCGAGACGCTGGTGGTCGTTCAGCTCGCCATCCCAGAGGCGGTCACCCAGTCGCGTGGTCACGTCGCGTGACCATAACTGATCGAGGTCGGCGCGGCCGTCGGTCAGCACATGCAGCGGCGCAGCGAGGAACAACCCCGCGGCACCCGGCCTGAAGCGTACCGCGACCGTGCGCACCGGCGCACTGCTGAGCACTTCAATGGCCGTGCTCATCATCCCCACCGCGAACGCCGGCCGGCCATCGTCATGCCACAGGATATCGATGCAATTATCGGGCAGCACCCGGTGCACATGGGCGCGCCCGGGGGCGACGGCAGGCACGCAAGCGGTCCACAGGCAGGCGACATGGGCCGCCAGGGCCGGATGAGGAGGATATTCGCGGTAGTACATCGTCCTCCTTGCTTTCGGATATGTCGATCAAATCGACACGTCGCGCAGATATGTTTAAAAAAGACCAAAAAATCGACACGTTTTACAGATATGTCGATGCCATCAACCTATTGCTAACGATATAATTTTTCGGTGATAAAGTAATTTTCACGACCAATCTGTCTTTTTCGAAATACTTTACGCGCCGTCAACGTTTGCAGATAACCGGATGCGGTCTGACGTTTGGCGATATTGGCATCGGCCGAGCATTGAATTTTCGTGTACAGATGCCGAAAAATTGCTTCCGCTGAGTCTTTACTGTAAATGCCAAGTATATCCTAGCGAGCCTTCTCCCTTGCTGTTTCCAACAACGCCAGGATTGGTTTAACCTGGTCAAACGTTTGCTGTGCCTTGCTTTCCACTGCGCGTAATATAAATAATAGCCAGTTTTCCCAGTCTTGCCGCTCTGTGACCTTTTGTAGCCCCAACATAGTACTCGCGTTTTTTTGTAACGAACGCGACATTAATAGCACGGGGATAGCTATCAGACCCGCCTGCATGAGATAAAGTAAATTTAGGATACTTCCCATATGCCCGTTGCCGTCTGGTAAAGGACGGTTTGCCTCGAAATGATAGGGCATCACAGCAATTTTGATCGGAGGACCAATCCTATTCTCGACACGAATGAAGTGCTTAACATCGGACAGTTTGTTGCAGATGATGCTGGCGCTGATAGGCGATGTTTAGAGCTGATCGCGCAAAGCCGGTAAGCCATGTGCTGAGCCTGTCGATAACGCAGCACTTCCTTTGTATGGCGGTCAGTCTTGGCATCCGTACAGGCATCGACGCGGTACAGTTCGTCGTTGTTGGTGACGACTTTCTCGACCTCGGACGATAGCCACGCCCCCAGCCAAGTGATGCTAATTTGATTTTATGTTTATTCAGGCTGGACTAGCTCCCCCCCATCGGATAAAAAATTTC
>JBEVNE010000244.1:0-20810 GCA_040508275.1 Duganella sp.
GTCGGCGCTCAGATTACCGCTGCTGCTGCCGCGGGCGCTGATGATCAGCCCGCCCTCGGCATCGACAATGATGGCGTTCTGCATGGCCGGCTGGTTTTTGACGAGTTCGGCCAGAATCTGGCGCTCGGTGGCGCCGCCGTCGCCGCCCTGCGCCAGGCGCTCGGTGGTGCGGGCCGCCGTCACGGTCAGTTCGCCCAGCGCCGCATCGAGGCCGGCCCGGCTCAGGTTAATGCCCGATTCCAGCGCTTCTTCCACCGATACATTGAACCAGGAATCGATCGAATGCGAGACGAATTGCACCGAGACCAAAAAAATCACCATGCCCGGCAACACGCCGATGGCGGCAAACAGCAGTACCAACCGGGTCATCAGCTTGGAGCCGAATTTGCCATTCTTGTAACGCGAATACAGGCGGAACAGCGATACGGCGACCAGCAGCAGCAAGGCGCCTGCCACCGCCGCGTTCAGGCCCAGCAGCCAGGCGTAGTAGCGGTCGAAGAAGCCGGAATTATCGGAGGCCGAAGCCAGCAGGAACAACAGGATGCTGACGACAGCACCGCCAATCACCGCAAAATACCTGAGCCCAGTGCTCACTTACTCGGCCCTGTAGAGGAAGGTTTTCCTGTCGGACGCCAGGCGCCATTCATTGTTATTGAGGGCGTTGATCTGGATCGGCTTGGGCAGGTAGTTGGGGTCGAGCCCCATGCTCAGCTTGACGTTATAGGTTTCGCCCACCTTGAGGGCGCCGCGCGGCGCCACAATCCAGCGGTTGGGGCGGCGGATCTGGAACAGCGCATCGTCGAGCGAGGAATAACTTTGCGCCACGCTGCCGGTGATGCCGACCGTGTACTGGCGCGTCAGCACGTTGAACTGCAGCTTGGCGGTCTGGCGCGCCACGATGGCTTTTTCGTCAAACCAGTACCAGCGCGGGCGGGTAAATTCGATGGTGGTGGTGAAGTACAGCGCCACGCCGTATTGCAGCGTGTCTTCCAGCCCGTGATTGAGGTCGAAGCCGTAGGTGGCCGACAGCCGGTAGCCGTCCTCGGTGGCCTCGACGAAGGCGCGCTTGATTTCAACGCCGTCGGCAGCGCGTGCGGCCTGCGGCAAAGCGCAGGCAAAAGCAATTACTAGCAGCAAGGGGCCGATCAACAGGCGCAAAAATCGATGGGTCACGGTGCTCAACAGGTGCGGGGTGGCTAACAAGCATGCAAAATCAGGGGCAGAACGATCACGCATTTTTCTGGAAAAGCGCGTAAAACAAACCATCGTGATCCTGCCCGGAGCCGCCGGCGGGGAGCAATTGGCCGGGTGCGTCGAGCCGCACGGCCTGGTTACGCACTGCAAAGGCGGCCGCCTGCGCTTCGGATTCCTGCGGCCACAAGGAACATGTCACGAACAGCAATTTACCACCGGGCGCGAGCATCTGCCAAAGGTTGTCGAGGATTTTGGCGGAAAGTGTTGCAAGTTGGAGCGTATCGCCCTTGCGGCGCAACCAGCGGATGTCCGGGTGGCGCCGCACAATGCCCGAGGCAGTGCACGGTACATCGGCCAGGATACGGTCGAACGGCTGGCCGTCCCACCAGTCCGTGGTTTCCGCCGGCGCCGCCTTCAGCACGGCCTGCAACTGCAGCCGCTCGAGGTTTTCGCCAACCCGCGCCAGGCGCCGGGCGTCGGCGTCCAGCGCCGTCACTTCGGCATCGGCCAGTTCCAGAATGTGGCAGGTCTTGCCGCCGGGCGCGGCGCAGGCGTCGAGCACGCGCATGCCGGCGGCGACGTCGAGCAGCGGCGCCGCCAGCTGGGCGCCGGCGTCCTGCACCGACACCACGCCGTCGGCAAAACCGGGAATCAGCTGCACGGCCACCGGCTTTTCCAGCCGCACCGCATACGGGCCGATCTGGGTGGCGGCCATGCCGGCCGCCTCCAGCGTGGCCAGGTAGGCCGGCACCGTGCTTTGACGGGCATTCACGCGCAAGGTCAGCGGCGGCGCCGTGTTACCGGTGGTCAGCACGCCCTGCCAATCCTGCGGCCAGGCTGCGCGCACGGCGTCGATCCACCATTGCGGGTAGTTCCAGCGCGCCAGCGGCTGCAGCGAGGCGGTATCGAGCAGCGCCTGGCGCTCGCGCAGGAAGCGGCGCAGCACGGCGTTGACCATGCTCTTGGCGCGCGCGGTGTCGGGATGGGCGTCGGCGGCGGTCACAGTCTGATCGACCACGGTAAATTCTTCGTAGGGACGCACGGCGTCGGTGGCGTTGATCAGCGCCAGCGCGCAGGCCAGCAGCGCGCCCACCAGCGGTTCGGGCGCCTTGGGCGCCATCAGGCCGATCAGGGTTTCGCTCTGGCCCAGCTGGCGCATGCAGCGGTAGCTGATGTCCTGCATGGCGCCGCGCGCCTGCGGCGTGGCGTCCACGCGGGCCCAGACCTGCGCCAGCGCCTGCGGCAGATTGGTGCCGGTGCGCACCAGCGCCACCGCCTGCGCTGCGCCAATCAGGGAAAACGCCAGCGAATCGGGCTTGAGGCCGGTGTTAAAACCTGTTTGCAGCGCCGGTTTCAAGTCGCGCGCATGGCTGGCGCGCAGCCTGGGGGCGGCCGGTTTAGCGGGGGACTTGAGGGACAGTGTCGGACGCTGCTTGTTCATATGCTAATTCCAGAATGCGGCCGGCAGCCGTGATCGCGCAGTATACAGCAGCACCTTTCATATGGCGATGATATGCGCGGGTGCGACATGTAAATCTGATTGCAGAAATTCCCTGCCAACCTGCCAAAATGATAATATGTTCCGTTTGCAACAGCCGTGCATGGTATGCAGCAAAGCAGCATGCATTGTGAAAATCAGGGATGGAGCCGAAAATTGACTGGATTCTTAATGCTTTATAAACAGTTGGTCCAGTTTATGATTTTCCTCTCCAGCCGCAGGACACTGGCAATGATGGCGTTCTGCTGCGCCGCCAGCAGTCCGGTGTTAGCGCAACATGCGGCAATGACGACAAAAGGTCTCACTGAGCTATTCGATGAACACGTGGTTCGTGAGATGAAAAACGGGGATGTCCCCGGTGCAGCGATCGTGGTTGTCAACCACGGCAAAGTGTTATTCGCCCGTGGTTACGGCTATGCGGATGTCGGACAGAAAATCCCCGTCTCACCAACGACTACCCTGTTTCGCATTGCGTCGGTGTCCAAGGTGGTGACCTATACCGCTGTCATGCAATTGGTCGAGCAGGGCAAGATCGACCTGGATGCAGACATTGCACGCTACCTGGATTTCCACATTCCGGCAGATTTTGGCAAGCCAATCACGATGCGCCACCTGATGTCGCATACCGCTGGCTTTGAGGAAACCGTGCAAGGACGCTGGGTCCAGCCCGGCAAACTCACTTCCTTGCGTGATTACCTTGAACAGCACATGCCCAAGCGCCTGTTTGCGCCTGGCACGGTACCGGCATATTCGAGCTACGGCACCACCCTGGCTGCCTACATTGTCGAGCGCGTTTCTGGGTACGCCTTTGTAGCCTATGTAGAAAAACATGTTTTTGCGCCACTCGGCATGCGGCATTCGAGCTTTGAGCAACCGTTGCCCGAGCACCTGGCGCCGATACTGGCCAAGGGGTATGCCACGGCAAAGGGGCCGGCCGGCTCATTCGACATCGCACAAGTAGCACCCGCTGCCAGCATGTCGAGTTCTGCCGTTGATATGGCGCACTTCATGTTGGCCCACCTGGGTGTCGAGCCTGCGTCAGGAGTACCGTTGCTGAAACCGGAGACGCTCGCAACGATGCACGCTGTCCAGTTCCGTCACCATCCTGCGGCACCCGGTATCGCGCTGGGGGTCTACGAAATGGAAGAAAGTGCGCTAAGAATGATAGGGCATACCGGCGATATTCCGGGCTTTCGCTCGGCCATGTATTTATTTCCGGAACAAGGCACCGGTCTGTTAATCGTACAGAACGCTGATGCGGGAGAAGCCATGCGCAAGCGGCTGGTAAAAGTCTTCGCTGAAACCTACCTGACTGCGCCAGCGCGCATGGCTGCTGTGACGGCTGACATTCCAGCAGACGAGTCCGCGAATTTGGCCGGAAGTTACCGCACCAGTTGGCGGTTTGACTCGTCCCCCTTGTCCCTGAAATTCTTGCTTGAACAACGCGTGGTGCGCATGCTGAGTCCAGCAACTCTCGTGATTGACACGCAGGTCGGTTCGGACGGCAAGCCTGTCGAGTGGCATCGGATCGACGCCGGCGTCTGGCAAAGCGCGACGGATCCGGTTCGCCGGCTCTACTTCAGCAGGAATAAGGAGGGAGGCTGGGAGCAGGGAGACTGGGAAATGAGCAGCAATGGCAACCCAACCTATATCATGCAAAAAAGCGCGTGGCATCAGCACAAGCTACTCTTGCTGATCGTCTTGCCTTCATCGCTCTTGTTAGTACTGCTCAGCTTGTCATGGCAAGCGCTGTCTGCCCTGTTCCGACGTCGCGACGCGAGATCGAGAGTTCTGTCGCCGCCATCGCTGCGGGTGAGCACTGTGGTACGCGTGGTTGGGCTGCTGACCCTGGCACCCTGGGTGGTATATGGCGCAATTGCACTGCTTGTCATGAACGATCTGCTGTTCGTGGCCTCGCCCGCCTGTGGCATTCTCTTGCGCTTGGTCCAGATTTTCGCATGGCTTGCAGCGGCGGGCGGGATCGCCGTAATCGTGGCAGCGTCGGCAAGTCTCCACTCCCCGGATACGCACTGGACGAGCCGCGTGCATCATGTGGCCCTGGCCGTCGCTTGTGTTGCCGCCACTGCAATGGCTTGGCAGGGTGGCTTGCTATTTTGGAACGGCCGTTTTTAACCCGCAGGCAGGCTTTGCACTTTCCTACCAAGCATCCAGCCCCTCCATCGATGAACGCTTGATCGGTATTGCCCCACTATCGCCTCGATCCAGCGTTATTTTTCGTTGTGGTTCACGCTGCGGCCTTTGCCTTCATGCAATCGCCCTGTCCAGATACCGGCGCGCGGTGACCGGCCACGGGCAAAACAGTATAATGTTTGCTGTTTGGTCAGCGCCAGCGCGCCGGCCAGTTTCGCATTCTGATGATTATTTAGCGGCCCGTCCGCCACCCTGACCATGCTCGCCCAACAAAAACAAGATATCACCGCCCTGTTCCAGGCCGCCCTCGCTCCGATTCTGGCCGATACCGGCCTCAGCGCCAACGTGGTGCTCGAGCGTCCGCGCGACCCGTCGCATGGCGACGTCGCCTGCAATATCGCCATGCAGCTGGCCAAGCAGCTCAAAATGAACCCGCGCGAGCTGGCCACCCGCCTGGTCGAAGCGCTGCAAGCCAATCCGGCCGCCGCCGGCCTGGTGCAGTCGGTGGACATCGCCGGCCCCGGCTTCATCAACCTGCGCGTAACAAGCGCCGCCAAGCAGGCCGTGGTCAAGGCGGTGCTGGCGCAAGGCGCCGCCTACGGCAACAGCAGCAGCGGCGCCGGCAAGCGCGTGATCATCGAATTCGTTTCCGCCAACCCTACCGGCCCGCTGCACGTCGGCCACGGCCGCCAGGCGGCGCTGGGCGATGCGCTGTCGTCGCTGTTCGGCGCACAGGGCTATGAGGTTACCCGCGAGTTCTATTACAACGACGCCGGGGTGCAGATCCAGACGCTGGCCAACTCGGTGCAGGCGCGCCTGCGCGGCCACCAGCCGGGCGACGCCGCCTGGCCCGAGTCGGCTTACAACGGCGACTACATCGCCGATATCGCCAGCGACTTCAAGGCAAAAAAAACCGTGTCCGCGTCCGACGGTTCGCCAGCCACCGCCTCGGGCGATACCGATGACATCGAATCGATCCGCGCATTTGCCGTCACCTACCTGCGTAACGAGCAGGACATCGACCTGCAGGCGTTTGGCGTCAAGTTCGACAATTACTACCTCGAATCGTCGCTGTACGCCGACGGCAAGGTCGATGCCGCTGTCGCCATGCTCAACGATTCCGGCAAAACTTACGAAGAAGAAGGCGCACTGTGGCTGCGCACCGAAGACTACGGTGACGACAAGAACCGCGTGATGCGCAAGAAGGACGGCACCTACACCTACTTCGTGCCCGACGTCGCCTATCACATCGTCAAGTTCCAGCGCGGCTACCAGCAGGCCATCAACATCCAGGGTTCCGACCACCATGGCACCATCGCCCGCGTGCGCGCCGGCCTGCAGGCGGTCAACCTGGGCATTCCGCAAGGCTTCCCCGACTACGTGCTGCACAAAATGGTCACCGTCATGAAGGGCGGCGAGGAAGTCAAAATTTCCAAGCGCGCCGGCTCCTACGTCACCGTGCGCGACCTGATCGAATGGTCGGGCGGCGGCGATATCACCCGTGGCCGCGACGCCGTGCGCTTCTTCCTCATTTCGCGCAAGGCCGATACCGAATTCGTCTTCGACGTCGATGTGGCGCTGAAAACCTCGGACGAAAATCCCGTGTATTACGTGCAGTACGCCCACGCGCGCATCTGCCGCATGCTCGAACAATGGACCGGCGACGAAGCCGCGCTGGCCAATGTGGACCTGTCGCCGCTGACCGCTCCCACCGAAGCGGCGCTGCTGGCCACCCTGGCCGCCTACCCGGAAACGCTGGCCCGCGCCCAGGCCGAACTGGGCCCGCACCAGATCGCATTCTACCTGCGCGACCTGGCCGCCAACCTGCACAGCTTCTACTTCGCCGAGCGCGTGCTGGTGGACGACGAAGCGCTCAAGGCCGCCCGCATCGCGCTGATGGTCGCCACCCGCCAGGTGCTGCGCAACGGCCTGGCGCTGATCGGCGTGTCCGCTCCCAACAAAATGTAATCAGCCCAGGACTTTCCGCACCATGACTTTCCGCACTCCGTACTTCGCTTCTCGCCAACAGGGCAACACCTTCATCGGCATCGTCATCGGCCTGGTCATCGGCCTGGCAGTGGCGGTGGTGGTGGCGCTGGTGATCAACAAGGGCGCCACCCCGTTCACCGACAAAGGTCGTACCGGCAAGTCGGCGGAAACCACGGCGGGCCAGGCCACCGATCCGAACAAACCGATGTACGGCAACAAGGAAGCGGCGCGCGCCGCCGCCCGCGACATGCAGCGCGAACCCGCGCCGGCGCCGGCCGCTGCACCGGCGCCGGCCCCGGCCGCCGATCCGCTGCAGGCAGTGGTCGACAAGATCCAGGGCACCTCCAGCGAAAAACCGAAGGCGCCAAGCGCACCAGCCGCCACCAACGTCACGCCGGTGCCGCCAAAAACAGCCGCTGCACCAGCTGCGGCTGCGGGTACAGCTGCTGCCGCCAGCGGCGAGGAAAAATACATCTATTATCTGCAGGCGGGCGCCTTCCGCGAAGTCGCCGATGCTGAAAGCGCACGCGGCAAGCTGGCACTGCTCGGCTACGAAGCCACGCTGTCCGACCGCAACACCGACACCGGCGTGCTGCACCGCGTGCGCATCGGCCCGTTCCACCAGATCGAGGCGATGAACAAGGTGCGCAGCAAGTTGTCGGAAAACGGCATCGATGTGGCAGTGGTCCGCAATCAAAAGTAAATGATCAGATAAACAAGGAGTGATGATGCGAGTTTTGAAATACGCCGTAAGTGCCATGATGCTGAGCGCAGCCGTCCTGTCCACGGCGTCGGCCTCCCCGACCGACCCGAAAAACGGCGTTGAATACCGCACGCTGGCCACGCCGCAACAGGCCGATGCCAAAAAAGTGGAAGTGATCGAGTTCTTCGACTATGCCTGCCCGCACTGCTACGCACTGGACCCAACGCTCAACGCCTGGATCAAAAAGCAGGGTAATAACGTCATCCTCAAGCGTGTGCACATCTCGCGCAGCGGCGGCGACCTGCCCCAGCAAAAAATGTTCTACACGCTCGAAGCCATGGGTCTGATGAACGACGCGCTCAACACCAAGATCTTCACCGAGATGCATGTCAACCGCAACCGCATGAACCGCGATGAGCTGGTGTTCGACTTCATCGCCAAGCAGGGCATCGACCGCCAGAAGTTCATCGACACCTACCGTGGTTTCGGCGTGCAGGGCAGCGTGCGCCGCGCCAGCTCGCTGATGGACACTTACGGCATCGATTCGTGGCCGACCTTCGCCATTGACGGCCGCTATGTCACCTCGCCATCGATGGCCGACCAGGGCTCGAAGACCGCCACCACCGAAGCGCAGTTGCACGCGCAAGGCTTCCAGGTGATGGATGTACTGGTCGCCAAAGCGAAAGCGGAAAAGAAGTAAACATGTCATCACCGACCGCGCTGAGGGCGTGCCGCCATGCCCCCTGAGTGGAACCATCAGCGCGTGTTCATCACCGGCGCCTCGAGCGGCATCGGCGCGGCGCTGGCCGCGCACTACGCCGCCCAGGGCGCCACGCTGGGCCTGCTGGCCCGGCGCGGCGCCGCGCTCGACCAGTTGATTGCCACCCTGCCCCAGTCTGCGCGCCACCGCGCCTATGCCGCCGATGTGCGCGACCACGCTGCCATCGCTGCCGCTGCGCGCGACTTCATCGACCACACCGGCGGCATCGACGTGGTGATCGCCAACGCCGGCATTTCGGTAGGCACGCTGACCGAGTTTGCCGAAGACATTGCCGTTTTCGAAGATATCATCGCCACCAATGTCACTGCCACGGCGGCCACTTTTGCGCCCTTCATCGCCACCATGAAGGCGCAACGGGCGCCGGCGCGGCTGGTCGGCATCGGCAGCGTGGCCGGCATCCGCGGCCTGCCTGGCGCCGAAGCCTACAGCGCTTCCAAGGCGGCCGTGATCAGCTACTGCGAATCGCTGCGGCTGGAGCTCAAACCCTACGGCATCAAGGTCGTCACGCTGTGCCCCGGCTATATCGACACACCGATGACGCGCGTGAATCCCTACCCGATGCCGTTCCTGATGAAGCCCGAACAGTTTGCCGTGCGCGCAGCGCGGCAGATTGCCGCCGGCGCCAGCTACGCCGTGATTCCCTGGCAGATGGGCATCGTCGCCAAGGTGCTGCGCATGCTGCCCAATCCCGTCTACGACTTCGCCTTTGGCAAGGCGCCGCACAAACCACGCCAGCCGCGTGGTCCCGGGAGCACAGCGCCATGAGTCACACTGCGACCATCCTGTCGCCGCAAGCCATCCTTGCACAGTGCGCCGGCAGCGCCAGCCATGTATTGATCGAGTCGGTGGCCGAAACCGGCTCCACCAACGCCGACCTGCTGGCACGCCTGGAACCGGAGGGTCAGGACGGGCTGGACGGCCCGGTGCTGCGCATCGCCCATAACCAGACCGCCGGCCGCGGACGCGCCGGGCGCAGCTGGCTGTCGGAGCCCGGTGCGGCGCTGATGTTTTCGCTGGCCTGGCGCTTCCAGGGGCCGTTGCAGCACATGAGCGGCCTGCCGATGGCCGTGGGCGTGGCGCTGGCCGAAACCATCACGGCGCTCGGTGTGCCGGTGCAGATCAAATGGCCCAACGACCTGCTGCGCGACGGCGCCAAGCTGGGCGGCATCCTGGTCGAAACCCGGCAGTCACGCAGCGATGGCGCCATCTGGGCCGTGATCGGCGTGGGCCTGAACCTGCTGATGCCGGACCAGCTGGAACAACAGATTGGCCGCAGCGTGGCGGCGGCGCCATGGCTGGCACAAATGGACCGCCACACGCTGATGGCCGCGCTGCTCAGCCGCCTGGCCGCCGTGCTGGCGGAATTTGACGATACCGGCTTTGCGCCCTTCGTCGAGCGCTGGAACACCCTGCACGCCTGGCAGGGCCAGGACGTGGTGCTGCTCGACGACGGCCAGGTGCGCCAGCAGGGCCGCGCCGCCGGCGTGGACGCCATCGGCCGCCTGCTGCTCGACACGCCCGCAGGCCGGGTCGAGGTGCTGTCGGGCGACGTCTCGCTGCGCCTGTCCGCTGCTGCCTCACTGTCCGCTGCTACTACCGAAGGAACACCACCATGTTACTGATCGATGCCGGCAATACCCGCGTCAAATGGGCGCTGGCCGACAACCATGCCGCTCCCGGCGTCTGGCTGGAACAGGGCGCGGTCACCCACGCCGACCTGCCGCAACTCGAACTGGCCTGGAGCGAAGCCGTGGCGCGCCACGGCGTGGGCCGCATCATCATTGCCAACGTCGCCGGCAATGCGCTGCGCGTGCAGCTCGAATACGTGCTGCAGCGGGCCTTTCCGGAACTGCTGCTGGAGCAGGCGGTGACCTGGTTTGCCTCGCTGCCGTCGCTGGCTGGCGTGACCAATGGCTACCGCCAGCCGGCACAACTGGGCTGCGACCGCTTTGCCGCCGCCATCGGCGGCCACACGCTGGCGCCAGGATGCCCGGTCATCGTCGCCAACTGCGGCACCGCCACCACCATCGACGCCATCACGGCGGACGGCTTTTTCCTCGGCGGGATGATCTTGCCGGGACTCGGGCTGATGGCCGGCGCGCTGGCGCGCAACACGGCGCAGCTGCCGCAAATCGCCCAGGACGGCAAGCTGCCCGACGGCTTCGCCGACAATACCGACGACGCCATCCTGAGCGGCTGCATGGTGGCCCAGAGCGGCGCCATCGAGCACGCGTTTGCCCAGCACGGCGCCAGCGTATGCATTCTGTCCGGCGGCGCCGCACCCTATATCGCGCCGCTGCTGCGGGTGCCCTACCGCAGCGTCGATAACGTGGTGCTGATCGGCCTGCACGCCTCGGCGCTTCATCGTGCCGAGGACGGCGCCAACGGCAGCGCCAGCGCCTGACCTCAGCGAGGAAACCCGTGCTGAAATTTATCTTTTTCTCGCTGTTGGCCATCAATGCCGCGCTGTTCGCCTACGGCCAGGGCTATCTCGGCCATTTCAGCGGCACCGAGCGCGAGCCGCAGCGGCTGCAGCGCCAACTCAATGCCGATCAGCTCACCATCGTCTCGTCCGAGCGCGCGCACCGTGTGCAGCCAGTGACAACTGCCGCCGCAGCACCGGCTGAAGCACCAGTGCCGCTGGCCTGCGTGGAAATCGGCAGTTTCGTGCTGGCCGAAGCGCGCCGCTTCGAGGCGCGCCTGGCGCCGCTGGCGCTCGGCGACCGGCAGTCGCGCCGCAACCTGCCCGGCACCGAGATTTCCAGCTACATCGTGCATATTCCGCCGCTGGGCAGCAAGGAAGCGGCCGACCGCAAGGCGGCCGAACTGCGCGGCCTCGGGGTGAGCAATTATTTTGTCATTTCCGATAACTCGCCGCTGCGCTACGGGATTTCGCTGGGCGTGTTCAAGGGCGAGACGGCGGCGCAAAACCAGCTGGCGGCGCTGCTCAAGCAGGGCGTGCGCAGCGCCCGCATCACGCCGCGCATGAGCGGCAGCCGGCAACTGGCGTTCCAGTTCCGCGCAATCGATCCGGCACTGAAAGCCGAGCTGGAAAAGATCCGCGCCGATTTTCCCGGCACCGACCTGAAGATGTGCAGATAATCAGCGCCGCACGATAATCGGCTTGAGCCTGAGCGCCGCCGGCAGGCCGCGCATGGCGTCCTGCGCTTGCTCGCGGCTGGCGAACGGCCCGCTGAACAGGCGGAACATGCTACCGTTCTGCACCACATCGAAGCGGCTCAAACCGCTGCCCGCCAGCTTGTCCTTGAGCTGCTCGGCGCCTTCCGCGCGCGAGTAGGCGCCCAGTTGCAGATAAAAGCCGTCTGCTGTCGCTGCTGTCGCTACTGCCGCTGCTGGTGCCGCCTGCGCTGCGCCCCCGCCCAACATCATTGCTTCAATGTCGGCCGGCGCGGATGACGGTACTGCCTTGGGCGCCAGCACCAGCGCCGGTTTGTCGTCGTCGCCCTTGTAGGTGGCCAGGCGCTTGTCAGATGATGGTGACTGCGACACCAGGCGCGCGCCGCTGGTGGTCGATACGCCGCCGCGCGTGGCCAGCATGCGGTCTATCTCGGCCGGCAAAATCCGCTCGACCTTCAGTTCATGACTGCCCTTGTTGAGCAAACCGAGCTTCAGCGCCGCCGTGTACGACACGTCGATCACGCGGGTCGAGTGGAACGGGCCGCGATCGTTGATGCGCACCACCACCACCGCGCCCGTCAGCATATTGCTGACCCGCGCATACGACGGTATCGGCAAGGTGGGATGGGCGGCCGTCATCTTGTACATATCGTACAGCTCACCGGACGAAGTGCGCTGGCCATGAAACTTCTTGCCATACCAGGTACCGAGGCCCACTTGCGTAAACGGTTCGTTGTCGGTGATCGGGGTATAGGTTTTGCCAAACACCACGTAGGGGCGGTTCGAGCGTGGCAGCAAGGGATCGTTGCGCACTTCGGCGTCCGGCACATCGGCCAGGTTATCGGGTGGATTGTCACCGGGTCCGTCGTCCTGGTAGTAGCCGCCGCGTCCGGAATTGGCGGGTGGAAGTACCGGCAGGCTGGTGGCCGGCTTGGTGGTGGGCGGCGCCTTGATCACCGGTCCGCCGACGCGGTGGGTACGCTGCACCGATGGTTCGGTCGGCGCAGTGCCGCAGCCGGCCAGCACCAGCAAAACCAGCGCGGCACCAGCGCTTTGTGGACGAACAGGCAGTGCATTCAATATCGGGGTGAAGATCGGCTTCATATCGTCATCCTTGTCAGTTTCTGCGTGGAGCGGGAGAAGGCGGCGCCATTGGCGCCACTGGCGCCGCCGGCGATGGCGATGGCGATGGCGATGGCGGCGGCACAGGCTGCGGCGCAGCATCAGCAGGTGCAGGAGCAGGCGCCTGCACACCTTGCGCTTCCAGCCGCGCGGCAGCGGCCTGCTCTTCCAGCGTCTGCCCCTCCACCGGCAGGATCTCCTCGGCGTCTTCCTTTTCCACCTTGGTGGTGTCCTTGCCCGGCGGGCGTTTACCGAGCAGGTAGTAGTCGATGGCCTTGCGGACAATCGGCGCCGCTTCCAGGCCGCCCTTGCCGGCGTTTTCCACCACCACGGCGATCGCAATGCGCGGCCTTTCAACTGGCGCAAAGGCGACGAACAGCGCGTTGTCGCGCAGGCGTTCTGCCAGCTTGGCGGCATTGTACTTCTCGCCTTTTTTGATCGTGATCACCTGCGCCGTACCGGTCTTGCCGCCCACCCGGTACTGGGCGCCGGTAAACGCCCGCACGCCGGTGCCGCCAGCCTCGGAGGTCACGCCGACCATGGCGTTTTTAATGAAGTCGATGTTCTCCTGCTTGAGCGGAATCCGGTAGCTCTCTTTCGATACCGTCAGCGCGCGCGCGCGCGTGCCGCCGTTTTCCACGATCTTGACCAGGTGCGGTTTCATCACCACGCCGTTGTTGGCCAGGTTGGCCATGGCGTGCGCCATCTGCAGCGGCGTATAGGCGTTGTAACCGGAACCGTTACTGATCGAAATGGTGTCGCCGCCAACCCAGCGTCCGGCCGCACCCTTGAAGCGGCGCCGCTTCCATTCCTGCGACGGCAGCACGCCGGTCTTCTCGCCGATCAGGTCGATACCGGTCTTCTGGCCATAGCCGAACGGCTTCATGAAGTCGTGGATCATGTCGATGCCCATGTCGTGACCGAGCTCGTAATAATAGGTGTTACACGACACCACGATCGACTTGTGCATGGGCACCATGCCGTGACCACCGACCACGTCATCGTTGAAGCGGTGGCCGCCCAGGTAGTAATAACCAGGATCGTAGGTGGCGTAGCTGGTGGTGCGCTTGCCCAGCTCGAGCGCCGCCAGCGCCATGAACGGTTTGAAGGTGGAACCGGGCGCATAGGTACCGGACAGCGGCCGGTTGACCATCGGCCGGTCGAGCGAGTTATTGAGCTCGTTCCAGCTCTGGGTGTCGATACCATCGACGAACAGGTTGGGGTCAAACCCGGGGCGCGAGACAAAGGCCAGGATGTCGCCGGTTTCCGGTTCGATTGCCACCAGCGCGCCGCGCCGCTCGCCAAACGCGTCTTCCACCACTTTTTGCAGCTCGATGTCGATCGACAGGATCAGGTTGTCGCCGGGCGTGGCCGGCTTGCGCGACAGCGTGCGGATGGCGCGCCCGCCGGCCGACACTTCCACTTCCTCGTAACCGGTACGGCCATGCAGCTGGCGTTCGTAGCTTTTTTCCAGGCCCTCTTTGCCGATATGGTCGGTGCCCTTGTAGTTGGCGGCCTGCTCGCTTTCTTCAATGGCGTCGGCGTCGCGGCGGTTGATGCGGCCGATGTAGCCGATCACGTGCGAAGCGGTTTCGCCCAGCGGATACTGGCGGAACAGGCGCGCCTGCACTTCCACGCCGGGAAAGCGGAAGCGCTGCGCCGAAAAGCGCGCCACTTCCTCGTCCGTCAGGCGGGTGCGCAGCGGCACGCTCTCGAAACGCTTCGATTCATCGAGCAGCTTTTTGAAGCGGCGCCGGTCCTTCACTTCGATTTCCACCAGCTCCGACAACTGCTCGATGGTTTCGTCGAGCGTGGCGGTGAGCTTGGATGGCGTGATCTCCAGCGTGTAGGCCGAGTAGTTATTGGCCAGCACCACGCCGTTGCGGTCGTAGATCAGGCCGCGGTTGGGCGTAATCGGCACGATGGCGATGCGGTTTTCCTCGGCCTTGACGGCAAAATCGTCATACTTGATCACCTGCAGCCAGATCAGGCGCGCCAGCAGCAGGCCGAAACACAGGAAGACGATGGCCAGCAGCACCGTGATACGGGTGCGGAACTCCTTGAGTTCGCGCTCGGTATCCTTCATTTCGATCATGCCGGCGCTCCCCAGGCCGCCATGCCGGTACGGCTTGCCGTGCCGCGTCGCAGACTGCGGCTATGGTGCTGGATACTCATCAGGAGACCGCCGGCTATACCGAGCGTAAACAGCGCCGTGCCGCCATAGCTCATGAACGGCAAAGGCACGCCCACCACCGGCACGATGCCGCTGACCATGCCCATGTTCACAAACGCGTAAGTAAAATAAATCATCGTGATGGCGCCGGCCAGCAGGCGCGTGAAAAAGGTCGGCGCCTGGAGCGCAATGGTGGCGCCGCGCCAGATCAGCAGCAGGTACAGCAGCATCAGCACCAGGTTGCCGGTCAGGCCGAATTCTTCGGAAAACACGGCAAAAATGAAATCGGTGGTGCGCTCGGGGATGAATTCCAGGTGGGTTTGCGTGCCATGGGTCCAGCCCTTGCCGGCCGCACCGCCCGAGCCGATGGCGATCATCGACTGGATGATGTGAAAGCCCTTGCCCAGCGGGTCGTGGTAGGGGTCGATCAGGGTCAGCACGCGCTCGCGCTGGTAGTCGTGCAAAAAGGTCCACAGCAGGGGCAAGGCCGCACAGGTCATCAGCGCCAGCGCGCCAAGCACCTTCCACGCCAGGCCGGCCAGGTAGATCACGCAGGCGCCGGCCGCCACCACCAGCAGCGCCGTACCCAGGTCTGGCTGGCGCGCGATCAGGAACACCGGAATGGCCAGCAGCAGCGCCGCCACCGCATAGGTATGCCAGCGCAGCCGCCCGGACTGCAACTGGAAATACCAGGCCAGCATCAGCGGCATGGCGATCTTCATGAATTCCGACGGCTGGATCTGCACGCCGATGGTGATCCAGCGCCGCGATCCGCCCTTGATGGTGCCGACCAGCGCCACCGCCACCAGCAGCAGTACCGCCAGCGCATAGGCTGGTGCGGCGATGCGCATCAGGGTCTTCGGCGGCGTGTTCGCCACCAGCCACATGACGAAGAAGGCCGCGCCGATATTGCGCAGCTGGTCGTTGATCTTGCCGGGAATCGCCAGACCGGCCGAATACAGCGTGACCAGCCCGACCGACAACAGCAGCAGGATGATCAGCGCCAGCGGCAGGTCGAACACCGTGAAATACGGGCGCAGGCGCTGGAGCAGCGAACGGTGATGATTCAGTTGCATGCGGCGCCCATCACGTCTGCACCAGCTTGCGGTGGCGCTGGATGCTCATCAAAATGCCGCCGGCGATGCCGAGCGTGAGCAGCGCCGTGCCGCCGTAACTCATGTAGGGCAGCGGCACGCCCACCACCGGCAGGATGCCGCTGACCATGCCCATGTTCACGAACGCGTAGGCGAAATAAATCATGGTCATGGCGCCGGCCAGCAGGCGGCTGAACAGGTTGGCTGCATTGCCGGCGATCATCAGGCCGCGCCCCACCAGCAGCAGGTACAGCAGCAGCAGGATCAGGTTGCCGATCAGGCCGAATTCTTCGGAATACACGGCAAAGATAAAGTCGGTGGTGCGTTCGGGGACGAATTCCAGGTGGGCCTGGGTGCCATGGGTCCAGCCCTTGCCGGTCATGCCGCCGGAGCCCACCGCAATGGTGGACTGGATGATGTGAAAGCCCTTGCCCAGCGGGTCGGAAGTGGGGTCGATCAGCGTCATCACGCGTTCGCGCTGGTAGTCGTGCAGCAGGGTCCAGATCAGCGGCAGGCTGGCAAAGAACACCACCAGCAGCGCGGCAATCGCCTTCCATGCCAGGCCGGCCAGAAAAATAACGCTAAAGCCGGCCGCCACCACCAGCAGCGCGGTGCCCAGGTCGGGCTGGCGCACGATGAACAGCACGGGTATGCCGAGCAGCACGGCGGCGATCAGGTAGGAATGCCAGCGCAGCTGGCCGGCGCGGTGCTGGAAATACCAGGCCAGCATCATCGGCGTGACGATCTTCATGAATTCCGACGGCTGGATATCGATGCCGACGTGCAGCCAGCGGCGCGCACCGAGCTTGATGATGCCGAACAGCGCCACCGCCAGCAGCAGCACCACCCCGGCCGCATAGGCCGGCACCGCAATGCGCATCATGGTCTGCGGCGAGATATTGGCCACCACCCACATCACCAGGAAGGACAGGAGGATATTGCGTACCTGGTCTTCCATCTTGCCGGGAATGCCGATGCTGGCCGAGTACAGCGTGATCATGCTGACCGTCAGCAGGGCAACGATGATGATGGTCAGCGGAATATCGAACACCGCAAAATAGGGCCGCAGGCGGCGCCCCAGCGAGCGCCTTTCGTTTATACGCATGAGTTCCTTTATTCGGTATTGCCCGGGGTGTCCACACCCGGTTTCGGCACAACCACGCCATGTTCCGCCTCGATCTCGTCCACCGAGCGCAGCACCGCATCCTCCTTGGGCACGGGCGTGCTGTCCTTGTCGTGCGAGCGTTTGCCCAGCAGGTAAAAGTCGAGCGCCTTGCGTACGATGGGTGCGGCGACGGCAGCGCCGAAGCCGCCGTTTTCCACCACCACGGCAATGGCGATGCGCGGCTTTTCAGCCGGTGCAAAGGCGGTGTAGAGGGCATTGTCGCGCAGGTGGGCGGCGACCAGTTTGGCATTGTACTTTTCGTTTTTCTTGATGGCGAACAGCTGCGCCGTGCCGGTTTTGCCGCCCGAGGTATAGCCGGCGCCGGCAAACACCCTGGCGGCGGTGCCGCTGGTGGTCACGCCGACCATGGCGCTCTTGATGAAATCGACGTTTTCCTGCTTGAGCGGAATGCGGTAGCTTTCGCTGGGCACGGTGAGCTTGCGCGCGTGGGTGCGGCCGTCTTCAAGGATCTTGACCAGGTGCGGCTTCATCACCACGCCGTTATTGGCCAGGTTGGCCACCGCGTGCGCCATTTGCAGCGGCGTGTAGTTGTTGTAGCCGTTGCCGATGCTGATCGAGATGGTGTCACCACCGAGCCATTTTTGCGCCGCCGCGTTCTTTTTGAAGCGGCTGCGCTTCCATTCTTTCGACGGCAGCACACCCTGCTTCTCGTGTTCCAGGTCGATGCCGGTCAGCTGGCCGAAGCCGAACGGCTTCATGAAGCTGCTGATCGTGTCGATGCCCATCTCGTTGCCGAGGATGTAGTAATAGGTGTCGCACGATTCCGAGATCGACTTGAACATGTCCACCGTGCCGTGGCCACCCGGCTTGTCGTCGCGGAAGCGGTGTCCGCCCAGCGTGAAATAGCCGGCATCGGCAATGCTCTGGTGCGGCGTGCGGTAGCCCCGTTCCAGCGCGGCCAGCGCCATGAACGGCTTGAAGGTCGAGCCGGGCGGATAAGTGCCCGACAATGGCCGGTTGACCATCGGCCGGTCGAGCGAGGTATTGAGTTCGTTCCAGCTTTGCGTATCGATGCCATCGACGAACAGGTTGGGGTCATAGCCGGGGCGCGACACATAGGCCAGGATGTCGCCGGTTTCCGGTTCGATCGCCACCAGCGCACCGCGCCATTCGCCAAACGCTTCCTCGATCACTTTCTGCAGTTCGATGTCGATCGACAGGATCAGGTTGCTGCCGGCCGTGGCCGGCGTGCGCGACAGCGTGCGCACCGCGCGACCGCCGGCCGATACTTCCACTTCTTCGTAACCGGTAATGCCGTGCAGCTGCTTTTCGTAGCTCTTTTCCAGACCTTCCTTGCCGATATGCTCGGTGCCGTTGTAATTGGCGGCGTCATTGGTGTCGGCCAGCGCGCGCGCTTCGGCCTGATTGACGCGGCCGATGTAGCCGATCACGTGCGAAGCCACCTCGCCCAGCGGGTACTGGCGGAACAGGCGCGCCTGGATCTCGACGCCGGGAAAGCGGTAATGCTGGGCCGTGAAGCGCGCCACTTCTTCGTCCGACAGGCGGGTGCGCAGCGGCACGCTCTCGAAACGCTTCGATTCTTCCACCAGTTTTTTGAAACGGCGGCGGTCCTTGACGTCGATGGCGACCAGCCTGGACAAGGCGTCAACGGTGTCGTCCAGCGATGCAGTGAGCTTGGAGGGCGTGATTTCCAGCGTGTAGGCCGAATAATTGCGGGCCAGGACCACGCCGTTGCGATCAACGATCAGGCCGCGGTTGGGCTGGATCGGCACCAGCGAAATGCGGTTGTCTTCCGCCTTGACGGCATAGTCTTCATGCTTGACCACCTGCAGCCAGACAAAACGCGCCACCAGCAGGATAAAGGCGCACAGCACCGCCCCGGCCAGCACCGTCAGGCGCAGGCGGAACTTGTGCAGTTCGCGCTGGTTATCCTTGAGTTCAGTCATGCCAGTACCCGCAAATCAGATCGGGCGCGTGTGGTCGCGGTCCACCGCGCGCCGCTGCGGCGCCAGCAGCAGCCACGATACCACCGGCCACAGGGCGGCCGCGACCGCGCTTTCGAGGAAGAAGTACCAGGCCGGGTATTTACCCGAGACGAAAAACCGGATCAGCAGCTGGATCGCCTGCGCCATCACCAGCAGCGGAAATACGTGCATGGCTTGGGTAGGCAGCGAAAACCAGCGCACGCGCCGGTGCAGCATGATGGCAAAGTAGGACAGCAGCGTATAGGACAGGGCGTTTTCGCCGAGCAGCGTGGAGTCGTGCACGTCCATCAGCACGCCGATGAAGAAGGCCGTGCCGATGCCCACCCGGCGCGGCTGGTGCACGCCCCAGAACACCAGCGCCAGCGCGACAAAATCGGGCACGCCGATCAACTGGCCCCAGGGCAGCAGGTTGAGCAGGAACGACAGCAACAGGCTGAAGGCGATAAACAGCGGGCTGACCGGCAGCAGGATGTATTGAGGACGGTTCATCGTGCCGGCTCTTTCGACGGGGTGGCTGCGGGCGTGGTGGCCGGAGTGGCTGCGGGCGCGGTGGCGCGGGTTGCAGCGGGCGCAGGCGCGGTAGCGGTGGTGGCCGGGGCGGTGGCAGCCGGTTCGACCTTCGGCGCAGGCGCAGGCATTTTCGGCATCAGGCCCGAGGCCGGCGCAGTGGCGGCGCCAGTCGCTGGCGTGGCGCCAGTCGCTGCTGCCGGCGCTGCGCCATCCTTCGGCGCCTCTTCCTTGGCCGGGTCCTTGATCGGCGCCATCTTGTTATTGCCTTTTTTGAGCACGCGCGGCTCTTCATCGGGCGGGCGCGGTGCGATTTCGGGCACGGAGGTCAGGATCAGCAACTGGCGGTTGTTCTGGATACCGGCCAGCGGCTGGCAGATCACGCCGCCGAAGCCGCCATTGGCGTTGCCATCGACCTGGGTCACGCGCGCCACCGCCAGGCCGGCCGGATATACGCCGTCAAGACCGGAAGTGACGACGATATCGCCCACCTTGATGTCGGCATTGGGCGCCGTGAAGCGCAGTTCCAGCGAACCGAATTTACCGCGCCCATAGGCCACGCTGCGCAAGCCGTTGCGCAGCAGCTGCACCGGTATGGCCTGGTCCTTGTCGGTCAGCAGCGTGACTTCCGAGGTGAACATGAACACGCGCGTGACCTGTCCGACCACGCCCTGGTTGTCGATCACGGGCATGCCCGGCGCCACCTCGTGACGGGTACCGCGATCAAGAATGATCTTGCGACTGCTGGCGTCGCGCGCGTCGTACAGCACCTCGGCCAGCAGCGATGTGGTGGGCACCTGCTCGCGCGCGCCCATCAGGCGGCGCAGCTGGTTGTTTTCGGCCGTGCGCAGCTGCGCCTGTTGCAGCGCCTGGGCGTCGGCGATCTGCTGGCGTTTGAGTTCATCGACCTGCTGCTTCATCGTTGATAACGAAGAAAAGTAGTCGCCCACGCCGTACACGGCGTCGCGCGGCAGCAGCGCCACCATCTGCAGCGGATGCAGCACGTTGCCAACGACTTCGCGCACTATCGACAAGCTGCGCATTTGCGAATCGACCAGCAGCAGCACAATCGATATGCAGGCAAACACCGTCATCTTGACGCGGGCCGAAGCGCCTTGCTTGAACAGTGGCGGAGGGCTGTATTCCATGACTTCCAATAATCCAATCCGGCGCTCCCGCGCCCACTAGACTGTCACCCTATAAGAACCGGGGCCGCTTAGCGGCCCCGGGTATTCTTATAAAACGTAAGAGAAGATCGATCCCACTTTAACCAAGAGTTCGATCGCCAAGCCCGAGCCGCGCCCCACGCAGGTCAGCGGATCATCGGC
>JBEVNE010000130.1:0-25212 GCA_040508275.1 Duganella sp.
GACGGTGGGGCAGAACGTGGCGTTCCCGCTGGAGGTGATGAAGCTCTCGCGCGACGAGACCCGCCGCCGCGTGGCCGAGGCGCTGGCGATGGTGGGCCTGGGCGACTACGCCCAGCGCAGCGCCACGCAGCTCTCGGGCGGGCAGCAGCAGCGCGTGGCCATCGCGCGCGCGCTGGTGCGCCGCGCCTCCGTGATGCTGCTGGACGAGCCGCTGTCCAACCTGGACGCCAAGCTGCGCGAGGAAGCGCGCGCCTTTCTGCGCGAACTGATCGTGCGCCTGGGCCTGTCGGCACTGATGGTGACCCACGACCAGGCCGAGGCGATGGCGATTTCGGACCGCATCCTGCTGCTCAACAACGGCAAGATCGAACAGCAAGGCACGCCGCAAAGCATGTACGAAACCCCGGAAACGCTGTTCACGGCGGAATTCATGGGCAGCAACAACCGGCTGCCGGCCAAGGTGCTGCAACGCGAAGGCGAGCAGGTGCGTCTGGAGCTGTACGGCGCTCAGATCACCGGTACAGCGCGCGGCGCCGGCGGCGTGGGCGGTGGTGAGCCTTCCACCATCATCCGCGTCGAAGAAGTGAAGATCAGCGCCACGCCGGTGGACAACGCCATCGAACTGCCGCTGCTGACCTGCATGTATTTGGGCGACCGCTTCGAGTGCCTGTTCAAGAGCGCCAATGGCAGCGAGCTGGGCTTGCGCGCATATTCGAAGTTCAAGCTGGAGCCGGGCCGTTACTGGTTGCAGCTGCCTAAAGAAAAGCTTTGGGTGTTTTAACTCTGCTGTGAGCCCGCGCTGTTGACGCGGGCGGCACGCCGTTGCCGGTGATGGGCGGCGTGCCATTTTCTCTCCTGGATTTTTTACCATCAGTGTCACTAAATATTGTAATTTCTTGTAATTATCGATAGTCATTGTGATAATTGGAGAGAATTCATGATGCAAGTTGCACATAAAGATGCGTAAACTTCCCAATATGTTGCTGCTTGGACATTTCTTGTAACCTCGCCCCAGTGCAGTCGTTTATAATTTCAAAAGTACCTCGGCGGGCATTTCTGCAGCATATGAGCGCGAGTTCGTACCTTCCCAATCTCAAAGCTCTGGATGAATTGTCAACATGCGCAAGGATGGCGTTACTTTTTCTATTGCACGCCATGCTCAATGGGCGCCTGGACTGACCACGCCTGAAGCCTGGGCGCAGTGGGCCCGGTCGCCGCAGCCGATCACGCCCGGCGAGGAGCCGGCAGTCAAAGCGATGCCGCCCATGTTGCGGCGCCGTGCCGGTCTGTTTGGCAAAATGGCCCTGGAAGTCGCTTACGAATGTCTCGACGGCCGCAACGATGTGCCCACCGTGTTTTGTTCGCGTCACGGCGAAGTAAGCCGGGCGCTGGAATTGCTCAGTGATCTGGCGCGCGGTGAGCCGCTGTCGCCGACGGCGTTCAGCATGTCGGTGCATAACGCCAATGTCGGCCTGCTGACCATTGCGCGCAAGGACCGCGCCAACCACATTGCGCTGGCCGCCGGTGGCGCCACCATTGAACATGCGGTGATCGACGCTTGCTCCTTGCTGGAAGATGGCGTGCCCATGGTCTTGCTGGTGGCTTGCGATGCGCCGCTGCCCGAATTGTTCGTGCCGTTTCTCGATTGTGCGGAACAGGCCTACGCGTGGGCATGGCTGATCACCAAGGTTGAGGCAGATTCGAATTTGCCGGTGCTGTCGCTGCGCTGGTCGGCCAGCGGTGCTGCGCCGTCGTCCGATCTGCCGGGCGGCCTGGCGGTGGCGCAGTTTTTCCTGAGCGGCGCGGACAGCATGGCGCGCAGCGATGGTCGGCTGCGCTGGTGCTGGAGCCGTGAGGCAGCCAGTGTTTAAGCAGGCGGCGTTTTGGCTATCCAGGTATTGGCGCGTGCTGGCCACCGGCCTCAGTTTTGCGGTGTTCGGCATCGGTGGCCTGCTGCTGCGCGTGCTGGTGTTTCCGCTGCTGAATCTGCTGGTGCGCCAGCCCGAGCGCCGCGTGCTGCTGGCGCGTGAGGTGATACGGCGGGCGTTTCGCACCTACGTCGAGATGATGCGGGTGCTGGGCGTGCTGCGCTACGACATCAGCGGGCTGGAAAAGCTGGAACGTGGCGGCTTGCTGATCCTGGCAAACCATCCGACGCTGATCGACACCGTGTTCCTGATGGCGTTTGTCAAAAACGCCGACTGTATCGTCAAGGGCGCGCTGTGGAACAATCCGTTTACCGGTGGACCGGTACGGGCGGCCGGCTATATCAGCAATGCCGGCGGCGCCGAACTGGTGGACGACTGTATCGCCTCGCTGCGGCGCGGGAACAACCTGATCGTGTTCCCTGAAGGGACGCGCACCGGCGCCGACGGCGTGATCAACATGAAGCGCGGCGCCGCCAATATTGCGGTGCGCGGCGCCCGCGATATCACGCCGGTGCTGATCCGCTGCGATCCGCCCACGCTGGGCAAGGGTGAAAAATGGTGGCGCGTGCCACCGCGCCGGGTGCTGCTGCGTATCGATGTACAGGACGATCTGGCAATCGCCAATTTTACGGATGCGGGCGTCAGCGAAGTGATGGCGGCGCGCCAACTGACAGAGTTTTTACAAAATTATTTTACGGGGAAGTGCCGAAGCCATGCTTGAACTGGAAGTGAAACAACTGATTATCGATGTGCTGCAACTGGAAGATATCGCCCCCGGCGATATCGACAGCGCCGCGCCATTGTTCGTCGAAGGACTGGGCCTCGATTCGATCGACGCGCTGGAGCTCGGCGTAGCTTTGCAGAAGAAATATGGTATTTCCCTGTCCGCCGATTCGGAGGACACCCGCCGCCATTTTGCCTCGGTACAGGCTTTGGCGGCGATGATTGAGGCACATAGAAAGAAATAAGGGAGCAGGACATGATTGATTTGAATGCGATGAGCCGGGACCAGCTGCAACAGTGGGTCATCGATTTGCTGGCGGAGATGTTTGAACTGGATAAGGCGCAGTTGAACGCGCAGTCCAACCTGTACGCCGACCTCGATATCGACAGCATCGATGCAGTCGATCTGGCGGTCAAGCTCAAGCAACTGACGGGCAAGCGTTTGCAGCCCGAAGTCTTCAAGACCATCCGCACGGTGGGTGACGTGGTCGATGCACTGGCCGGGATGACGGAGCCGGCCTGAACACGATGCTGATGACTGCACTGGCGGCGGCGCTGACGCTGCTGTATCCGCTGGCGATCTGGCTCGGTCATGGCCAGGTTGAACCGCGCTGGCTGGCATTGCTGCTGCTTGCTGCTGCGGCGCTGCGGCTGCCGGCGCTGCGCCTGCGCGGTGCGGCGCGCTGGTCGGTGATCGGTGCGCTGGTGCTGGGTGCTTATGCGGTGGCCAGCAATCTGCTATTGCCGCTCAAATTGTACCCGGTGCTGGTCAGCGCTGCGCTGCTCGCTGGTTTTGCCTACAGCCTGGGTACGCCGATGTCGGCGGTGGAGCGCATGGCGCGCCTGCGCGGCGATGATTTTCCACCGGTGGCGCAAGCGTATATGCGCACGGTAACCCAGGTGTGGTGCGGATTTTTTGTGGTCAACGGCGCCATTGCGCTGGGCACGGCCCTGTGGGCCAGCGAGGCCGTGTGGTCGCTCTACACGGGCGTGATTTCGTATGTGCTGATGGCTATCCTGTTTGGCGCCGAATACCTGGTGCGCATGCGCTTCAAGCGCCTGCATCAGGTGTAGGCGCATGGTTAATTTTCATGGCTAAGTTTCATGACTGAGTTTTATGACTGACCTTCATGGCTGACCTTGTCGAACATCTGGCCGCTGCACTGGCGGCGCGTCCTGCCGGTGCCCTGGTGGGCTGGCGCGCGGGCGCACCGGTGGACAACGCCGCCTTCCTGGCACGCGCCGGCGCGTGGTATGCGCTGCTGAACGCGCAAGCGGGGCGCAATTTTGCGCTGTATCTCGACGACAGTATCGAATTCGGCGCGGCGCTGCTGGGCGCCTGGCATGCCGGCAAAACCATCTGGCTCGGCGCTGATACGCTGGACGCCACCTGCGCCGAGCTGCAGGCGGTGGTCGATGGGTTTCTGGGGGAGTATCCGGCGGCGCTAGCGCCTTTATCACCGGCTTTGTCCGATGCCGGGATGGTGCCCACGTCAGCGCTCGATGCCGCCGCGCCGGCGCTGGTGGTGTTCACCTCCGGCAGCACCGGCGCACCACAGGCGATTCCCAAAAAACTGTCGCAGATCGCCAGCGAAGTGGCCATGCTCGAAGTACTGTTTGGCGCCGCCGCCGGTGCTGCACCGGGCGTGGCAGTATGGGCGACGGTGTCGCACCAGCACATCTACGGCTTGCTGTTCAAGGTCCTGTGGCCGCTGACCGCTGGCCGGCCGCTGCACGCAAAAAGCCTGGGCTTCCACGAAGAGCTGGCGGTGGCGCTGGCGGCCGGGCCGTGCGTGCTGGTCGCCAGTCCGGCGCACCTGAAGCGCCTGCCCGAGCACCTGGACTGGCGCGGCGCTGCGCAGATGCTGCGCGCGGTGTTTTCCTCGGGCGGACCGCTGGCGCCACAGACTGCGCTGGCCACCGGTGCCTTGCTCGGCAAAGTCCCGCTGGAAGTGTACGGCAGTTCGGAAACCGGCGGCGTGGCCTGGCGCCAGCGCGCCCATGCCGCTGACGATGCCTGGCAGGCATTTCCCACCGTGGCCTGGCGCCTGGGCGAGGAAGGCACGCTCGAGGTACGTTCGCCGCACCTGGCGGACGACGAGTGGCTGGCGCTGGCCGACCGCGCGGTGGCTAGCGATGATCAGGGACAGCGCTTCGTGCTGCAGGGGCGCAGCGACCGTATCGTCAAGATCGAGGAAAAGCGCATTTCGCTCACGGCGGTGGAAGCCGCGTTGCTGACCACCGGGTTGGTGACGGAAGCGCGCGTGATCGTTTGCGAACCGGTAGCAGGCGAACAGCAGCGGCAGCGGCTGGCGGCGTTTGCCGTGCTGACAGCGGAAGGACAGGCGCTGCTGGCATCAAAGGGCAGGGCGGCGCTGAACCAGCACCTGCGCGCAGCGCTGGCGTTGACAGTGGAGGCGGTGGCGCTGCCGCGCCGCTGGCGCTATCTCGACAGGATGCCGGTCAACGCTCAGGGCAAGACCACGCAGGCAGCTTTGCTGACGCTGCTCGCCGAGGCGCCACCCCACCTCCCACACTTGCCACGCATGCGCGAACTGGAAACCGAGCTGGCAGCACCGCTGCAGCGCGTGCTGCTGGAACTGACGGCGCCGGCCAACCTGCTGTACTTCGATGGCCATTTCGATGCGGCGCCGATACTGCCCGGCGTGGTGCAGCTGGAATGGGCGCTGCATTATGGCCGCCAGTATTTCAGCCTGCCGCCCAGATTTGCCGGCGTGAACGTGCTGAAATTCCAGCAGGTGCTGCAACCGGAACAGCCGGTGCAGCTGGAACTGGTGCACGACCATGCCACCGGCAACCTGAATTTCCGCTATGTGTCGCCGGCCGGCCAGCATGCCAGCGGTCGCATTGTGCTGAAAAGGGAGGGCGCCGATGTCTGACGCATTGCCCTTCCTGCCCTGCATCGTGGTGCCCGTCTATAACCACGAACATGCGATCGGCGCCGTCGTGCAAGGATTGCTGCGCCATGGCGTGCCGCTGCTGCTGGTGGACGATGGCAGCAGCGCGGCCTGCGCGGCAGTGCTCGATCAACTGGCGCAGGCCCATGCCTCTGCGCTGACGCTGGTGCGGCTGGACCACAACCAGGGCAAGGGCGCCGCCGTGCTGGCCGGCTTTGCGCGCGCCGCGCAACTGGGCTATAGCCACGTGCTGCAGATCGATGCCGATGGCCAGCACCAGGCTGGCGACGTGCCAACATTTCTGGCGCAGGCGCAGGCCCACCCGCGCACGCTCATCGTCGGCCACCCGGTGTATGACGCCTCGGTGCCCAAGGCGCGCCTGTATGGCCGCTACGCCACCCATATCTGGGTATGGATTAATACGCTGTCGTTCGACATCATCGATTCCATGTGCGGCTTTCGCGTGTACCCGGTGGCGCCGGTGATGGCGCTGGCGGCGCGGCGGCGCATCGGTTTGCGCATGAACTTCGATACCGACATCCTGGTGCGGCTGTACTGGGATGGCGCGCAGGTGATCAACCTGCCCACGCGGGTATCGTATCCGGCCGACGGCGTGTCGCACTTCCGCGTCTGGCGCGACAATGTGCAGATCTCGTGGATGCATACAAAACTGTTCTTCGGCATGCTGCCGCGCATTCCGCGCCTGCTGGCGCGCAAGCTTCAGCCCAGGGTGGGGGAGCACAGCGTATGAGCGCACGCGGTCTGCACTGGGCGTCGATCAACGAAATCAGTTTCGTCGCCGGCATGCGCTTGCTGTTCTGGATCTGCCGCGTGTTTGGCCGCTGGCCGTTTCGCGTGGTGCTGTACCCGGTGCTGGCCTGGTATGTACTGAGCAAGCCGCTGCCGCGCCGCGCCTCGCGCGACTACCTGGCGCGCATGCAGGCGCACGCAGGCCGCCCCTTGCCCGGCGTGCTGCGCCACTTCGCCTCGTTCGGCGAGAGCATCCTCGACAAGATGCTGCTGTGGGGCGGCCTGTACCCGATGAAGGACGTTGAACTGCATGGCGGCGAACTGATTACCGACGCCGTGGCGGCCGGCAAGGGCGGCTTGCTGATCTGCGCCCATCTGGGCAACCTTGAGCTGTGCCGCGTGCTGTCGCGCCAGCGGCATGACATCAAGCTCACGGTGCTGGTGCACACGCGCCATGCGCAAGCCTTCAATGACATGCTGGCCAGCCTGAATCCCGACAGCCAGCTCAATCTGATGCAGGTGACGGACATGTCGCCGGCCACCGCCATCCTGCTGACCGAGCGCGTGGCGCGCGGCGAATTCGTGGTGATTGCCGGCGACCGTGTACCGGTCTCGCACAACCCGCGCGTGGCCGTCGTCGATTTTCTGGGCGCGCCGGCGCCGTTCCCGGTCGGCCCCTACATCCTGGCCAACCTGCTGCAATGCCCGGTCTACCTGATCTTTTCCATGCGCCGCAGCCGGCGTTCGCACGTGTATTTTGAAGCGTTCCGCGACAGCGTGCGCATTGCCCGCAAGGACCGCGACGGCGCATTGCAGGCACTGGCCGGCGACTATGCGCGCCGCCTCGAATACCATGCGACACAGGCGCCGCTCGAATGGTTTAATTTTTACGATTTCTGGCATTTACCCGAACTGGATACTCCCGATGCACCTCGCTGACAAGGCCCTGCGCCCATCCACTGATTTTGCTGCGCGCAGCGTATGCTTCGACCGTCAGCGCCTGACGCTGGAAGACATCGTCGATATCGCCCATGGACGCGCCCGGGCCGTGCTGTCCGACGATCCGGCCTTTCGCGCGGCGATTGCGCGCGGCGCCGAGTTTCTCGAACGCCTGCTGCGCGAGGATGGCACCATCTACGGCGTGACCACCGGCTATGGCGATTCCTGCACCGTCACCGTGCCGCCGGCGCTGGTGGCGGACTTGCCGCACCACCTGTACACCTACCACGGCGTCGGCCTGGGCGCTTACTTTACCCCCGAGCAGACGCGCGCCATCCTGGCCGCGCGCCTGGCTTCGCTGAGCAAGGGTTACTCGGGCGTGAGCGTGGAACTGCTGCTGCAGATTACCCGCCTGCTCGACGCCGGCCTGCTGCCGCTGATCCCCTCCGAAGGATCGGTGGGCGCCAGCGGCGACCTGACGCCGCTGTCCTACCTGGCGGCGGTGCTGTGCGGCGAGCGCGAAGTGTGGCGCGACGGCGTGCAGGTGCCGGCCGCGCAGGCGCTGGCCGATGCCGGCATTACGCCGCTGCGCCTGCGTCCGAAAGAGGGGCTGGCGATCATGAACGGCACCGCCGTCATGACGGCGCTGGCCTGCCTGGCTTACGACCGCGCCGCCTATCTGGTGCAGCTGTCCACCCGCATCACCGCCATGGCATCGTTTGCCATGGACGGCAACGCCCACCACTTCGATGAAGTGCTGTTCGCCGCCAAGCCGCACGCCGGCATGCAGCAGGTGGCGGCCTGGCTGCGCAGCGACCTGCCGACCACCGAATGGGAGCGCAACGGCAAGCGCCTGCAGGACCGCTACTCGATCCGCTGTGCGCCGCACGTGATCGGCGTGCTGGCCGACGCCCTGCCGATGTTCCGCGCATCGATAGAAAACGAACTCAATAGCGCCAACGACAACCCGCTGATCGATGCCGACAACGAGCGCGTGCTGCATGGCGGCCATTTCTATGGCGGCCATATCGCCTTTGCCATGGACAGCATGAAAAATGCCGTCGCCAACCTGGCCGACCTGCTGGACCGCCAGATGGCGCTGCTGGTCGATAGCCGTTACAACCACGGCTTGCCGGCCAACCTGTCGGGCGCCGTCGGCGAACGTGCAGCGATCAACCACGGCCTCAAGGCGCTGCAGATCAGCGCTTCGGCCTGGACTGCCGAAGCGCTCAAGCAGACCATGCCGGCCTCGGTGTTTTCGCGCTCGACCGAGTGCCACAACCAGGACAAGGTCAGCATGGGCACGATTGCTGCGCGCGATTGCCTGCGCGTGCTGGAACTGACCGAGCAGGTGGTGGCAGCCTTGCTGATCACGGTGCGCCAGGGTGTCTGGCTGCGCTGCCAGATCAGTCCAGAGGTGCAGCCGCAGGCGGCGCTGGCGGCCATGCAGCAGGCGCTGGCCGACGATATCGCACCGGTGCAGGAAGACCGCCGTCTGGAACCGGACCTGCGATTGCTGCTCGAGCGCATCCGCACGCAGGCATGGGGGCTGTATGCGTAAGCCCAAGGAGAGCCGCTGGTTTGCTGAGGTGGAAATGCAGGTCCAGTTTTTTGATCTGGACCCGATGGAAATCGTCTGGCATGGCCGCTACGTGAAATTTCTCGAAGTGGTACGCTGCGCGCTGCTCGACAAGATCGGCTATAACTACCCGCAAATGAAGGCGTCCGGCTATGCCTGGCCGGTGATCGACATGCAGCTGCGCTACGTCGGTTCGGCCACATTTGGCCAGAAGCTCAAGCTGCGCGCCGACATCGTCGAGTGGGAAAACCGCCTGAAAATCGACTACCTGATCACCGACGCCGACACCGGCAAGCGCCTGAACCGCGCCAGCACCACCATGGTGGCGGTCGATATCGCCAGCGGTGAAATGTGTTTTGTGTCGCCGCCCGTGCTGTTTGAAAAACTGGGGATAGAAGCCGTATGAAGACCATGAAAATTCTGTGCGCCGCGCTGCTGCCGCTGCTGATGTCAATGACTGCCACCGCCCCGGCGCAGGCGGCGGTGCCGGTGGCAAAAATTCAGGCCATGCTGGCCAAGCCGGCCATCATGTGCGGCCGCTTCGATCAGACCAAGACGCTGGCCGGCATGAAAAAGCCGCTGGCGTCGCACGGGCGCTTTTGCGTGGTGGCCGGCAAGGGCGTGCTGTGGCGCACCCTTAAGCCGTTCCCTGCCACGCTGCGCCTGACCCGCGATGAAATCGTCAACTATCAGGGCGACCGCGTGGCCATGCGGCTCGATGCCAAAACCGAGCCGACCGTCCGCATGATCAACAATGTGCTGTTCTCGCTGCTGTCGGGCGACCTGGGGCAGCTGGAATCGCTGTTCGAGGTCGATGGTACGGTCGATGCCAATAGTTGGAACGTCGCGCTCAAGGCGCGCCAGGCGGCGCTGGACAAGGCCATTGGCACCATCCTCCTCGACGGCGGCGCCTATGTGAAAAACATCGTCATGAGCGAAGCCAGCGGCGACCGCACGGCCATTGTCTTTTCCGAGATCAAGGCGGGCGAAACAGCCATGACCAGCGAAGAGGCGGCCCTGTTTTGACACGCGGCCGACAACTCGCCATCCTGTGGGCGCTGGCGGTCTGCCTGCTGCTGGGCCATAACGGCTACCTGTGGCTGGTCAAGCGCATCGTCCCCAACACCGACATCATGGCGCTGCTGCCAGTGCAGGAGCGCGATCCGGTGCTGCAGGCGTCGTTCAGCCACATGGTCGATGCTGCCCAGCAGCGCCTGATCGTGCTGGTGGGCGCCGACGACTGGGCCGATGCGCGCCGTGCGGCCGACGCCTACAAGGCGGTGCTCGACAGCCGCAAGGATTTGTTTGTGCCGGCCGCCGTGGATGAACAGACCCAGAGCGACTGGCTGTCGGTATTCCAGCAGCACCGGCTGGTGTTGCTGACTGCCCAGCAGGAAGCGCAGTTGCGCGCGCAGCCGTCGCAATTCTGGCTCGAGGCCGCGTTGGCCAAGCTGTATAGCCCGTTTGGCGGCCCCAAGCTGGGCGCCTGGCAGGACGACCCGTTTGGCCTGTTCGCCGGCTGGGTGCAGGAACGCGCACAGGAAACCCCGGTGCGCCCGCGCGATGGTCATCTGTACGTAACGGACCAGCAGCGCCAGTATGTGCTGCTGCCGCTGACCCTGAAGTTGCCCGCACTGTCGATGACGGCGCAGGAAGCCGTGCTGCCGGTGCTGCGCCAGGCGCAAGACGCTGCCCGCAGCGCTCACCCGCAAGTAGACCTGGTGCAGGCCGGCGTGATCCTGCACGCGGCCAATGCCGGCGCCCAGGCCAGCGGTGAGGTGCACACGATCGGCATCGGTTCGCTGCTCGGCATTATCGCGCTGATGTGGTTTGCCTTCCATTCGTTCAAGCCGATTGCGCTGATCCTGTTGTCGATTGGTGTCGGCTTCCTCGGCGCGCTGTCGGTGTGCTGGCTGTTGTTTGGCCAGATCCACCTTATGACGCTGGTGTTTGGCGCCAGCCTGATCGGCGTGGCGCAAGATTACGGCATCTATTTCCTGTGCAACCGTCTGGCCGCCAGCGAGCAGCTCGATTCGCCGGCGCTGCTCAAGCGCCTGATGCCAGGCCTCGGCTTTACCTTGCTGGCGGCGGTGATCGGCTACATGGGACTGGCGCTCACGCCATTCCCCGGCCTGCGCCAGATGGCCGTGTTTTCTGCGCTGGGCCTGGTGTTTGCCTGGCTGACCGTGGTGTGCTGGTTCCCCACGCTGATCGGCAGCCGCACGCTCAAGAGCGGCGGCCTGGTACGCCACTATGGCGCAGCCCTGCTGCGCTGGCCGCTGTTGCGCGCCGACCGCAGCACGCTGGTGGTGGCGCTGGTGTTCGTGCTGGCCGCCGGCTATGGCATCAACCGCCTGGGCGCCAACGACGATATCCGCCTGCTGCAAAACCCGCCCAAACACCTGATCGATGACCAGATCAAGTTGAGCAAGCTGCTCGATGCACCGACGCCGGTCCAGTATTTCCTGGTGCGGGCGCAGTCGGCGCAGCAGGTGCTTGAGCGAGAAGAAGCATTGAAAACCCGTCTGGACAAGCTGGTGGCAGGCCAACGCATTTCCGGCTACCAGGCCATGTCGAACTGGGTGCCGTCCGTCGCCAGGCAGGAGGCGCGGCGTGCGCTGATCGAGCACAAGTTGCTGGGCGATGATGGTCCCCTGCGCGGGCTCGCCAGTGAAGCCGGCGAAGACCGGCAATGGATCACCGCTACCCGTAACGGCCTGCTGGCGGCAGCCGCACCGCTGACGGTGCAAGCCTTCCTCCAGACCCCGGCCAGTGAGCCGTGGCGCCACCTGTGGCTTGGCCAGATCGAGGGCGGCTACGCCAGCATCGTGGCGCTGCGCGGCTTGAGTGCCGCCGCCGTGCCGCAAGTGATGCTGGCGGCCGATGGACTGCACGGCGTGCAGTGGGTCGACAAGGTGGCCGAGATTTCGTCGGTGCTGGGCCGCTACCGGCAGAACATGAGCTGGGTGGTGCTGGGGGCCTATGCAGTAGTATTCGTGCTGCTGTTGCCGCGCTATCGCGGCCGCACCTGGCGCGTGCTGGCGCCGACGGCGTTGGCCAGCATTACCGCCCTGGCCATCCTTGGCTACGCCGGGCAGAATCTGCAGCTGTTCCACGTGCTGGCGCTGATGCTGCTGCTGGGCGTGGGTGTCGATTATGGCATCTTCATGCAGGAGCACCCGGACCGGCGTGACGCCACGCCGTGGCTGGCCGTGGGCATGTCGGCGGCCAATACGATTCTGTCTTTCGGTTTGCTTGGCCTGAGCCACACGCCGGCGCTGCAAGCATTCGGCATGACGATGTTACTGGGGACGGCGCTGGTCTGGCTGCTGGTGCCCTGTTTTGGCAAGCATATCAAAGAGAGTAAAGCATGAACCAGGCATTGCACATGGAATCCGTTGAAATCCTGATCGTCGGCGCCGGCCCGGCCGGCTCCGTCGCCGCTGCCTTGCTGCGCCAGCAGGGGCGCCAGGTGCTGGTGATCGAGCGTGAGCAGTTCCCGCGCTTTTCCATCGGCGAGAGCCTGCTGCCGCAAAGTATGGCTTACCTGGAGCAGGCCGGTATGCTGCAGGCAGTGGTGGAGGCGGGCTTCCAGTACAAAAACGGCGCTGCCTTCATGCGCGACGGCGTGTACACCGACTACGATTTCCGCGACAAGCATTCGAGCGGCTGGGGCACCACCTATCAGGTGCAGCGCGCCCATTTCGACCACATCCTGGCGCGCGAGGCCGAGCGCTTCGGCGCCGAGGTGCGCTACCGCCACGAAGTGCTCGATATCGAACTGGGGCAGCACGGTGCGCCGGCGCTGGTCACCATCAAGGATGCCGACGGTGCGCAGTACCAGGTGCATGCCGGGTTCATTCTGGACGCCAGCGGCTTTGGGCGCATCCTGCCACGCCTGCTCAAGCTGGAAACGCCGTCCAACTTCCCCGTGCGCGGCGCCATATTCACGCACGTGGAGGACGGCATCGACAGCGCCGGCTTTGACCGCAACAAGATCCGCGTGACCGTGCACCCGCGCCATTGCGACGTCTGGTTCTGGACTATCCCGTTTGCCGGCGGGCGCTGCTCGCAGGGCGTGGTGGCGGAAACCAGCTTCCTCGACCGCTACCAGGGCACGCCCACCGAAAGGCTGCAGGCCATCATTGCAGAAGAGCCGTCGCTGCACGCCTTGCTGGCCAACGCCGTGTGGGACACGCCGGCGCGCCAGATCGTCGGCTATTCGGCCAACGTCGATAAACTGTGGGGCGAAGGCTATGCGCTGCTCGGCAACGCCGGCGAATTCCTCGACCCGGTGTTTTCGTCGGGCGTGACGATTGCCTTCAAATCGGCCAGCCTGGCCGCTAGCGCCTTGCAGCGCCAGTTTGCTGGCGAAACCGTGGACTGGCAGGCCGAGTATGGTGCGCCGCTGCGCAAGGGGGTTGATACCTTCCGCGCGTTTGTCGAGGCCTGGTATGCCGGCAGTTTTCAGACCATTATCTTCCATCCCGATCAGCGTCCCGACGTCAAGCGCATGATCTCGTCCATCCTGGCCGGCTACGCCTGGGATCAGAGCAATCCTTTCGTCAAGGAGACCGCGCGTAGGCTGGCAGCGCTGGAGGCGATATGCGCCGCCTGTTGAGCATCGTCGTGGCAGCCGTGCTGCTGGCCGGCTGCGCCAGCAGCGCGCCACCGCCGCAGGCCCGGCTCGGTCTGAAACTGGCGCCGGCCGCGCTGGGCGCGTCGATCAGCGTGCAGCAGCATCTGAAGGTGGAGCGCGGCGGCCGCACCGACGACATGGACGTGGCGCTGCAGGTCGAGCCGGAAGCGATCGACATGGTCGGGCTGGCGATGGGCCAGCGCGTGCTGACCTTGCGCTACGATGGCAAGGAGCTGACCTCGTGGCGCCACGTGATGCTGCCGTCGCAGGTGCGCGCCGAGGATGTGCTGGAAGACATGCAGCTGACGCTGTGGCCGGCGGCGGCAGTGGCTGCGGCGCTGCCACCGGGCTGGCGCATCGAAGAAGCGAAGGAGGGCGGGGGCGAGGGCGGCATCCGCATGCTGTACCTGGACGACAAACCGATCATGCGCATCGATTATGGCGTGCGCAAAGCGGGCCAGCCACGCTGGAGCGGCACGGTGGTCTTGGAAAACCTGCGATATCACTATAAGCTGACGGTCGAGTTTGCACCCGAATGAGCCACGAACTGATTTTTTACGCCTATACGAGCACCAGCCAGAACCCATCGTGACGACATTTTATTTGAACGCTTGCGGCATCATCTGCGCGCTTGGTGACAACCCGGCGCAGATCAAGGCGCGCCTGTACGCGGGCCAGACCGGCGTGGCGCCCACGCGCGCCTGGAGCCCGGAGCGCGAACTACCGCTCGGCTGCGTCACGGCGGCGCTGCCATCGGTGGCGCACCTGCCGCCGGCGCAGCAAAGCCGCAACAACGCGCTGGCGCTGGCGGCGCTGGCGCAGATCCGCCCAGCAGTGCAGGCGGCGATTGCCCGCTATGGCGCTGATCGCGTGGGCGTGGTGGTCGGCACCAGCACCTCGGGCATCGGCGAGACCGAGCAGGCGATTCGCGCTTTCCAGCAGCACGGCGCGCTGCCCGACGCATTTCATTACGACCGTCAGGAAATGGGTTCGCCGGCCGTGATGCTGGCGCAGGAGCTGGGCGTGGCCGGTCCGGCCTATGCCCATTCGAGCGCCTGTTCATCGAGCGCCAAGGCCATGGCCAGCGCCGCGCGCCTGATCGGTATGGGCTTGTGCGACGCAGTGGTGACCGGCGGCGCCGATTCGCTGTGCACGTTTACGGTGGCTGGCTTTGCCGCACTCGAATCGGTCAGCGCCTCGCAGTGCAACCCGATGAGTGCGCACCGCAACGGTATCAATATCGGCGAGGGCGCGGCGCTGTTCCTGATGACGGCCGATGCCGACCTGGCCGCAGCGCAAGCTGTGGCGGAGGCAGCAGAGGCAACCGCTGCGGCACCGGCGGCGCAGGTGGCCCTGCTGGGCTGGGGCGAATCGTCGGACGGCCACCATATGTCGGCGCCGGACCCCACCGGCGCCGGCGCCATGCTGGCCATGACGCAGGCGCTGGCACGTGCCGGCATGGCGGCGCAGCAGGTCGATTACATCAATATGCACGGCACCGCCACGCAGCAGAACGATGCGATGGAGTCGCGCGTGATTGCGCAGCTGTTCGGCTGCCAGGCGCCGGTCAGTTCGACCAAGCCGCTGACCGGCCATACGCTGGGCGCGGCGGCGGCTATCGAGGCGGCCCTGTGCTGGCTCGCTATGCAGGACGATAATCCGCAAGGCCGGCTGCCGCCGCACCTGTGGGATGGCAGCCGCGATCCCGACCTGCCGGCACTGGCGCTGGTGGCGCCCGGAACGGCGCTGGGCCGGCCGCTGCGGCGGGTGCTGAGCAGCTCTTTTGCGTTTGGCGGCTCCAACGCGGCGCTGCTGCTGGGGAGGGACGCATGACGATGCCACAGGAACTGCCCGATGTCCGCACATTGCTGCCGCATTCGGGCCGCATGGTGCTGCTCGACCGGGTGCTGAGCGCCGATGACGACAATCTGTGCGCCGAAGTGCTCATCCACGCAGGCAGCATGCTGGCCGGCGCCGATGGCGTGGGCGCCTGGGTCGGCATCGAATACATGGCGCAGGCGATTGCCGCCCATGCCGGCTGGCGCGCGCGCCGGCGCCAGCAGGAGGTCAAGGTCGGCTTTCTGCTCGGTTCGCGCAAATACCAGGCCAGCGTGCCGCATTTTGCGCTGGGCAGCCGGCTGCACGTGCATGTACAGCGCGTGCTGCAAGGCGAAAATGGGCTCGGCGCCTTCGATTGCCGCATCTGCCTGGCTGCTGCGCAGCAGGGCGACGCCGACCTGGCTGTGGCCACGGTGACGGTATTCCAGCCCGATAATGTTGATCAATTTCTCAAAGATGGAAAAGCAGGATGAATCAGAATAAGTCCATGAGCGTGCTGGTGACGGGTTCGTCGCGCGGCATCGGCAAGGCGATTGCGCTGCGCCTGGCGCGCGACGGTTACGACGTGGTGCTGCATTGCCGCAGCCAGCGCGCTGAAGCCGATGCTGTGGCCGGCGAGATCGCGGCCATGGGCCGTGCCGCGCGCGTGCTGCAGTTCGATATCAGCGACCGCGCCGCCACCGCTGCCGCGCTGGAAGCGGACATTGCGCAGCATGGCTGCTATTACGGCGTGGTGTGCAATGCCGGCGTGGCGCGCGACAACGCCTTCCCGGCCATGTCCGGCGAGGACTGGGACCTGGTGCTGCAGACCAATCTCGATGGCTTTTACAACGTGCTCAACCCGCTGGTGATGCCGCTGGTACAGCGCCGCAAGCCGGGCCGCATCGTCACGCTGGCGTCGGTCTCTGGCCTGATCGGCAACCGCGGCCAGGTCAATTACAGCGCCGCCAAGGCAGGCATCATCGGCGCCACCAAGGCGTTGGCGCTGGAGCTGGCCAAGCGCGCCATCACCGTCAACTGCGTGGCGCCAGGCCTGATCGAAACCGACATGATCGACGATGTGCCGCTCGATGAAGCGCTCAAGCTGATACCGGCGCGGCGCGTCGGCAAGCCCGAGGAAGTGGCCGCCGCCGTCAGCTTTTTGATGGGCGAGGAAGCCGGCTACATCACGCGCCAGGTCATTTCCGTCAACGGCGGCCTGGCATGAGCCGCCGTGTTGCCGTGACCGGCATGGCCGGCATCAGCCCGCTCGGTAACGACTGGGCGGCGATCCGCACCCGCCTGGGCGAGTATCGCAACGCCATCGTGCGCATGCATGGCTGGGACGATTACGATGGCCTAAACACGCGTCTGGGGGCGCCGGCTGCGCCGTTTGAACTCGGTGCGCGCTACAACCGCAAGACCATGCGCAGCATGGGCCGGGTCGCGCTGATGGCCACGCGCGCCAGCGAACTGGCGCTGGCCCACGCCGGCCTGCTCGAGCATGCGCTGCTGACCAGCGGCGAGATGGGCGTGTCGTTCGGCTCGTCGGCCGGCACGCCGAGCGCCATCGGCGACTTTGGCCGCATGATGGAAGAGCGCACCACCAAGGGCATCAACGCCACCACCTATATCAAGATGATGGCGCACACGGCGCCCGTCAATATCGGTGTGTTCTTCGGCATTACCGGCCGCGTGATCACCACCTCGAGCGCCTGCACCTCGGGCAGCCAGGGCATAGGCTATGCTTACGAGGCTATCCGCGCCGGCAAGCAACTGGCCATGGTGGCCGGCGGCGCCGAGGAACTGTGCGCCACCGAGGCGGCGGTATTCGACACCCTGTTCGCCACCAGTACCCGCAATGACGCCGGCCATACCACGCCGCGCCCGTTCGACGCCGACCGCGACGGCCTGGTGATCGGCGAGGGCGCCGGTTGCCTGATCCTGGAAGACCTGGAGCATGCGCAGCAGCGCGGCGCCACCATCCACGCGGAACTGGTCGGCTTTGGCACCAACAGCGACGGCTGCCATGTCACGCAGCCCAATGCCGCCACCATGCAGACCGCAATGCGCCTGGCGCTGCGCGACGCCGGCCTGCAGCCGCACGACATCGGCTACATCAACGCCCACGGCACCGGCACCCAGCAGGGCGACGTGGCCGAATCGCAGGCCACGTTCGAGGTGTTCGGCGGCGCCACGCCGATCAGCTCCCTGAAGAGCTATATGGGCCACACGCTGGGCGCCTGCGGCGCGCTGGAAGCCTGGATCAGTATCGAAATGATGCGCGAGGGCTGGTTTGCCCCCACCATCAACCTCGACCAGCTGGACCCCGCTTGTGCGCAGCTCGACTATATCGCCGGCGCAGGCCGTCCGCTGCAATGCGAATACGTGATGTCGAATAATTTTGCCTTTGGCGGCATCAATACTTCTTTGATTTTCAAACGTTACCTCTAACAGGAAGGACAACCATGAAAAAAATGCTCTCCATCGCCGCTGTCTGTGCAGCTTCGCTGGCTACTCCGCTGGTCGCCAGTGCTGCAGACACCATGGTCAAGCTGCCGATTGCCGGTGCAATGGCCGCCAACGACGCCCAGCAGCGCCTGGGCGACAGCGTCAAGTTCTATTGGGCCGACCAGCCGACGCCGAAAATCGCCACCCGCATCGCGTCCGATAAAACCAGCCAGCGCACCAATGGCTTTGGCAAATCGACCGAGAAAGCCTGCAACTGGGTATTCCTATCGGCGATGCTGGCGCTGCAAAAGCGTGCCAACGAACTTGGCGCCGATGCGGTCGTCAACATCGTCTCGAACTTCAAGGACCAGGAATTCGCCAGCCAGACCGAGTTTGAATGCGCTGACGGCGCCATCATGGCCGGCGTGGCGCTCAAGGCCGATTTCGTCAAGCTGGCCAAGTAAGCACGGGTGTCCAGCGCCCGCCTGTTGATGGCCGATGCCGATGCGGTTGCGCAGGCCGACCTTGATCGCTTCCGTTGCTGCCTGTCGGTCGGCGAGCAGGCGCGCTGCCAGCGCTTCGTGCGCGCCCAGCGTTTGCGCCAGTTCGTCGTGGGGCGGGTGCTGGCGCGTCATGCATTGGGCGCGTTGCTGGGTGTACCGTGGCGCGAAGTGCTGCTGGAGGAGCAGGTGGCGGGTGCGCCGCTGCTGACCGCACCTGCAACCGTTGGTGTCAAGCCGTCGTTCAGCATCGCCCACAGCGGCCGCTGGGTGGCGTGCGCAGTCAGCGCCACGACGGCGCTGGGGCTCGACATCGAACTGCTGGACGGCAGCCGCGACCTTGATGCACTCGCCGTACAGGCTTTTGAAGCGCCTGAAATGAAGCAATGGCAGGCGCAGCAAGGTTTGCCGCAGGCGCAGCGTGTGGCCGGGTTTTATCAGCTATGGAGTGAAAAAGAGGCGCGTTTCAAGCTAGGGAGCGATGGCTATACCTTGGCGCTGGCGCATGCAGAACTGTCGGTGGTGCTGTGCAGCGCACGACCGCTGGTGGAGGCGCCTGAAACAGAGGTAGTCAGGCTGGCGTAACGCTTACTGCCACAGCCAGTTCCAGAAGCCCGGCAATGGCGGCCGGGCCTCGGCGCTGGCAACGGTGCTGGCCAGTGCTGCGCGTTCCAGTGCGTCGTGGTCGTCGTAGAACGGTTTGTCGGCCAGCGGTACTGCCAGTTCGCGGGCCACGTCCACCAGGATGTCGAGGTACTCCTCGATATGGCGTGCCGTGTAGGTGTTAACGTCGTGGAAGGTCACCACCACCGGGGTGTAGCCATCGACTTCGGGCATGCGTCCCGCGGCCCAGCGCATGCGGGTTTGGGCCAGGTGCTTGAGCATATTCGAGCGTTTGTGCCAGCTGAAGTTGACGCCATAGATTTTGCCGTCGTTGGCATTCAGATCGGTCAGCAGCATCTGCATGCCATGTGCGTGGTAAGACGCCAGCGTGTCGGCGTTGTAAGCCCAAAAAGGCGGGCGCACCAGCTTGGGAGCGACGCCGGTAAGCGCCAGCAGGTCGTCGACGCCGCGTTGCATCGATTCGTCCAGCGTTTGCCGGCTCATGAAGCGATGGTTGGAGTGGAACGTTGTGGCGCTGTGCAGCGCGACCACGTGGCCTTCCGCATGTTCGCGCTGTATCAACGCGCGGCCCACCTCGGTACCGCCGCCATGCCAGGCGCGGGTTTGGGTGAAGAATACAGCTTTGATGTTGTCCTGTAGCCGGTTGCGCGCCAGGGTTTCGAGTATTTGCACGGTGGGGTTGCCGCTGCTGGCGGCAGCCGGGCCGTCATCGAAGGTCAGCAGGAAACGTATCGGCGCAGGAGGTCGTGGCGCTGCGTCAGCGGTGGTTTCAGTGCTTGCGGCGGCTGGTTGCGGCGCATCCTGGGCAGCAGCAGTAGCACTCATGAGCAGCAATGGCTGCAGCAGTAAGCACAGCACTAATCGAAGGGCAGACACAGATTAAAGGCGACGGAAATAGCGTCAAAAAAAGGTTTGCCATTGTACGTGATCCGGCGCGCAGGATGCGCGCCGCAGATTTTTCAGATTAATTCGTCAGACAGGGATTTTATGGGTACCAATGTAGAAACGATGCAGCCACCGGGCGACCCCCATGTGCCGGAAACGGCGTTTGGCAAATGGTTCCTGCGCACCGAAACATGGACCGTGCATGTGCTTGAGCGCGCGCTGCTCGACCTGGACCGCCTGATGCCGGACCAGCGCCGCACCTTCGAGGTGGTGGCCGACGTCGGCTGCGGTTATGGCCGTTCACTGCACAAGCTGCAGCAGCGTTTTTCGCCCACGCGCCTGATCGGCATGGACATCGACCCCGAAATGCTGGAAGCCTCGGCCCGCGAAGCCGCCGCCAACCAGGTAAACGCTGAATTTGTCTGCTGTTCCAGCTCCAACATCAAGCTGCCCGATAATTCAGTCGATCTGTTGTTCTGTCACCAGACGTTTCACCACCTGATCGATCAGGAAAAAGCGATCGAGGAGTTTTTCCGCGTACTCAAACCTGGCGGGGTGCTACTGTTCGCCGAATCGACGCGGCGCTACATCCATTCCTGGGTCATCCGCCTGCTGTTCCGCCACCCGATGGATGTACAGAAGACGGCGCCCGAATACCTGGCCATGGTACGCAAGGCGGGCTTCTCGGTACCGGACAGCGCAGTCTCTTACCCGTTCCTGTGGTGGAGCAGGGAAGACCTGGGGCTGCTCGAAACCGCGCTGCGCATCAAGCCACCGGCCGTGCGCGAGGAAACGCTGATCAACCTGGTGGCGCGCAAGCCGTGAAACAAAAAGCCGGACCCCGCAGTGTGGGGCCCGGCTTTTTTCTATGCTCTATCTATATATTAGAGGCCAGCGATTTGCGTATCCGCCACTGGCGCTTCGGCTTTTGGCGCTGCCGGTTTGGCTGGCGCGGCCTGGGCCATGACTGGGGTGTTGATTGGCACTTTTTTGCCGTTCGAGACTTGCTTGAGACGGTTGTACTCGGCCAGCACCTTGGCGCCGTAACCGTCGTCGTGGGCCAGGGCGGCGGCGCCGACGTAGCCTTTGAGGCCAGCTTCCACCGAGCCGCCGCGCTTGACGTAATCTTTGAGGATCAGCGAGCCGACGCGAATGTTGGCGACCGGGTTCAGCGCTGCCTGCAGGCCGCCCAGGTCTTGGAACTTGTCGTGGTGGACCTTGGACATCACTTGCATCAGGCCTTGCGCGCCCATCGGGCTCTCGGCGAATGGATTGAGGCCCGATTCGATGGCCATGACGGCCAGGATCAGCAGCGGGTCGAGCTTGATTTCACGTGCAGTGAGGTAGGCGGTGGACACCAGCATATTGGTGGCGTCGCCCGCCACGCGGTAGCGCTTGGACAGCCAAGAGGTGACCCATTGTTGCTGCTTCTGGGTACCCAGCAGAGCTTTTTCCTCGGCGGACAGCGCGGCAGCAGCCTTGGCGTCCGCCTCGGCGGCGCTAGCCGGTGCTGGCGCGTCCATCAGGGCCGACAGCGGCGGCGCCACCAGGGCAACCGGTTCGGCCACAGGAGCGGGGTTGAGGCTGTCGCTAAGCGCTTTGGCCAGATCAGGACGAACAAACATCACTGCCATGAGCACCAGGGCGGTGACGCCGATGATGGTCATGGTGTGTTGTGCGGTGGTCAGCACGTTTTTTGCCGAAATGCGCGTGTTGGACAACCACGCAGCTGGCTGGCGAGCCAGAATGGTGCTGGCAAACGCCGAAACACCGGTGATGCGATTAATCATAGAGTTCCCCTCTGAAATGCTCGTCAAAGCGATCCCCGGCCAACGTAGAACAGCGCTACGCAGCGTCAAGGGTGGCTCGTGCCGTGCATCAGAAATTATCACCGTCCATCGCACTGTCAGTGCGGGCATGGACGCCGTCATTGTTTGCCTGAGCTGATCCCCAGCAATGGTGGTGGATCAGTCGCAATACAACCTCTTTCGGGGGTAAGGCAGACGCCTTTTGAAAACACTCCTTAAAATGTCATGTGGAGCCCCGACTCCGTGAATGAATAAGCAACAACAACATGCGCTCGGGCATGGGCCTTGGGCCGTGTTCTCTTCAAGTAGGGCAGATTGTAGGGGCGGTATTATACCGAGTCAATACTAACGCGAACCAAAGCTATAACTTTTAAATCTAGCTTTTTGCCATGTGTGCGCTAGAAAACCAATAAAATCAACCACTTGACCTGTATTTTTAAACAGTAGACTCTTGTGTAAGAAAATATTAAAAAACGATGAAATATTCCGATCTGCGTGATTTTATTTCTCAGTTGCAACAGATGGACGAACTTAAGCGTATTTTGACGCCAGTTTCGCCGCATTTGGAGATGACCGAGGTTTGCGACCGTACTTTACGCGCTGGCGGTCCGGCGTTGCTGTTCCAAAATCCCACCGGCCATAGCATTCCTGTGCTCGGCAATCTGTTCGGCACGCCGCGCCGCGTGGCGCTCGGCATGGGCGCCGAAGATGTCAGCGAGCTGCGCAAGATCGGCCATGTGCTGGCGCGTCTCAAGGAGCCCGAACCCCCGAAGGATTTCAAGGATATTATCGGGCTCGGTTCGCTGGTCAAGGCCGTCTGGGACATGGCGCCCAAAGAGCTGCGCGGCGCGCCCTGTCACGAGATCGTTTGGGAAGGCGCCGATGTCGATCTGGCGCGCCTGCCGATCCAGCATTGCTGGCCAGGCGATGTCGCGCCTTTGATTACCTGGGGGCTGGTGATTACCAAGGGGCCGAACAAGAAACGCCAGAATCTTGGTATTTACCGCCAGCAGGTGCTGGGGCCGAACAAGGCCATCATGCGCTGGCTGGCGCACCGTGGCGGCGCCCTCGATTTTCGCGAGCACGCCTTGCAGAACAAGGGCAAACCGTATCCCGTGTGCGTGGCGCTGGGCGCCGATCCGGCCACCATCCTGGGGGCCGTCACGCCGGTGCCCGACAGCTTGTCCGAATATCAATTTGCCGGCCTGCTGCGCGGCAGCCGCACCGAGCTGGTCAAGGCTATTGGCAGCGAATTGCGGGTGCCGGCATCGGCCGAGATCGTGCTGGAAGGTCATATCTACCCGGACGCCAACCATCCATCCGGCTTTGAGCATGCGCTGGAAGGGCCGTATGGCGACCACACTGGTTACTATAATGAGCAGGACAGCTTCCCGGTATTTACCATCGACCGCATCACCATGCGCCGCGATCCTATCTACCACTCCACCTATACCGGCAAACCGCCCGATGAACCGGCAGTACTGGGGCTGGCGCTGAATGAAGTGTTCATTCCGCTGCTGCAAAAGCAGTTCACTGAAATCACCGACTTTTATCTGCCGCCGGAAGGCTGCAGCTACCGCATGGCGGTGGTGCAGATCAAAAAGCAGTATGCTGGCCACGCCAAGCGCGTGATGTTTGGCGTATGGAGCTTCCTGCGCCAGTTCATGTATACCAAGTTCATCGTGGTGGTGGACGAGGATGTCAATGTGCGTGACTGGAAAGAAGTGATCTGGGCCATTACTACCCGCGTCGATCCCACCCGCGACACCACGCTGGTCGATCACACGCCGATCGATTACCTCGACTTCGCCTCGCCGATCAGTGGCCTGGGCAGCAAGATGGGCATCGACGCCACCAATAAGTGGCCGGGTGAAACCACGCGCGAATGGGGCACCACCATCGAGATGACGCCGGCAGTGAAAGCACGTGTGGACACGATTTGGCAGGAGCTGGGGCTGTAGGGTATAATGACTGCTGGCGGGCCCCTGCGCATTGTGGCATGGCTAACCTGGTCAGGTCGGGAACGAAGCAGCCACGGCCGTTAACCATAAGTGCCGCAGATCAGGCTCGCCTCCTTATTCAAAAAAAAGCTGCCCTTGGGCAGCTTTTTTTACGTGGGCCAGGCTCAATCCTCGCGCAACTCCGCCTCCAGCGGCCGTGCCGACGCCACCATCAGAGGATTCTCTTTCATTTTCGCTGCTTCCGGCTTCACGACGATCAGGTGGCGGGCATCGGTGCTGCGCACTTCATTGCCGATCTTCAGCGTGGCCGGGCCGGCAAACTTGAACACCACCACGTCCACGCTCGGTGCAAACATGCTCATGGCGCCCGCCATTTTCTTGATGGCGCCGTTCATCTGTCCCACGCTGCCCATCACGGTGGCGTAATTCCATTGCAGGCCCTCGGGCAGCACCGCTACGCCTTCGTAGCCGATGGCCGATTTTTCGCCAGGCGGCAGGGTGGTGACGATGCGCGTGCTGTCGTTCATCCAGGCTGGATTGGGGGCGCCAAAGTCGAGCCGGTATTCTGGCGTGAGTGGCGGCAGCGGCTGGCGTTCGGCGCCATTGACCACGGTGAGCACCACGTCCGAAGGCTTGAACGTCTTGTTGACGGGCTTTACACTAATATACAGCTTGATCTTGTCGCGCTCGGCGGCGGGGACGGCGTAAAACTTATCGATACGCAAGCCTTCCACCATCGATTTGTACTTGGCCCACTCGCGTTCGGCCGCTTGCGCCGGCAGCGCGAACAGTAATGGAAGCAGCAGGGCTGGAAGAGCGGATTTTTTCATTGTCTGGCGTGGTAAATAAAATCAGATTGTAAGTCAGAATGCCGCCAGGTAAAACCATGCGCAGGCCCTTGCCACAGCGTTTGCCCGGCAATCGATATGGCAATCGATATCTAATCGGGCCTCGAGTTGTTACAATTGCCGTTTTCGCGCACCGATGCCAGCTCCCTTGGCATCCGCTATCTACGGTAAAATCCCAGCATGTCCTATCAAGTCCTCGCCCGTAAATACCGTCCCCGCAACTTCGACACCCTCGTCGGCCAGGAGCATGTGGTGCGCGCGCTCACGCATGCGCTCCACAGTGGCCGCCTGCACCATGCCTACCTGTTTACCGGTACGCGCGGAGTCGGCAAGACCACCTTGTCGCGCATTCTGGCCAAGTCGCTCAATTGCGTGGGGCCGGACGGCAATGGCGGCATCACCGCCACTCCGTGCGGCGTGTGCGAGGCCTGCACGGCCATCGATGCCGGCCGTTTTGTCGACTACATCGAGATGGATGCCGCGTCCAACCGTGGCGTGGACGAAATGGCGCAATTGCTGGAGCAGGCGGTGTACGCACCGAGCAATGCACGCTTCAAGGTCTATATGATCGATGAGGTGCACATGCTGACCAACCACGCGTTCAATTCCATGCTAAAAACGCTGGAAGAGCCGCCCGAGCACGTCAAATTCATCCTGGCGACCACCGATCCGCAAAAAATCCCGGTCACGGTGCTGTCGCGCTGCCTGCAGTTCAATCTCAAGCGCTTGCCCGTGAGTCTCATCGGCGAACACCTGGTGAAGGTACTGGACGCGGAGAAGATCGCGCACGAGCCCGCCGCGGTGCGCCTGGTGTCGCAGGCTGCGGATGGCAGCATGCGCG
>JBEVNE010000339.1:0-3054 GCA_040508275.1 Duganella sp.
ACATAGCCCGACACCGGGAAGTCCTTGCGGAACGGGTGGCCGATGAAGCCGTAATCGGTCAGGATGCGGCGCAAGTCGTTGTGGTTCTCGAACAGGATGCCGAACATGTCGAATGCTTCGCGCTCAAACCAGTTGAGTGCGCGCCACAGCGGCACCAGCGACGGGAACACGGGCATTTCATCGTCGGTGGCAAATGCACGCACGCGCACGCGCCAGTTGTGCTTGACCGACAGCAGGTGCACGACCACGGCGAAACGCTGACCGTCCCAGGCGCCGTCGCCGTAGTTCAGGTAGTCGACGCCGCACAGGTCAATCGCCTGCTCGAAGCCGAGCGTGGCATCGTCGCGCAGCGTTTGCATGACACTGTAGTAATCGGCAGCCTTGACCACCAGGGTAATTTCGCCGAGGGCGACGGTGGTAGTAACGCGTTCGCCCAGGGCAATGCCGAGGGCGCTTTGGAGTTGTTCTAATTTGGTAGTCATCGTGTGAAGCGCCCTTAGCGTGCGATCGTGTTGGTGCGCCTGATCTTGTTCTGCAGCTGCATGATGCCGTACAGCAGGGCTTCAGCGGTGGGAGGACAGCCTGGCACGTACACGTCAACCGGCACGATGCGGTCGCAGCCACGCACCACCGAGTACGAGTAGTGGTAGTAGCCGCCGCCGTTGGCGCACGAGCCCATCGAGATGACCCAGCGCGGTTCCGGCATCTGGTCGTAGACCTTGCGCAGCGCGGGGGCCATCTTGTTGCACAGCGTGCCGGCCACGATCATCACGTCGGACTGACGTGGGGAAGGACGGAACACCACGCCGAAGCGGTCCATGTCGTAACGGGCAGCGCCCACGTGCATCATTTCTACTGCGCAGCAGGCCAGACCGAACGTCATCGGGAACATCGAACCCGTACGCGCCCAGTTGATCAGCTTGTCAGCCGAGGTAGTGATGAAACCTTCGTTTAATACGCCTTCAATAGCCATGGCTTATTCCCAATCAAGGGCACCTTTCTTCCAGATATACCAAAAACCGACCACGAATTCAGCGATGAAGCTCATCATCACCAGGAACCCGTTCCAGCCCAGTTCGCGCACGGAGACGCCCCAAGGGAAGAAGAATGCCGTTTCCAGATCGAACAAAATAAAGAGAATTGCGACGAGGTAGTAGCGTACGTCGAATTTCATGCGCGCGTCTTCGAAAGCTTCGAAGCCGCATTCATACGGGGACAGTTTGGCGAAGTCAGGCTTGTTTGGTCCGAGCACATGGCCCAGCACCTGGGGGAGGATACCTACGCCGAGACCGACGAGAATAAACAGGAGGACGGGGAGATAATTTTCGAGGTTCACGATCGATGAGCTTTTGTTGAACGTTCGGGTTGGAAGGACACACTGCGATGTTTTGCGGTGCTCTTTACGCTCGCCCCAATCGTACAACGTAAGACCAGGATCGAACGACACATCCTCGTAAAAAAGCCAGCTCAGGTACACAACTCCTTTGCTGGCCTCTGAATTTTTTGGTGCCGACGACGAGACTCGAACTCGTACAGCTTGCGCCACTACCCCCTCAAGATAGCGTGTCTACCAATTTCACCACGTCGGCATTAAGGCCGCTATTCTACTGCATCTTCACCAGCTTGTTAATGCCGTATTGCGAAAAAACAAGAAGAAAAACGATAAATCTTTACTGCTGCTTACACTGGTTGAATATTTTCATGCCAATGCCAGCTTTTTCGGCTGGCGCCGCCGGTTAATCACCTGACAGCACCTTACCTGACTACTTTATTACCCGGCAGCGCCAATACCGCGCGCCGCCTTTTACTGCTTGAACCTGCTCACATCATGCGCTGCAAGCTGCCCGCTGCGCATCGCTGCACATCCAGCCCGCTATTATATTACTTTGGGATGGAGTTTGCAGGCGCTGGTGCAGGAGTTTGTGGCGCAGGTGCTGCCGGCGCCGGGGTCGGTGCATTCGGAATTCCGGCCGAACCCGTTGCTGGCGCTGGCGCCGGGGCCGTTGGCAGGGCTTTATCCATCACACCGCCACTGACCGAACCGTTGCTTTGCTGCGACGAAATATAGGCCAGCGCCAGGGTAGCGCTGAAGAAAATCGCTGCCGCCACACCCGTAAATTTGGACATGAAGTTGGACGAACCGCTGGCGCCGAACAGGCTGCCCGAAGCGCCCGAACCAAACGCCGCGCCCATGTCGGCGCCCTTGCCGTGCTGAAGTAAAACCAGGGCGATGATCGCAATGGCCGACAAGACTTGCACAATAATTACCAGGTTGAAGATGCCGCTCATGATATTCCAGTCAAAAATAAATAGTTTTGTATCGTTTTGTTTCCAGTTGCTATATCGAATGCACGGATACCAGCACGTCCGCTACAGCAATATGGCGTCTGCTTACTTGTTCAGTTACTTGTTCACTTACTTGTTCACTTATCCGGCGTGAATAATCGCCAGAAAATCTGCTGCCTTCAATGCAGCGCCGCCAATCAGGCCGCCGTCAATATCGGGCTGCGCCAGCAATTCGACAGCATTGTCCGGCTTCATGCTGCCACCGTACAGAATCTGCACCTTGGCCGCCTGCGCCTCGCTCTTGCGCGCCACGCAGTCACGCAGCACGCGGTGCGCCTCCTGGGCAATTGCTGGCGTGGCAGTTTTACCAGTGCCAATCGCCCAGACAGGCTCGTAGGCCAGCACGACTTTATCGAGCTGATCAACAGCCAGCACATCGAGCGCCGCCTGCAACTGGGCGCTGATGACAGCGTCGGTATTGCCGGCTTCGCGTTCTTCCAGCGTTTCGCCCACGCAAATAACAGGCGTCAGACCGGCAGCCAGCGCCGCCAGCGCTTTTTGCGCCACCAATGCACTGCTTTCGCCGTGGTAAGCGCGACGCTCCGAGTGGCCAACCAGCACGAAGCGGGCGCCAAAATCGACCAGCATCGATGCCGCCACTTCGCCCGTGTAGGCGCCGCTGGCGTGGACCGACAGGTCCTGGCCGCCCCAGGCCAGCGCAGTTTCGTTCAGTTCGCTCTGGCACTGAGCGAGATAGGGAGCCGGCAC
>JBEVNE010000282.1:0-42178 GCA_040508275.1 Duganella sp.
GCTGATATACTGCGCTGGCTGTCCGCCTTACTGGCAAAAACCGCATTAGGGGGTCTCGCGCCGAAAACCGGCGGCCGCACCCTGCGCATGGCGCGGGAAGCCGCATGGATGCTGGGGTTCAGGCGTTTCGGTAAGGCAGGACGCGGTGGGGTTCTCTGTTGGTACAAACAGCGGAGACAAGAAATCCGGAGAAGCGAATCCATCGACTGATGACCAGAAACAGGAAGGTAAAGATACATCGGTACCCGACAAGCCGGAGGGCAAGGTAACTGTGCCTGACGATAAATGGTGGAAGAAGAATGGCGTTGATCCACATGAGATCAAAGATGGCCAAGGCGATTCACGACGGAATCTGGGCGTCGACAAAAAGGGCAATATTTGCAGCGTTGACCGTCATGGGTCCGGCAATCCGCAATACGAAGGCAATCTTCGAGATTTTCGTTAAGGGTTCATGAAATGGAATTGATCAGCTGGGAACGAGACAAATTCGGCTCTGCCGCTTGTACTCAACTGCCGAAACCCGCACGCTTTGTTACAGCTTCTGCCGCTGCCGCAATCGCGAAGAACTTGATGCACGAGGTTACAACGATAAGCGCGAGCTTTGAAGTCGACGATTTGGTCGTTTTCTCTAGGCTCGCCGGTATATCGGTGTTTGGGGAGAAGCACGCCGAGTACTACGGCTTGTATGCGTCAAGCGGTGCGGCCGAGGGAGTGAATTACTGTCTGCGCCGCTGCACTTGGGAGCGCGTGTTTCGGTCAACAGAAGAAGTGTTAAAGGCGCTGTCAGCTCAAGTGTTGTTCTTTGATGTCGAACGTCTGGAGGCGAGTTATAGGGATGTGGTGCTGGCCGCTGACAGGGAAGCGAAGGATGAATATCAGATTCGCTCGGAGCCATCGAAGAATGATGCTTTTGTAGGAAAGCAGGTTTCCTATTTTGTGACTGATGATAGGAAAGAGCTTTCTGGTACTTATAGGGCGGAATCATCGACGAATGTCGCCGTGGAACGGCTCTTTCAAAAACTTCAGGCGGTGTTCGATGCGCTCGCGGTTGATGGGGCTGTCGATCCGTTGCCGGATAGTTTGCGTGTGTCCTATTCCTTCTTTTCAATCGCAGAAACGGTTGGACTCACAAAGTGATTGCGCTTTTTTTAGATTTTCCCTGAACTCAGGGCGGAGCCTCGAGACCCAACCAACCGGCCTTAGTGGAACATAAAGCGGTGCTGCCACTGTGAGGTGTACTGTCAATAATGGACACGTCCGTTTCAAGCAGCCAGCGCCTGTTTTCTGAAGCTCTCTGCAAACGATGCTGGCGAGACGTAGCCAAGGCGCGAGTGACGCCGTTGGCGGTTGTAGAAAATCTCGATGTACTCCTTGATCGCTGATTCTGCGTTAGCCCGTGTAGCGTACTTCTGATGATGAATCATCTCGTTCTTTAAACTGCCCCAGAAGCTCTCCATAGGGGCGTTGTCGTAACAGTTCCCCTTGCGCGACATGGATGCCCTCATGCCGAACTGCGCGACGAGGGCGCGGTAGTCGTCGGCACAGTATTGGCTGCCGCGATCCGAGTGCAGAATCAAGCCTGGCGCAGGCCGTTTGCTGCGCACCGCCTGCCACAGTGCCTGCGCCGTCAATTCCTGCGTCATCCGGGCGCCCATCGCGTAGCCCACCATTTCACAAGTGAAGACATCCTTAATGCCCGCCAGGTAAAGCCATCCTTCATCCGTGGGGACATAGGTGATGTCACTGACCCAGGCCTCGTTTGGTCTTGCCGGCGCAAAGCACTGCTCCAGCAGGTTCGGCGCTACTGGGAACGCGTGATTCGAATTCGTCGTGGCTTTGAACTTGCGTTTTTGCTTGCAACGCAGACCCAGCTCCCGCCGCAGGCGCACGATCCGGTCTCGTCCAGCATTGAACCCTTGCGAAACCAGCTCCGGCTGCAAACGCAAGGGGCCGTAGGTCTCGCGCGTCTGTATGTGGCCGGCCTTGATTGCGATCTTCAATCGCTCATCGTCCTGCGCACGCTGCGATGGCTGACGCTCCAGCGCTGCGTAGAAGCCGCTACGCGACACTTCAAAAACGCGGCACAACAAGCCAAGAGGATAATCGAGCCGCATCGATTTCATGAGCGCGTACCGGGCAGCGACTCCCTCGCGAAGTACGCGGTGGCCTTTTTTAGAACGTCCTTTTCCATTCGTTCGACCGCCAGCTCTTTGCGTAACCTGGCCACTTCGGCTTCCAGTTCCGCGACGCTTCGGCTACCAGGTGGTGCAGCCGGATCGGTGCCGCGTTTGGCCGCGCTCACCCAGTTCGCCAGCGTCCCTTTGGGGATCGCGATTCGCTGGGCAGCTTCTTCCAGCGTTAGCCCTTTCGCCAGTACCAGCTTGACCGCCTCGGCCCGGAACTCCGGGGTATATGTCGTTGATCTCATGTTTTCACTCCCTTCGACAAGTTTATCAAATGGAAGTGTCCGAAAATGTCAGGCTACCTCACTACATTACCAGCGTTTGGATTGGAGGCAATGAAGGTGATGAAAGCAGCATACTCATCTGGACTCCAATAAAGGGACCAGCGGCGCTCAAACAAGGATGATTCGATGACCGTTCGCATCGATCAACCGTATGGGTTTTAAGTATAGTCGCATTTGCGCTACGTCAAACGGAACCGGGAGCGAATTGCTATTTCTAGCTGAGCTCCTGGCCCAGATTGGTCTGCAAGACGAAGCCGAGATATCAGTCGAAGATGGCGCGATTGTCATCCGCGCTCCTGCGAAGCGTGTGCGTAGTGGATGGGCAGAAGCCAGTAAGGCGCTGGCAGTTGCAGGGGACGATGCATTGGTCATACCACCATTCGCCAATACTGACGACGAAGCGATCATATGGTAAAGCGGGGCGAAATCTGGCTGGTCAATCTTGATCCTACAGTCGGTAATGAAATTCAGAAGTTACGCCCATGCGTGATCATCTCGCCGCCAGAAATGCACGATCATCTCAGGACGGTGGTGATTGCCCCCATGGCAACGGGCAGCAAAGCCGCGCCATTTCGCATACCGATCTCGCACGATGGAAAGAAAGGGCTGATACTGCTCGACCAGCTCCGAACCGTCGACAAAACGCGACTGGTGACAAAGTTTGGTAACGTCACCGCCGGCACGCTTGCCAAAACACTGCACACTCTGCAGGAAATTTTCAGCCCATAGCGCGGCCCCTTTCCTACGCCGCCCGCTTCACCAGCCCCAGATACGTCTCGATCACCCGCGCATCGTTGGCCAGTTCCGTGGCCGGGCCCTGCATGCTGATGTCGCCGGTTTCGATCACGTAGGCGTAGTCCGAGATGTTGAGCGCGGCGCGGGCGTTCTGTTCGATCAGCAGGGTCGCCACGCCGGTCTTGCGCAGGGCGCTGATGATGGCAAAGATGTCCTGCATGATCAGCGGCGCCAGACCCAGGCTCGGTTCGTCGAGCATCAGCAGGCGCGGTTTGGCCATCAGGGCGCGGCCCACAGCCAGCATCTGGCGCTCGCCGCCGGACATGGTGCCGGCGGCCTGGGTACGGCGTTCCTTCAGGCGCGGGAACAGTTCGTACACCATGTCCAGCTGATCCAGGTATTGACGGTCGCCGGCTTTTTTGCGGGCGTAGGCGCCCAGGCGCAGGTTGTCGTCCACGCTCATGCTGGCAAACAGTTCGCGCTTTTCCGGCACCAGCGACATGCCGGCAGCCACCCGGCGCTCCACCGGCAAGCGGTCCACACGCTCGCCCAAAAAGCGCACGCTGCCGCTCGAGCGGCCGCTGACCGGCAACGATCCCATGACCGCATTGAGCATGGTCGATTTGCCGGCGCCATTGGGGCCGATCACGCTGACGATCTGTCCCGCTTCCACCTGCAGGCTGGCGCCGTGCAGCGCTTCGACCTTGCCGTAGCCGGCGTGCAGATCTGCGATTTCAAGTATGGCTGTCATGGTGTTCTCCTATGCTGCGCCCAGGTAAGCGCTTAATACCGCCGGGTCGCTTTGCACCGCGGCCGGGGTGCCTTCCGAAATCTTGGTGCCAAATTCCATGACCACCACGTGATCGGTCAGGTTCATCACAAAGTCCATGTCGTGCTCCACCAGCAGCACCGACATGCCCTCGGCACGCAGCTTGCGCAGCAGCGCCGCCAATGACTGCTTTTCCTGGTAGCGCAGGCCGGCCGCTGGTTCGTCGAGCAGCAGCAGCGCGGGGTCGCAGCACAGCGCGCGGGCAATTTCCAGGATGCGCTGCTGGCCCAGCGCCAGGCTGCCGGCTTCGTGGTACAGGTAGTCGCCCAGACCCACGCGCTCCAGCTGGCGACGGGCTTCGTGCAGCAGCTTGGCTTCCTCGCCGCGGTTCAGGCGCAGCACGCTGGCCAGGGTGCCGCCCTGCGCTGCAAAGTCGCCGCGCAGGTGGGCGCCCAAGGCGACGTTTTCCAGCACCGACATGGTCGGCAGCATCTGCACATGCTGGAAGGTGCGGGCAATGCCGCGCTGGACGATGGCGCGGCTGGGCAGGCCGGCAATCGGCTGGCCGCAGTACAGCACTTCGCCGCTGGTAGCGGCCAGCACACCGGTCACCAGATTGAAGGTGGTCGATTTGCCGGCGCCATTGGGACCGATCAGGCCGACGATCTGGCCAGCCGCCACGCGGAAGCTCACATCATTGACGGCCACCAGGCCGCCAAACTGCTTGCGGATGGCGCGCACATCGAGCACCGTCACGCCCGCTGCCGGCTTGTCGCGTACCGGCAGCGCGGCGGTCGAATCAGCTTGCGCTGGTGCGTTCTCCCTCGGCGGCGACGCCGGCCACCAGCGCGTCAAGAACGGCCACAGGCCATCGCGCGCATGCTGAAGCAGCAGCACCATCAGCACGCCGAAAACGATGATCTCGAAGTTACCGCTGCTGCCCAGCAGTTGCGGCAATATCCCCTGCAGCACTTCCTTGGAAATCGTCAGTACAAACGCCCCCAGGATCGCCCCGGCAATATGGCCGGCGCCGCCGATCACCACCATGAACAAAAATTCGATCCCGTGCGTGACGCTGAACGGCGTCGGGTTGACCGAGCGTTGCAGGTGCGCGTACAGCCAGCCTGCCACGCTGCACAACACCGCCGCGTAAATGAAGATCACGATCTTCATGCGCGTGGTCTGCACGCCCATGGCCTCGGCCATTTCGGCGCCGCCTTTCAGGGCACGGATGGCGCGCCCCGGGCGCGAGTTGAGCAGGTTATGCACGGCCACCATCGCCAGCAGCACCACCAGCCAGACCAGCAGGTACATCTTGCGGCCGGAATCGAGCGCCAGGTCGCCAATAGCAATCGGCGGCACGCCATTGAGGCCATCGAATTTACCGAGAAACTCCAGGTTGCCAAAGACGTAGTACAGCGAGATGCCCCAGGCGATGGTCCCCAGCGGCAGGTAATAGCCGGACAGGCGCATGGTAATCGCGCCGATGGTCAGCGCCGTGCTGGCCGTCAGCACCACGCCCACCAGCAGGGTCAGCCACGGCGACATGCCGTGCACCGTGGTGAGGTAGGCGGTGGCGTAGGCGCCGATGCCGACAAACGCCGCCTGGCCAAACGAGGTCAGGCCGCCAACACCAGTCAGCAGCACCAGGCCGATGGCGACGATGCTGTAGATGCCGACGTAGTTGAGCATGGAAATCCAGAACTCCGGCACCGGCAGCGCCGGCAGCAAGGCCGCCGTGGCGGCAAAGGCCGCAAACATCAGGGTCGATTTTTTCATCGTCGTCATTCTTCCTCGGAAGCGTGGTGGGCGCCGATGGAGCGATACAGCAGCACCGGAATAATCAGGGTGAATACGATCACTTCCTTGAACGAGCTGGCCCAGAACGAGGCATAGCTCTCGATCAGGCCGACGAAGGCTGCGCCGGCGGCGGCCAGCGGATAGCTGGCCAGGCCACCGACGATGGCGCCGACAAAGCCTTTCAGGCAGATCAGGAAGCCCGATTCGTAATAAATCGCCGTCAAGGGGCTGATCAGAATGCCGCACAGCGTGCCGATACCGGCAGCCAGCGTAAACGCCAGCTTGCCGGCCTGGTTGGTGCCGATGCCCACCAGCCGCGCACCGAGCCGGTTCACTGCCGTGGCGCGCAGGGCCTTGCCGGACAGGGCGTGGCCAAAGTACAGGTAGAGGGCGGCGATCAGCAGCAGCGAGACCGCCACCACCATCAAGCTTTGCCCCGAAATCATCATCGGGCCGACGGCAAACTGGGCATCGACAAACGATGTGGTGCGCACGCCTTCCACGCCGAACATCAGCAAGCCCAGGCCCACCAGCACCTGGTGCACGGCCATCGAGACGATCAGCAGCACCAGCACCGAGGCATTGGCCAGCGGCTGGTAGGCAATGCGGTACAACAGGGGGCCGAGCGGCACCACCACCAGCAGCGTCAGTCCCACCTGGAGCAGCATCGACAGCTCCATGCCGGCCGTGTAGCGGCACAGCGCAAACACTGCCGCAGGCCCCACCAGGTAGCGCAGCGCCAGCGCGCCGAAGTTACGGCCCACGTCAGCACCGCGCCAGGCCCCAGAGCGCATCAGGCTCCAGGTATCCATGGCGAAGGCGATCACACCGGCCGCCAGCAGCAGCCAGGCGCTGGCCGGAAAAGCCTTGTTCTGCAAGGCTGCCAGGGTCAGCGCGCCAAAGGCGACAAATTCGCCCTGGGGAATGAAGATCACCCGCGTGACCGAAAATATCAGTACCAGCGACAGCGCCACCAGCGCATACACCGCGCCGCTGGTCAGCCCGTCCTGCATCAGGATCATGAAGATTCCTGCATCCATTGTTGTCTCCTCGGTGGTCCTGGCGGACCTGTTTTTGTGCTTACTGCGCCGTCGCCAGCGCTGGCGCTGTTGCTGACCGTATCAGCGGCTGCGGGCTAGGCTTGGTGATGAAGGCGTCGCTGAAAAAGTTATTTTCTTTAAGACCGTTATCGCGCACGAACACCTGGCGTGCCGCATCGACCATCAGCGGATTGCCACAGGCGTACACCTCGTGTTGCGACAGGTCGGGGAAATCGCTGGCCACTTTTTCGTGTACAAAGCCGCTGGCGCCGTCCCACGTGCTGTCGGCGGCCGACAATACCGGCACGAAGCGCAGTGCCGGATGCTGCGCCTGCAAGCTGGCGATGTCGTCGAGTGCATACAGGTCGGCCAGGCGGTTGCCGCCCCAGTACAGCACGGCGCCGCGCTGCGCCATGCGGGCGCCGTGCGCCTTGAGCATGGCGGCAATCGGCGCATAGCCGGTGCCGGAGGCCAGCAGAATGATGGGCGCCTCGCTTTCGTGCAGCATGAATGAGCCAAACGGCCCTTCGATGCGCAGCATGTCGCGTTCCTTGAGCTTCTGGTACACGTGGTTGGAAAAGCGGCCGTTGCGCAGGGCCCGCACATGCCACTCGATCACGCCTTGCTCGGCCGATGCATTGGCCAGCGAATAGCTGCGCCGCTCGCCATCGCGCATCACCACGTCCACGTACTGGCCTGGGATGAACGAAAAGCCGCTGCCGGGCGGCACCTGCAGCGTGACCAGCGCCACGTCGGCACTCACACGGCTGACCGCGCTCACGCGCGCACCGAGCTTGACCACGCGCTGGCCCGGCGTGGCCGACACTTCCGGCGCGGCGATGGTGACATCGCTCAGGGGGCGTGCCTGGCAGGTCAGCACCATGCCGGGGCTGACGCCTTCCGGCACAAAGCCTGCCGGGTAGGCTACCTCGCCGCACAATACCCTGGCTTCGCAGGCATTGCATTCGCCGCGCCGGCAGCTATGCTGGGGAAAATAGCCGGCCGCCAGCGCCGCATCGAGCACGCTGCCATCGGCCTCGCAGGCCACCTGGGCGCCGGCCGGGGCAAAGGTGATGATATGCGTACTCATGACTCAATCCACCGCCACGGCAGCAGCGACTACATTGCCGCGCTGCTGCAACAGGTCCAGCGCCACATCGACGATCATGTCTTCCTGGCCGCCGACCATGCGCCGCCGTCCCAGCTCCACCAGGATATCGACGGTGGACAGGCCGTACTTTTTGGCGGCTACCTCGGCGTGACGCAAGAAGCTCGAGTACACGCCGGCGTAACCCAGTGCCAGGGTTTCGCGGTCCACCCGCACCGGGCGGTCCTGCAGCGGGCGCACCAGGTCGTCGGCGGCGTCCATCAGCTTGTACAGGTCGCAGCCATGGTCCCAGCCCAGGCGGGCGGCAGCGGCCACGAACACTTCCAGCGGTGCATTGCCGGCGCCGGCGCCCATGCCGGCCAGGCTGGCGTCCACGCGGTCGCAGCCCTCTTCCACCGCCACGATGGAATTGGCCACGCCCAGGCTCAGGTTGTGGTGCGCGTGAATGCCGGTTTCGGTTTCCGGACGCAGCACGTCTTTAAAGGCGCGGAAGCGTTCGCGTACATCGGTCATGCCCAGCGCGCCGCCGGAATCGACCACGTAGCAGCAGGTGGCGCCATAGCTTTCCATCAGCTTGGCCTGCTGCGCCAGGTGCTGCGGCGTGGTCATATGGCTCATCATCAAAAAGCCCACTGCCTCCATGCCCAGGTTGCGCGCATACTCGATGTGCTGTTTCGAGATGTCAGCCTCGGTGCAATGGGTGGCCACGCGCACAATGCGGGCGCCGGCGTCGTACGCCTGGCGCAGATCGTGGATGGTGCCGATACCCGGCAACAGCAGCGTGGTGACCTTGGCGTGGCTGACTTCTTCGGCCACGGCGGCGATCCATTCCAGATCGGTGTGGGCGCCAAAACCATAGTTGAAACTGGAGCCAAGCAAGCCGTCGCCGTGCGCCACCTCAATCGAATCGACGCGGGCCTGGTCGAGCGCGCGGGCGATCTGCCGCACCTGGGCCACGCTGTACTGGTGGCGAATCGCGTGCGAACCATCGCGCAGGGTAACGTCCGAGATATAGATTTTTTTCATGCTGCGGCTCCTTGCGCCAGCACGCGATGTGCCAGCATGTCCTGTGCAATGCGCTCGGCACAGGCTTTGGCGGCCGAGGTCATGATGTCCAGGTTGCCGGCGTAGGCCGGCAGATAATGGGCGGCGCCCTCCACTTCGAGGAACACCGAGGTTTTCAGGCCGCTCATGCGCGGCCCCACGCCAGGAATATTGATCGGCGCATCAGCGCTGATGCGGTCAAACTGCACGCGCTGCTTGAGCCGGTAGCCGGGCACGTAGTCGTGCACCGCCGCCACCGTGGCTTCGATGGCGGCGGCAATGGCCGCCTCGTCGGCCAGCTCGGACAGGCAGTAGACGGTGTCGCGCATCATCAGCGGCGGTTCTGCCGGGTTGAGCACGATGATGGCCTTGCCCTTGCTGGCGCCGCCCACCACTTCAATCGCGCGCGATGTCGTCTCGGTGAATTCATCGATATTGGCGCGCGTGCCGGGACCGGCCGACTTGCTCGAAATCGAGGCGACGATTTCGGCGTAATGCACCTTGGCCACGCGCGATACCGCCGCCACGATCGGAATCGTGGCCTGGCCGCCGCAGGTGACCATGTTGATGTTGAGCGCCTGCAGGTGGTCATCGAGATTGACCACCGGTACGCAGTACGGGCCAATGGCGGCCGGCGTCAGGTCCACCAGGCGCAGCGCCGGCTTGTGTTCGCGCAAAAAGCGGTCGTTGCGCACATGGGCGCCGGCACTGGTGGCGTCGAACACGATATCGATGTCGGCAAACACTGGCAGGCGCACCAGCCCTTCCACGCCTTCGTGGGTGGCGGCCACGCCCAGCCGCTCGGCGCGCGCCAGGCCGTCGGACGCGGGGTCGATGCCGACCATGGCGCCCATTTCCAGGTATTCGCCATGGCGCAGGATTTTGATCATCAGGTCGGTGCCGATATTTCCGGAACCGATGATGGCGACTTTGAGTTTCTTGGGCATCGTAAGTCCTTGCAGATAAAAATGGTGCCGGCCTCAGGCCGAAAAAATCACGGATGCGTCAGTGCTGAACAGGCGCTCGACTTCCGCCGCCCGCAACTCCAGCACGCGCCGCTGGTTGATATAACCCTTGTCGGTGCTCTCGCCCTGCCCCAAATCCGGCGCCCGTGACAGGATCACGGCGCGCGCCGCCCGCGCCGCCGAGCCCTTGCCCTGGCCCAGTTGCGCCAGCGCAGTGGCAATCGCCTGGCGCACCGCCGGCACGGCCGCCAGTTCGGCGCCATCGAGCTTGCCGTCGGCGTCGTCGCCCAAGCGCCGCAGCGCCGGCGATGGAAAGATCAGCAGGCCGACTTCATCGCGGCCATGGCCGGCCACCACCACGTCCTGCGCAAGCGGCGACAGCGCGCCCACAGCGGCAATGCGCAGCATGCCGACCGAGACCCAGGTGCCGGTGGTCAGCTTGAAGTCTTCCGACACGCGGCCGTCGAACAGCACGCCGGCGTTGGGGTTGTTGGGGTCGGCCAGGCGGCCGGCGTCGCCAATCAGGTAAAAGCCGTCGGCATCGAACGCGCTGGCGGTGAGTTCCGGCGCACCGCGGTAATGCGTAAACACGTTGGGACCGCGCACCCGCATTTCGAGCTTGTTACCGTTGGGGACAAACTTGAGCTCCACGCCCGGTACCGGCACGCCGAGGTTGGCCGACTGGCCGGCGACGAAATGCACATTGGTGACCGTGGGCGAGGTCTCGGTCGCGCCCCAGGCCGAAGTAAAGAATACCGGCGTGCTGCGGTGCGGCGCCATGACCTGCGCCAGGCGGTCGGACAACTGCTGCGGCAGCGCGGCGGCGGCAAAGAACATGGCGTCCAGCCCGGCCAGAAAACGCGCCGCCAGGTCCTGGTTCTGTTCGAGCGCCGGCAGCAGCGCGTCGTAGCCCTTGGGCACATTGAAATACAGCGTGGGCAGCACCTCGCCGAGATTGACCAGCGAGCGCTCGAACAGCCCCGGCACCGGCCGGCCATCGTCGATGTAGAGCGCGCCGCCGTTACGCAGAATCAGGTTGAAGTTATGGTTGGCGCCAAAGGTGTGGCTCCATGGCAGCCAGTCCAGCAGCACAGGCGGCCGGTATTCGAGGAAGGGCCAGACCTGCACCATGGCCTCCTGGTTGGCACACAGCATGCGGTGGGTATTCACCACCGCCTTGGGCGAGCCGGTGGAGCCGGACGTCAGCAGGTACTTGGCATGGGTATCGGGCGTGATCTGCTCGAAGGCGCGGCGCACGGCCGGTGTTTCGTCCACTTCGGCCAGCAGCGACAACGCCACGCCACCGCTTGGCACATGGGTGGAGAACACCATCGGGCAATCGATGCCGCTGCTGCGCATGGCGGGGCCATACACATCGCCGTCGCCCGCATACATCAGGCTAGGCTCCAGCAGCTTGAGCAGCGCATGCAGCTTGCCATGGTCGCTGGTGGCGCGCGTGTAGGCCGGCGACAGGACAGCGACCGGAACGCCCACGTGCATGGCCGCCAGCATCAGCAGCGCCACGTCGATGCTGTTATCGGACAGCACGGCAATCGGCGCCTGCGCCGACATGCCACGGTCCAGCAGTGCCTGGCCGATGCGGCCGATCTGCCAGCGCACCTCGGCGTAAGTCAGGCGGCGCCAGTTGCCCTGCGCATCGCGCTCGCCAAGAAACACCGCGTCCGGCGTTACCCGCGCCCAGTGCTCAAGCCAGTCGCCCAGGCAGCGTGCATGCGGCCGCGGGGCGACCCGCGAGCGCAGGATAAAGCTGCCGTCGTCCAGGTCGATGCGTTCGATGTCGGGGCGCGCCAATCCCGCGCCGGGCCCTATGGCCAGGTTGGTATGGGTCATGTCCATATTACTTGGCCAGCTTCCAGGTCTTCGATTCGATGCTGATCAGCACGCGGGCACGCTCATCGAGGCCGGTGTGATCCTGCTTGCTCATATTGATCACGCCATGCGTGACCGGCAGATTGGTGGTGGTTTCCAGCGCCTCGCGCAGCGCGCTGCGGAATTCGGCGCTGCCCGGCGCGGCTTTTTTGCTGGCCGCCGCCACGGCGGAATCGAGCAGCAGGTAGGCATCGTAGGCATAAGCGCCAAAGTTGTTGCGGCTGTTGGGGCCAAACTTGGCTTCATACTGATTCACGTAGCGGGTGGCGACCGCCTTGCTCGGATGGCTGTCCGGCAGCTGTTCTGCCACCAGCACCGGGCCGGTCGGCAGGCGTACGCCTTCATCCATTTTTCCGGCCAGGCGCAGGAACTCGATATTGGCCACGCCATGGGTCTGGTAGATCTTGCCCTTGTAGCCGCGCTCGCGCAGCGTGCGCATCGGCAGCACGCCCGGCGTACCGGAAGCGACCACCAGCACGGCGTCCGGGTTGGCAGCCATCAGCTTGAGGGTCTGGCCGGTTACCGACTGGTCGGCGCGCGCGTAGCGCTCCACTACCGACAGCTTGATGCCCTGCTGCGGCAGCTTGGCCTGCATCTCCTTGAGCCACGATTCGCCCCAGGCATCGTTAAAGCCGATAAAGCCGACCGACTTCACGCCCTGCGCTTTCCAGTCCTGCAAAATGGCGGAACCCATCAGCTCCACCGACTGCGGCATCACGAATACCCACGGTTGCAAATCGGGCTTGGCGACAAACGGCGCCAGCGCCAGTTGTGCGGTCTTGCCGGCGGCGGCTACTTCCATCACGGCCACCGAGGTGGGTACGGTCGAGGAACCGATGATGACATCGACCTTGTCCGATTCGACGAAGCGGCGCGCATTCTTGCCAGCGGTGGCGGGATCGGTGGCGTCGTCGAGGATGATGTAGCGCACGGTCTGGCCGCCCAGCGTCTTGGGCAGCAGTTCCAGCGTGTTTTTCTCGGCGATGCCGAGCGCCGCGCCAGGGCCGGTGGCCGACAGCGATACGCCGACCGTGACCTGGGCATTTGCAGCACCAGCAACTGCAAGGTTGAGGCACAGGGCGATGGCGCTTGCTGTGGCAAGGATGTTTGCGGTACCGATTTTTTTCATGTCTGTCTCCGTTATATTTTTAACTGTGAAATGAACAAATGAACGACCGTGATCTGCTACAAAAATCTCAGGCCAGTGCGCAGCTGACGCGGCCCAGGCCACCGATATCGATGTCAATCTCGTCGCCGGCCTGCACCGCCACCATGGGACCGAGCGCGCCCGACATCACCACGTCGCCTTCCAGCAGCGGCTGGCCGCCGGCGGCCATGGTTTTGGCCAGCCAGTAGGCCGCCAGCAGCGGATTACCGAGGCAGGCGGCGCCGGCCCCCACGGCAGCGGTGGCGCCGTTCTTGCGCAGGTGCAGCGAGGCGGCGCCCAGCGCAATGTCGCCGATGCGGCGCGGCTCCAGCCCCAGCACGTACAGACCGCACGAAGCGTTGTCGGCCACGGTATCGACCAGCGTGATCTTCCAGTCGTGGATGGCGCTGTCGACGATTTCAATGGCCGGCAAGGCGTATTCGAGGCCGCGCAAAAAAGCGCCCCAGGTCAGGTGTTCATCGCGCAGGTCGCGCCCCACCACGAAGGCGATTTCGCCTTCGGCCTTGGGCTGGATCAGGCGCGCCGCCGGCAGCGTGGCGCCGGACAGGTATTCCATATCGGCCAGCAGCACGCCGTAATCGGGTTGGTCAACGCCCAGCTGCTGCTGCACGGCCAGCGAAGTCAGGCCGATTTTTTTGCCGGACACGCGCGCGCCCTGCTGCACGGCGCGGGCGATATTCAGCGCCGAAACGGCATATGCATCGGCAGCGCTGGCAATGCCGAAGGTTTCCGATACGCGCGCCACCGTGAGTTTTTCAGCGCGGGCCTGCCACAGGGCGTCGGCAGCGGCTTGCAGGTGGGAGGTAGTCATGCGATGGCTCCGTGATTGAGTGCGTGGTGAAGAAAGTCCTGCTCGCTCAGCAGGGTCTGGACATACTCCTGGCGGATGGCGGCGATGACCTCGGCGGCCGGCTCGACAGCGGAGACCGCGCCCAGGCCCTGGCCGGCCGACCAGATATCCTTCCAGGCTTTTTTTCCAGCGCTGATATCGCCGGAAAAGTCGATGCGCTTGTCCCTGCCGTCGCCGTCGGGATCGACGCCAGCCGCCTTCATGGTGGCGGTCAGCCAGTTGCCCAGCACACCCGATACCGCCTTGGACGCCACCAGGTCTTCGATGCCGCTGTCGACCACCAGCTGGCGGTACTCGGGCGCAGCCATGCTCTCGGCGGTGGCGATGAAGCGGGTGCCGGCCACGGCAAAGTCGGCGCCCATCAACTGCGCGGCGCGCACATCCCTGCCGCTGGAAATGCAGCCGGCCAGGCCCAGCGGACCGTCCCAGAACTTGCGCACTTCGGCGATGAAGGCAAACGGGTTGTAGTTGCCGGTATGGCCGCCCGCCCCTTGCGTCACCAGAATCAGCGCATCAACGCCGGCATCGACGGCCTTGCGCGCCAGCGTGGGCGTGATCACATCGGCCATCACCACGCCGCCATAACTGTGCACCTGTTCCAGTACGCGCTTGGGACTGCCAAGCGCCGTGGTGACCACCTTGGGCTGGTATTGCATGACCAGTTCCAGTTCGCGCGCAAAACGGTCGTAGGTGCTGTGGACGATCATGTTCAGTGCCCATGGCGCCGCGTCCGTTGCGCCGGCCAGCGCGGTGCTGACATGGCGCAGCCAGCTCTCGAGGATCTCGACGCTGCGCGCATTGGGCGCAGGGAAGCTGCCGATCACGCCAGCCTTGGCGCAGGCCACGGCCAGCTCCGGGCCCGAAACCAGGAACATCGGCGCCGCCAGCAGCGGCAGCCGCCCCGGTGGGAATAACTCTTTGAGCACATCTTTTTTCACTACCGTCTCCTTGCTGTGTTTTATTGTGGATTGCGCGGTTTTTTGGGTGGCCGGCCCCTGACCTCCCAGCCGCCATCGCTTTGCAGGATGGCCGCCGTGGTGGCGGACGAATTGGCGCGCGAGGCCAGCAGCACGTAGTGGCCGGTGTGGTCTTCCGGCTGCGCCATGAAGCCGAGCGGCATGGCGTCGGCCACGGCCTGCTCGAAGCCGGGAATTTCCGACAGCCGCGCATCGTGCTTGCCCAAGGCGGCCGGTCCCTTGAGCGGGGTGGCGGTGCCGCCCGGCGCCACGCCGTTCACGCGGATGTCCGGCGCCAGCTCGTAGGCCAGTTGCTTGATTAGGCCAACGCCCGCATGCTTGGAAGCGACGTACACGGGGCCACCGCCGCCGGCATAAAAGCTGGCGTTCGACAGCGTAAAAATCATGCTGCCCCGGGTTTTGCGCAGTTCCGCTGCTGCTGCGCGCGCGGCCAGCAGATAGCCTTTGACGTTGACGGCAAAAATCTCGTCGAACGACGCCGCCAGCGCCTCGGGTTCGGTTTTCATCAGGCCGGCAAAAAAATCCCACACGCCGGCATTGCCCACCAGCGTATCAAGGCGGCCATAGGCGGCCACGGTTTCCTCGACGGCGCGCAGGTTGTCGGCATAGCTGCGCACGTCGCCCAGCACCGGGTGCACGCAATCGCCAAATTCTTCCTTGAAGCGGGCCGCCTGCGCCGGGTCGCGCAACAGCACGCCGACGCCGCGCGCACCTTCGGCCAGAAAGCGCCGCACCACCGCGCGGCCGATGCCGGAACCGCCGCCGGTCACCAGCGCCACATCGTTATCGAGCCAGCCCATGTTCACCTCAGAGGAAAGTGTTGATATTTTTCGCTTGCAGCAGCGTTTGGGTAATCACGATCTTGCGCCGCGCCAGGCGCAAACCCTCTGGCGTGCGGCGGATCACATCGGTGCGGCGGCCGATCAGGGTGTCGTTATCGGTTTCTACCCGGCTGCGGTAGTTCACAAAGGTCGAGTACACGAGGTATTCGTTGTCGGCTTCGCCGGCAAACGCCTCGATGTTGCCGATCACGTGCACGTGGCGCGTGGGCGGATCTTCGGCCCAGGCGGTCGGCTGCTTGAAGCGCGCCACGCGCTTTTGCAAGTGCTCGAGAAAGTCGTCGAAAAACGCCATGCGGCCCGGCAGATAGGTCACGCCGCCGTTGTTGGCGCGGCGCCGGCTTTCGATGGCCGGCATCCAGTAATGGATATCGTCGGCCAGCATGGCCAGCCAGTCGTCATAGCGTTCGCTGTCGAGCAGGCGCGCTTCGCGCTTGAGAAAATTGCTGATTTCGTAGCTGGTCGCCATGTCCACCGCCTCGCGTGGGCTAGCCGCCTTGATCGTGTTCTGTGCTGTCATGTCCATCCTCTCATCGCTGCGGCAGATCGTCCCAGGACTCGGCTTTCATGAAGTCGAGCCAGCGCTGGTAGTAGGCGCGCTGGTTGGCTTCATTGATCTGCCCCTGGAACACGTTGCCGGGCAATTCCGGGTGTTCAATGCGGCTGCCCAGGCCCAGGCCCAGGAACAGATCCTGCTCGCGCGTCACGCGGCCACGGTTGGTGCGGGTCGAGTATTCGAAGTTCTCACCGTCGTCCATCTCGAACACGCCGGATGGCGAAAAGGTGATCATGGTGCCGCGCCGGTAGCGCTCCTTGATGTCCTCGGGCGCGCTCTTGTTGACCAGCGTCCAGGTATGCAGTTCGATTTCGTCGGGGCCGCGCGGCTGCCATACGCGGAAGGTATTCTGCCCGGGCAGGAACGACATGTTCGGGAAGATCGTTGCCGACGATACGGAACCGATCATCATCGAACGGGTATGGCCCAGCCGTTCAGCCACCTTGGGCTGGATTTCGTGGATGTACTTGCGCACTTCCTTGTCGCCAAAGGTGGCGGTGTTGCCGACCTTGTCGAGGTTGAATTCCCAGCCATGGCCGTTGACATTGACGTGATACGAATCTTCCTGTTTGCCCAGCTCGCCCACCGAGCCGCCCAGCATGGCCTTGGCGGCGGAATCGTGGGTCCAGCCGGCGTGCATGATGTCGCCGACAAAATTCTCGGCGCCGAATTTCCAGTTGCATTTCATGACCGAGCGCACGCAGCCGCCGACAAACTCGGTACCCTCGCCGTCCATGTCGAGCAGGGTGTCGAGATACCAGGCAAATTCGCCCAGGTATTCCTTGAGCGATGGCGCGGTCGGATCGAGTGTGCCGAAGATCAGGCCCTTGTAGCTGTCCACCTGCGCCACTTCGTGCAGGCCGTGCTGCGACTTGTCGAAGCCGCTGGCTTCGTAGGCGGCCGATTCGTGCATGCCGCGCAAGGCGCCGTCGATGCCGAAGCTCCAGCCGTGGTAATTGCAGATAAAGCCGCGCGCGCTGCCCACTTCCGAGAAGCACAGGCGGTTGCCGCGATGCGGACAGGTGTTCAAAAAGGCTTTGACGGCGCCATCCTTCTGGCGCACGACCAGCACGTCGTCCTCGCCCATGCTGGTGGTGACGTAGTCGCCGGCCTTGGGAATCTGCGAGGTGTGGCCGAGGAACAGCCAGGCGCGCGCAAAGATTTTTTCCAGCTCCTGCTCGTAAATGTCGCGCTCCCAGAATACCTTGCGCGACATGCGGCCTTCGGCGATGTTGATGTACTGGTCCAGATCTTCAAGCGCGCCGCTCTTGCGCGGCAGCTTCAGATGAATGACTTTTTCATTGGTGCACATGTGTCTCTCCTAGATCGCAGAGGCGGCTTCTTCGGACTCTTCGTCCAGATCGGCGTAGATGTCTTCCCCCTCCTGCAGCACCTTGTAAGTGCGCAGGTCCACCGTGCACGGAAAACTGAGCGCCTGGCCGGTGGGGATATGGAATTCGCCAAAGTGCACCGGGCAGGCGATGCAGTCGTCGCCGACGATTTCACCATCGGCCAGCGAGGCGGTGGCGTGGGTGCACATATTCGAGGTGGCGTAAAACCGCCCTTCGAGGTTGAACACGGCAATGTCGCCGCCCTCGGCTTCCACCTTGCGCGCGCAGCCGGGCTGCAGGTCGGCGGATTTCAACAGAAAGATTTTTTTGCTCATGATGCTCACTCCACATGCAGTTGTACAAAGCCCAGGCCCGTTACCCATTCGGGGACGGCCTCGTAGCCGAGCAACTCGCCGCGCGCGCCTGGTGCGGCGCCCATGGCGCAGGCAAAGTTGCGAATTTCCATACCGCCCTCGCCGCCATGCTCGAGGATGTAAGCATCACTCAGCGCGCACAGCGCATCGAGCCTGCCGTGCAGCGCATGGCCGAGTACCTCGAGGTCGAACACTTCATTCACGCGGCCCATCTGCGCCGAACCGACCCAGTGGCTGATGCCGCCGCTGCCGATGACGACCACGCGCTCGTCGGCGCCAAACGCCGCCACGGCATCGCGGATCTGCGCGCCCAGTTGCGCCGCGCGGCGCAGGGTAATGTAGGGATCGACGGCGCAGGCCAGATATATTGGTATGGTCTTGACCGCGCGCCCGGCCTTGAGCAGCGGCTCGACCAGCAACTGCTGCGGAATGCCGATGGCGTGATCGAAGGTGAAGGCGCGCGCCACGGTCCAGTCGAAGCCGTGCTCGCGGCCATGCATGGCAATGTGTTCGGCCAGCGCCTGGTTGTTGTCCAGCGTGCCGCGGCGCAGGCCGGGCAACTGGTCGATCGGGCCATCGACGTCGCCGGTGGCGATCAGGTAGCTGGGCAGGCACTGCGGCCCGAACAGCATGTAATGGTCGCAGCCGATAATGATCACCGTGGTCGGATCGAGCGCCGCCAGGCGCTCCGAGCACAGACGGAAAGCGGCATGGACGGCGTCGCGTTTGGCCGGTGGCGGCGCCTCTGGCGCCACGTACATCACCGGGTCATGCGGCACCAGGAAGGCGCCTACGATAGTTCCCATTACGTTCCCCTATTTAAGCGCGGCCGAAAACACGGCTTCGCCACTGTGCACGTCGCGCAGGCAGGCCATGTAGGCGTTCATGTCGCGCGTGGGCGAGAGCTCCTGCCAGAAGCCCATGGTCAGCATCGAATTGACACCGTAGGCCTGCAGGGCCTTGACGTCGAAGTGCAGCACCATGTCGCGCTCCTGTTCGCTCAGTGCGTGGCGCGCCAGGAATTGTTCCGGGCTTTCCTTGAAGCGCTGTTTGGCGCTGCGGTCCACGCAGAGCTGGTACAGCACCCGTTCGAGCAGGTTGCGGCTCATTTTTTGGTTCCCACGAAGTCGCTGACCAGGCGCAGGAAATCGGCGCGGCGTTCGGTCTGCACCCAGTGGCCGCACTTGGCAAACAGGTGCAGGTCGGCGTTGGGGATGTGCTCTGCCAGCAGCTGGCCGCACTGCGGCGGCACCACGCGGTCTTCGCGGCCGTGCAGCACCAGCGTGGGCGCTTCGATGGCCGCCACCGCCGCCGCCGGAAAACCGCGCACGATGGTGGGGCCGTCAGGATTGGGCTGCGGGATCAGGCGCTTGAGCGCATCCTGGGCGCCAGGCCGGGCGCTGGCCTCGTAGCGGCTGCGTATCATTTCCGGCGTGATGATGGACTGGTCGTAAGGGAACAGACGCATCGCCGACTCCATGGCTTCCAGCGACGGCTCATAGGTGGCGGCCGAGCGCAGGCCGGGGGTTTGCTCGAATTCGCCGGCCGGCGTACCGAGCAGCACCAGCCGGTCCACCCGCGACTTGTCGAACAGCGCCAGGCCGATGGCCAGCGCGCCGCCGAAGGAGTTGCCGACGAACGAAGCTCTGTCGATGCCCAGCGTATCCATGATGCCGACCAGGTGGCGCACCCACAGCTTGATGTCGTACTTGCTTTCGGGTTTGAACTCGGTAAAGCCGAAGCCGGCGATGTCGGGCACGATCACGCGGAACGATGCGCCCAGCTCCTGCATCACGCCTTTCCAGTTGCCCCAGCCGGACACACCAGGCCCGGAACCGTGCAGCAGGAACAACGGTTGCCCGTCGGCCGCGCCGACCTCGTGATAATTGGTGCGGTGCTCCGCTGCCAGCAATGTTTTACCTACGCCATCGAGCTGTTTGTCCATGTCTCCACCCACGTTATGCGGTTAAAAATCGATGTGTACCCTGGCTTGCGCCGGGCCTGCCCGGCAGTCAAAAGATACACATACGTATGTGTATGGAGATGCTATCCGCGAGGTTTGGCGATGTCAACAGATTTGTGCAAACGTGCTTTCCAAGTGGAAACCTTACGCATCCGTAACGCGCACCTTTACACCGCGCGGCTGGGTGGCGCCTATCAGCAGGAGTAAAATAGCATTTATTGAGATACTGACATTACCCATGCAAAAAGCCACCGACACCGCTGCCAAACCCGCCACCAAGGTGCAGCTCACCCCCGAAAACTGGGTCCGCGCCGCCGAAAAAGTACTGGTCGATAAGAGCATCGACGCCGTGCGCGTCGATTCGCTGTCCAAGGACCTCGGCGTTACGCGCGGCAGTTTTTACTGGCACTTCAAGGATCGTGAAGACCTGCTGCGGCAACTGCTGCTGGCCTGGCGCGACCGCGCCACCGAGCAGATCATCGACCGCTTCGAGCGCCGCAACCTCAAGCCGCGCGACCTGATCCGCGACCTGCTGGTGCTGCCCTTCCACGGCGCCTCGGCCAGGCGCGGCGCCTCGACCGAACTGGCGATCCGCGCCTGGGCCCGGCGTGACGAGATGGCGCGCCACTATGTCGATGAAGTGGACGCCAAGCGCCTGGCCTACATCGCTCAATGCTTCAGCGCGCTGGGCTTCGACATCCCCGAATCGCGCACCCGCGCCTTCATGCTGTACGGCTGCATGCTGGCCGGCTCACTGCTCAACGACCAGGGCGACCAGTCGCAGCACCCGGACCGCCAGGCCGCGCTTGAGCGGATGCTGCTGGCGCCGGTGCCGGCCTGAGGCCGCAGCTCCTTTCTCGGGCAACGCCCATCGCACACTGCGTACGCCATGCAACACTTGCGGCACTTGCTGCATAGTAAATTTGCAGCAAAATATTTCCATACAGTAAAATACATAACTGTCTTGTCGCCGCAACACCGGCGACCAGGCGGCGCGCTGGCGCAACGGCTTTTTGCCGTCTGAGACGATTGTTTGTTGCAAGCGCCGGGCTCTTGAGGTAGCCTTTACAAGACAGTTGTGTATGGAAACTTGGCGCAGCTGTCCTATAGGGAAGCTCGCGACGGTTTATCGAGATTCCCATAAAAAAACGGCACTGCCCATAATGGAGATCACTGCAATGAAACGACACAACGCCGCCCTCGCCGCCGCCCTGATGCTGGCTGGCTGGCAAACCGCTCACGCACAATCGAATGTCCAGCTGTATGGCGTTATCGATGTCGCGGTAGAACATGTCACCAACGCTTCCGCCACCGGCGGCTCGATTACCCGCATGCCCAGCATCAGCGGCGGCATGATGCCTTCGCGCATAGGTTTTCGCGGTACCGAAGACCTGGGCGGCGGCCTGAAAGCCATCTTTGCGCTGGAAAACGGCTTTTCGGCCGACACCGGCTCGCAAGGCCAGGGCAGGTTATTCGGCCGCCAGGCCTGGGTCGGACTGGCCGGTTCCTGGGGCCAGGTCACGCTGGGCCGCACCTACAGCATGCTGTTCAGTTCCTTCTTCGAGAGCGATGTGATCGGACCGTCGCAGTTTTCCATCGGTTCGCTCGATACCTATCTGCCGAGTGCGCGCCACGACAACTCCATCGCCTACAGCGGCAAGTTCGGCGCCTACACGGTGGGCGCCACCTACAGCCTGGGCCGTGACAATTCCGCTGCCGGCGGCCCCAGCGCCACCAACTGCCCCGGCGAAGTGGCCAATGACAGCCGCGCCTGCCGCAACTGGTCGGCCTCGCTCAAATACGACAGCGGCAGCTGGGGCCTGGTGGGCGCCTATGACCGCTACAACGGCGGCACTGGTGCGGCGGCAGCCTTTGGCCCCGCCAGCAGCGCCCAGTCCGACACGCGCGGCCACGTCGGCGGCTATGTCAAGCTGGGCGAGCTGAAACTGGCAGGCGGCTTTGTCCGGCGCGACAACGAGGGCAGCGCGGCCACGCCACGCAGCAACCTCAGCTACCTGGGCGCCACCTACCTGTGGTCGCCGGTGCTGGTGATCGACGCCCAAGTCGCGCGCCAAAGCGTACGCAACAGCAATCGCTCGGCCGACCTGATCGTGTTGCGCGCCAACTACCTGCTGTCCAAGCGCTCGTCGGTGTATGCCATGATCGGCAACATCAACAACGACGGCGCCTCCGCCGTTGCGCTGAGTGCCGGCGGTACCGCCGGTGGCGCCGGCATGAGCCAGAATGGCGTTCTGGCCGGCATCAAGCACGCGTTCTGATAAAACCTACTGCGCGTCTCGCTACGGTTTTTAAAGTTCCCGAGACGCGCACCGTCGGTTAGCACGCGTACAGACGGGTTAGCGCCAGCAGCCTAGAGTGAGCTTTTTGCATGCACAAGGAGCCGCCATGGGATTCGATCTGGGAAGTTTATTGCAACAGCACGCAGGCCACGTTACCGCCACCGATCCTGACGGCGTGGCGCAGGCGTTCCGGCATATTGCCGCCACCCAGCCGCAATCGAGCATCGCCGAGGGCATCAGCACGGCACTGCGCGCCGGCGAAACACCGGCCTTTGCCCAGATCGTCAGCCAGCTCTACCTGCACAGCGACGCAACGCTGCGCACCACACTGCTCAACCTGTTGCTCGACAACGTCAGCCCGGCCATGCTGGAAGCACTGTCCGGCAGCATCGGCCAGCTGCTCACCGACAACGGCCATCCGCAACTGAACAGCGAGCAGGTCGCCGACATCACCCCGCCGCAAGTCGCGGAAATCGCCAGCGTGGCCGAGCAGCACAACCCCGGCATCGTTGACCGCGTGGCCACCCTGTTCTCACGCCATGCCGATATCTTCAATGCGCTCGACAGCAGCATCCTGAAAAGCGCGCTGGGCAAGATGGCGCAAGCGCATTAACACATTAGAAATAAACTTGCAATAAAATTAAAATACTAAGTAAAGTTGTTTTTATTTACATTAATTGATCGCAAACATGCTATCTTGATATCGAGCGGTGCAGTCAAGGCCGCCGTGTCCACCACCTACTCATTCTGGAGGTTTTGATGGCTGTTTCGTTCAGATCTGCTTTGCTCCCGCTGGCCCTGTCACTAACGCTCGGTTTTTGCGGCTCCGCGTCCGCTGATGCACTGACAGAGAATTTCGACAATGGTCTGCCATCCGGCTGGACTGTCAACAATCTCAGCAATCCTGTCGGCGCCACCAGCTGGTACCAGGGTAGCACTACGGTATTCGATGCCCAGGAAGGTGCTGCCAACTCCTACCTGGCCGCCAACTACAACTCGGGTTCCGGCCTCGCCAATCTCAGCACCTGGCTGATTTTGCCGACCTCGACCTATCGCAACGGCGATACACTCTCCTTCTTCACCCGCACCGCCGATTTTTCACTGTTCCCCGATAACCTGGAGGTACGCTTCAGCAATGTGGGCGGCAACGACGTTGGCAACGCTGAAAACAGCGTGGGTACTTTCAGCACCCTGCTCCTGAGCGTGAATCCCACGCAGGAACTGTTTGGCTATCCCGAAGAATGGACCCAGTATAGCGTCAGCCTCAGCGGCCTGTCCGGCGCCACCACCGGTGCGTTTGCATTCCGCTACACCGTCACCGACGGCGGTCCGAATGGCGTCAATTCCAACTATATCGGCATCGACTCGCTGACCATCACCAATGCCGTCACCGCCGTGCCGGAACCTGAAACCTACCTGATGCTGGGCGCCGGCCTGGGCCTGATCGGCTGGATGCGCAAGCGCAAGACAGGCGCTGCCGCCTGATCGATGATACCGGCGGCCCGCAGCTGGCCGCCCGCAGCTGGCCGCATCAAAATTCCGGGCGCCAGTCGAGGATACGTACGGGCTGCGCTGCGACCTGGGCCTGCCCTTCTCCATCGACCTGCTGCACGTCCTGCACGAACAGGCTCAATATGCCGCTACGGCGCCACAGTTCCGTGTCAAAACTCGGTTCCCAGGCGCCTACTCCGGCAGCAGTCAGATCATGCAGTTGCCAGCGGCCTGCAGCGATGTCGCTGCTGCGCGCCACCGAAACCTTGCTGCCGCGCTCGGCGTCGCGGAACACCAGCAGCACACCCGCCCGCTGAGCTTTTGCCGCATCCAGACTGACCATGATCTGTGGCCGTGCGATCGGAATGCGCTTGGTGCCCTGGCCACTCAGGCTGAACGCCGTGGTGCGGAAGTCCAGGGTGCGCACCTGCCAGCCGGCATCGTTGCGATAGACCACGCGGTACTGCGGAACGGCCGAACCGGCATCGCGCCAGTAACTGGCGATATATGGCTGACCGTCGCGGTCGGCTGCCATCGAAGTCTGGTTGATCAGCTCACTGTTCTGCGGAATGCGCAGCGCATATTCGGCACTGGCGGCGCTGATCGGCAAGACATACGGCTTGCCGTCGGAAGTTTCCCAGCTGTCGCCGCCATCGCGTGAGCGCGCATAAGCGAGGTCGTGGTTGCTGGCTACATCGGGTGACTCGCGCCACACCCAAGACAGGTGCAAGGTGCCGCGATGATCAAGAAACGCTTGCCAGTAGGCGTTGCGTTTGCCCTCGCCCGTGATCACATTGGTGTGTACGCGGCGCCAGTGCGCTGTGGCCGGATCATAGCGGTTGATCACCAGGTCGCCGCGCCCCGAGCCACCCAGGCGGTAAAAGAACAGCAGGCGGCCATCGGGCAGACGGTAAAACTCGGGGTAAGACACCGACTCTTCGTCCTGGCCGACCATGGCCTGCTTGTCGCCGAGTTCCAGCGAACCGGGGGCGACGCTGCGCGCATAGCGCAAGGCGTTGTTGTGATGATCCCAGGCCACGTGCAGGTAGCCTGCGCCGTCGAGCATGATGCTGATGGCGTTGTGGGCATCGGCGGCATTGCCCTGGTAGCGCGTGCGCTGCACGGTCCAGCTGGCAGCGCCCAGTGCGCGCTTGCCCAGCACCAGGTAGCGCTCGGCATCGTAATAGGCCGTGTATTGCTGTACGCCGTCCGATACCAGCGAGTTTTTGCGGAACACCACGGCGTTGACGGAGTTATTGGCCCAGCCGGGACCGACCACGGTTTCCGTCACCGTGGAATCGCTGGCAGTAGCGGAAGCAGCCAGCACGAACAACGCTGCGGCGGCAAATTTCCCCATAAAATCAATACCGTACATGCAACATGTCTCCTGTGATATTTAAATTTCTCTTCGGAAAATATGCCATAATAGCCAATCCGTACCAGCGTTTCCGTTCCCCCGAATCATGAGCAACGACAGTTTTGACCCCGCCCAGCATCCCGATCCCCTGCAGTTCTGGCAGCAGCGCGTGAAGGAAAGCCGCGCGATGCTCACCAAGACTGTGCTGCTCGGCGCGCTGGCCGGCGTATTCGGCGTGCTGGGACAGGGCTGGCTGGAACAGGCGGCGCCGCTGCTGCCCATTATCAGCCAGAATTACGGCGTATGGCAGCTCAGCTACATGGTGGCGCTAATAGTCATCTTTTTGATCTGGGCGGCGGCCATGCGCCAGAAAATGGGCCTGCTGGAAAATAGCCAGAAAGGTTTGCGCGCGCAGTTGCGTATTTCCGAGCACAACGCGCGCCGCAAGCAGGCCGCGGCCGAGATACGGCAACGCCGGCTCGAACAGGAAGAAGCGCGCCAGCGCGAGCTGGCTGCCCGCAGTGGGCAGCGCAGCAGCAAGTTCGATTACTAGTTTTTCAAGGTGCCTGCTTATTCATAGCGCAGGCAATCAACCGGCAGCAATCGCGAAGCACGGCGGGCCGGGTAAAAGCCGAAGAACACGCCCACCAGGCTGGAAAAGCCGCATGCCACCACCACTGCCTGCAAGGTGATCGTCACATCGAACTTGCCGGTAGCGGTGATGCCGGCGGCCGCCAGCGAGGCCAGCACAATCCCGAAAATGCCGCCCACCAGGCAGATCACCACCGCTTCGGTCAGGAACTGCAGCAGAACGTCGCGCGGCTTGGCGCCAATCGCCATGCGGATGCCGATTTCACGCGTGCGCTCGGTGACCGAGACCAGCATGATGTTCATGATGCCGATGCCGCCCACCACCAGCGAAATGGCGCCGATCAGGCCCAGCAGCGCGGCCAGGCCGGCGCTGATGGTCTTGGCGGTTTCGGCAAACGAGGCCAGGTTATCGATGCGGAAGTCATCCGGCTGATCGAGCTTGATGCGGTGGCGGTCGCGCAGCGTTTCGTTGATATCGAAAATTGCGTCCTTCAGGTCGCCGCCTGATTTACCCTGCGCCACCACGTAGTGCACATTGCCGGGGAACTGCATCTTGACCAGATTGCCGGCGGCCGCCGTGATCGGCACCAGCACGTACTCGCTCAAGTCGCCGCCATCGACCTGCTTGCCCTCGCCGTACAGCACGCCCACCACCTGGAAAGCAGTGTTGTCGATGCGGATGAATTTGCCGAGCGGGTCCTGCTTGTAAAAGAACTGGTCGGCTACCTTGCGGCCGATCACCACCATGCGCGCGGCGGCGCGCACATCGGCGTCGCTGAAGGCGCTGCCCTGCTCGACCTTCCAGCCGCGAATGCGGAACATGTCTGTGCTCACGCCGTGCACGGTCTTGCTGGCGCTCTCGTTCCCCACCGCCAGGTTGAAGGCCCCCTGCAGCACCGGCGCCGCGCCGGACAGCGTCGGCAGGCGGTTCAGCGCTGCGGCATCCTGCATGGTCAGCGACGGCGCCGCACCGCTGCGCATGCGCTGCGCCTGGGCGCGGTCACCGCCGGGCGAAATGAACAGCATATTGGTGCCGAGCTGTTCAAGCTCCTTGCCGATAAAGGCTTTCATGCTGTCGCCGACGGCCAGCAGCAGCACCACCGAGGTAATGCCGATGATAATGCCGAGCATGGTCAGCAAGGTGCGCAGGCGGTTGGCCAGCATCGAGCGGAACGCCTCGATCACGATCTGCAAAAGGTTCATGGTGTCGGTACCGTGATGACTTCGTGGCTCTGCGCCAGTTGCTGCAATCCTTCGGCCGCCGGGCCGTCATACAGCACCGTGCCATCTTTCAGGCGCACCAGGCGGCGGCTGTAAGCGGCAATGTCCGGCTCGTGGGTGACCAGCAGGATGGTGATGCCGCGCTCCTGGTTCAACTGCTGGAACGATCGCATGATGTCGATGCTGGTCTGCGTGTCGAGGTTGCCGGTTGGTTCGTCGGCCAGGATCAGCGGCGGATCGCCAACCAGCGCGCGGGCAATCGCCACGCGCTGCTGCTGGCCGCCCGATAACTGGTTGGGCGTGCGCTTGCTGAAATCCTTCAGGCCCACGCGTTCGAGTTCCACCAGCGCCTTGGCGTGCGCCTTGCCGCGCGCCACACCGGCATAAATCAGCGGCAGCGCCACGTTCTCTGCCACGCTCATGCGCTTGATCAGGTTAAAGCTCTGGAACACAAAGCCGATGGTGCGGTTGCGGATGGTGGCCAGCTGCGCGCGCGACAGGCTCAGGGTGTCGACGCCGTCGAGCAGATAGCTGCCGCCGGTAGCCTGGTCGAGGCAGCCGAGGATATTCATCAGCGTCGATTTGCCGGAACCGGACTGCCCCATCACCGCCAGAAAATCGCCGCGCGGCACGGCCAGATCGACGCCGTGCAGCACCTGGGTTTCCACACTGCCGGAAAAATAGCTCTTGGTGACGGCGCGGATATCGATCAGCGCCGCCGTCACGGCGCACCGTCCTTGTCGCCCAGGGCGCGGGTGATCACCTTGTCGCCTTTTTTCAGGCCGCTCAGCACTTCCGTGTAGCGGAAGTTGGACAGGCCGATCTTGATGTCCTGCGCCTTCGGTTCGTTGTCCGCACCCAGCGTGTAGACCCGGAAGGTGCGCGTGAGGTCTCCCTTGGAGCGGAACGACACATCGTCTTCGACCGGCTTGACGGCACTGGCTGCGGAGGCGCTGGCACTGGCGCCGGCGGCGCCGGCGGCCTTGGCCTGCTGTTCGGCCTTGGTACGCTTGTCGAGCTTGTCCTGTTCGGCGTCGCTGAGGCGGAAGCGCAGCGCCGCCGTCGGAATGCGCAGCACGTTTTCGCGCTGGCCCACCAGCAGCCGTACCTGCGCCGTCATGCCAGGCTTGAGCAGTTCGTCGGTGTTATCGACGTCGAGCACGACGTTGTAGGTGACGACGTTCTGCACCACGTTGGCGGCCAGGCGGAACTGGCGCGTCAGCGCGTCGAATTCCTTGTCCGGATAGGCATCGACCACGAACAGCGCACGCTGGCCTTCCTTGAGTGCACCGACGTCGGCTTCCGACACGCTGGTATCGATCTGCATCTTGGTCAGGTCGCGCGCAATCTGGAACAGCGTCGGCGTGGTAAACGACGCCGCCACGGTCTGGCCCAGATCGACGGTACGCTTGATGATCACGCCGTCGATCGGCGAGCGGATCACGCTGTTATCGAGGTCGGCCTGGGCCCGCGCCAGTTGTGCCTGCGCCAGCTGGATATTGGCCTGCGCCACCTCCACCTCGCGGCGCGACTGGTCCAGCGCCAGCGGCGAAATAAAGCTTTGCGTGACCAGTGTCTGATTACGTTCATGGGTGGCCTGGGCCAGCCGCAGATTGGCGCGCGCCGACGCCAGCTGCGCCTGGCCCTGGCGGATCTGCGCATTGAAAATGGTGGGATCGAGCTTGAGCAGCACCTGACCCTTTTTCACGCGGTCGTTAAAGTCGGTATTCAGTTCGGAGACCGTGCCCGACACCTGCGAACCGATATTGGTCAGCGCTACCGGGTTGATGGTGCCGGTAGCCGTGACGGTTTGCGTGATATTGCCGTTATCGATGGTCTCAACCCGGAAGCGCGGCGCAGCCTCGGCCGGCTTTTTGTTCTGGGAAAAATATGCAGTGGCGCCGCCCACGATCACGATCAGGCCGACGGCCAGTGCGATCTTTTTCTTGCTGAAAAATCCCATTTCTGATGCTATCCCTCAGGTGTTCCGGCTCAGGTTGCGGAACTTGGCGGCAAGTATTCACCACTTTTGCCTTAAAAGCAATCAGCAGCTCTTTCCTTAGTTGGAGACGCATCCACCCTGATGTGAGGATATGCAAACTTGCAAACCGGCTTTGCAGGTTTGGGCGTTCCCACCGTTCGCTTTCAGCCCTACTATGCACTTCATGGCAGGCAAAAAAAGCGCTGCAACAACATCGACAACCAACTCAAGGAGTCCATCATGTCCAATACCGAACAAGAACAAATTCAACCATCACGCCGCTCAGCCCTGGTCGGCAGCGCCGTCGCTGCCGCCGCCGTGATGGCCAGCGCCTTGCCACTTGCCACCGTCACTGCCGATGCGCAGGCGGCAGCGCCAGGCAAGGTACAGAAGACCGTCAGCACCATCACTACCCGCGACGGCGTCGAGATTTATTACAAGGACTGGGGTCCGCGTACCGGCCAGCCAGTGGTGCTCAGCCACGGCTGGCCGCTGAACGCCGACAGCTGGGAGTCCGCTGCCTTCCACCTGGCCAATAACGGCTTCCGCGTGGTCACCCACGACCGCCGCGGCCATGGCCGCTCGAGCCAGCCGTGGGACGGCAACGATATGGACCACTACGCCGACGACCTGGCGCAGCTGATCGAAGCGCTCGACCTGAAGAACATCATCCTCGCTGGCTTTTCCACCGGTGGTGGCGAAGTGGCGCGCTACGTCGGCCGCCACGGCACCAAACGCATCGCCAAGCTGGGTCTGATTTCGGCGGTACCACCGCTGATGCTGAAAACCGCCGACAATCCGGGCGGCCTGCCGATCGAAGTATTCGACGGCATCCGCGCCGGCTCGGTGGCCAACCGCGCCCAGTTGTATATCGATATCGCCTCCGGCCCGTTCTATAACTTCAACCGTCCCGGCGCCAAGGTCTCGCAGGGGCTGATCGACAGCTGGCGTGCGCAGGGCCTGCAGGCCGGCCACAAGAACACCTATGATTCGATCAAGGCGTTCTCGGAAACCGACTTCCGCGCCGACCTGAAAAAGTTCGACAAGCCGACCCTGATCATCCACGGCGACGATGACCAGATCGTGCCGATCGACGCTGCCGGCAAAGCCTCGGCCGCCATCGTCAAGCATGCCAAGCTGATCGTCTATCCAGGCGCGCCGCATGGCCTGACCGACACCCACAAGGACAAGTTCAACGCCGATTTCCTGGCGTTCGCCAAATCCTGACGGGCATGGCGCGGTACACGCGGTACATACAACAACCGCGCCACACTTGCTGAACGGGCCGCCTTTGGGCGGCCTTTTTTGTGATATGGTTTCTGCTCCAGATCGGCGCACCTACCACTATCATATGACTACCGCCACTCTGCTCCAACTGTTCTCGCCGCCGCACGATCCATCGCTGATCCAGTACGGCACCTACACCCCCACGCTGGTCACGCTATCGATTGTGGTTGCCATTTTCTCATCATGGATGGGATTGCAAGTGGTGAACCAGGCCAAAGCCGCCACCACGCGCGGCCTGCGCGTAACCATGCTGGCCACCGGCAGCCTGGCGCTCGGCTGCGGCGTCTGGGCCATGCACTTCATCGGCATGCTGGCGTTTAACCTGTGCACCACAGTGGAATACGATCCCGGCATCACCATGCTGTCGGTACTGCCCAGTTTTGCCGCGTCGTGGGTGGCGCTGACCATCATCAGCCGGCGCGAGCTCACTACCGCAGCCCTGCTCACCGGTGGCGTGCTGACCGGCGCCGGCATCGGCGCCATGCACTACACCGGCATGGCCGCCATGCGCATGAATTTCGGCCTGCACTACGATCCCGCCATGTTCGCGCTGTCGATCGTGGTGGCAGTGGCGCTGGCCACGCTGGCAATCTGGATCCGCTTCGGCCTGCGCAGCCTGCACGGCCATGTGCGCAGCGGCAGCCTGGGACTGCTCAGCGCCAGCATCATGGGCTGCGCCATCGCCGGCATGCACTACACCGGCATGGCGGCGGCGCGCTTTACCGGCCCGGCCGCCAGTGCCGCCGCAACCGCGCAGAACAGCACCTTCCTGGCGCTGGCCATTACCATGATCACCATCGCCATTACCGCGCTGGTACTGGCCGCCAACGGCCTGCTGCGCTACCGCGAACTGTACCGCCAGCTCAGCGAAAGCGAGCGCTGGATGCGCGCCCTGCTCACCACCACCATCGACGGCGTGGTGACGGTGGACCGCGACGGCGTGATCCACGAATTCAATGCCTCGGCTGAACGCATCTTCGGCTGGCGCCGCGACGAAATCGTCGGCCGCAATATCCGCCTGCTGATGACCGAGGTGGACAACAGCGAGCGCGACGGCCTGCTCGATTTTCTGCGTCAGGAAGAAACGCCAGACAGCGACCGGAACACCGTCAACGAGGTGATCGCGCTGCGCAAGGATGGCGGCGTGGTGCCGATCCGCCGCGCCGTCGGCCGCGCGCGGGTTGAACACCGCGACCTGTTCGTGCTGTTCATTACCGACATCAGCGAGCGGCGCGCCATCATGCAGGCGCTGCGCGCCAATGAACAGCAATTGCAATCGCTGATCCGCAACATCCCCGGCATCTCGTTCCGCAGCAGCATGGCCTTCGATGCGCCGCCGCTGTTCGTCAGCGACGGCATCGAACGCCTGGCCGGCTACCCGGCCAGCGATTTTATCGGTCCGCAGCGGCGCCGCACGCTGGGCAGCCTGGTGCTGGCAGAAGACCACGAGTATGTCGCCGCCGAAATCACGCGCCGCATCGCGCGGCTCTCGACCTACCAGGTCGAATACCGCATCCGCCATGCCGACGGCAGCATCCGTTCGATGTGGGAACACGGCGCCGTCACCCGCGACGAAAGCAACCCCGCCGTGATCTGGATCGACGGCGTTATCCTCGACATTACCGAGCGCCGTGAAATGGAACAGGAACTGCGCAAGGCCAAGGAAATCGCCGAACAGGCGGCCGCCGCGCGCGCCAGCTTCCTGGCCAATATGAGCCACGAAATCCGCACGCCGATGAACGCCATTCTCGGCTTTACCGATGTGCTGCTCGATACCGATCTCGATCCCAGCCAGCGCCGCCATCTCGACACCGTGCACAAGGAAGGCCGCGCGCTGCTACGCCTGCTCAACGAAGTGCTCGACACCGCAAAACTCGACAAGGGTGCGGTGGAACTGGAACCCGACGACTACAGCCTGCTCGGCCTGATCGACGAACTGGCTTCCACCTTCAGCGGCAACGCCAGCGCCAAGGGCCTGGCCATCGACATCGACTACGCGCCGTCGCTGCCGGCCTGGCTGCATGGCGACGAGCTGCGCATGCGCCAGATCCTCGGCAACCTGCTCGACAACGCCATCAAGTTCACCAGCGCCGGCAAGGTCACGCTGCGCGCCGGCGCGCGCAACGGCCAGCTGCATATCGAGGTGGAAGATACCGGCATCGGCATCGCCCCCGAACGGCTCGACGCCATCTTCGATCCGTTCACCCAGGCCGACGCCTCGATGACGCGGCGCTTCGGCGGCACCGGGCTGGGCACCACCATCAGCCGCCAGCTGGTCACGCTGATGGGCGGCGCCATCCACGTCACCAGCGTGCCGGGTCAGGGCGCCACCTTCGTGGTCACGCTGCCGCTCGAGCTGGCCCACAATGGTCCCGGCCACAACAGCGAACGCAGCGACTATCCGCTGCCGCCGCTGCGCGTGCTGGCGGTGGACGATGTGCCGCAAAACCTGGAACTGCTCACGCTGATGCTGTCCAGGCGCGGCCATACGCTGCAAACGGCCAGCGATGGCGCGGTCGCCGTGCAGATGTCCACCGAGCAGCGCTACGACGTGATCCTGATGGATGTGCAAATGCCGCGCATGGACGGTCTGGCCGCCACCCGCGCCATCCGCACGCGCGAAAAAGCCGAGGGCGGGCATGCGCGCGTGCCGGTGGTGGCGATGACAGCGAGCGTGCTGGCCACCCACCGCGAAGCGACGGCGCAGGCGGGCATGGACGGTTTTGCCTCGAAGCCGGTGGACTGGTACGCGCTGTCGCATGAAATCGCCCGCGTGCTGGAGCTGCCCCCCATCGAACACGCGGCGCAGGAAGCGGCGCCAGTGCGCCACCGCGTGCTCAATCACCGCGCCGGCCTGCAGCGCTGGGGCGGCAAGGACGCCGTCTACCGCCAGGCGCTGGGGCGCTTTGCTGCCGACTACCACGACGGCGCCGCCACGCTGGCCTCGCTGCTGGCCGCCGTAGGCGTATCGCGCCTGAGCGATGCCCAGGCCTGGTGTCACCGCGTACGCGGCGTGGCCGCCAACCTCGGCCTCGAGCAATTGGCAGCGACGCTGGCGCAGGTTGAAAAACAGTGCGCAGCAGTGCAGCAGTCCAATGAACAAGAGGGCAAGGCCACGCAGGAAGTATCGCAGCTGTTCACGCAACTGAGTGCGCAACTGGCCGCCCAGCTGGAGGCAGCGCTGGGCGCAATCCACGCCATGCAGGCCATCGCCACGCGGCACGACGCCGCCAAGGAACGCAGCCGCGATGACAAGGCAGAGGCCCAGGGCGAAGACGCCAGCGCAGATAACAAGAGCAATAGCAAAGCCGTGTTCGATGCCGCCACCGTCCATGCCCGCATCGCCGCGCTGCAGCCATCGCTGGCCCGCGGCGCGCTCGATGAAGCCTCGCTCGATGCGCTGGCCGCCAGTTTGGCAGGCGCGCCGATGATGCTGACCAAACAGCTGGCGGCGTTACAGGCGGCCATCAACGATTTCGATTTCCCGCTGGCGGCCACCACGCTGGCCGCATTACGCGATACGCTGTCCAAGGAGAGTTAATGTCATTGTCTCAAACCCAGCTGCCGCTGATTCTTGCGGTGGATGATGAAGCAAGCAATCTGCAACTGCTGCGCCATATTTTGCAAGACCACTACCGGCTGCTGTTTGCCAAGGACGGCCCGCGCGCGCTGGAACTGGCGGTACAGGAAGCGCCGGATTTGATCCTGCTCGACGTGATGATGCCGGGCATGACCGGCTACGACACCTGCCGCCGCCTCAAGCGCGATCCAGCCACCCATGAAATCCCGGTGCTGTTCGTCACCGCGCTCAACGACGCCATCGACGAAGTCGAAGGCTTCGAGGCCGGCGCCGTCGATTACATCACCAAGCCAGTCAGCCCGGCGATCGTGCGCGCCCGCGTGCGCACCCACCTGGCGCTGGTGCAGGCCCAGGCCTTCGAGCGCCAGCATGCTGCGCAGGACAAGCCGACTACGGAGTAATCTACGCCACCAGCCTTTCGCTGCGACCGGCTAAATGTGCCATCACTGCCACCAGGTGGTCGATCTGCGCCCGGGTGTGGCCGGCGTTCATCATGAAGCGCAGCCGCGCCTGGCCGACCGGTGCGGCCGGGAACTGGATGGCGTCCACGTGGATGCCTTCGCGGCGCAGCGCAATGGCGTAGCGCTGGCATAACTCGGCATCGCCGATCAGCACCGGCACAATCGGTGTCTGGGTCGAGACGATGGTGTAGCCGAGCGGCGCCATCCTGTCGATAAAGTAGCGCTGGTTGTCCCACAGACGCTGGCGCCGCTCGGGCTCCTGCTCCAGCAGGTCCAGCGCGGCCAGCAACGCCGCTGCCTGATCGGGCGGCGGCGGGCAGGTAAAGCCGTAGGCCGAACTGGTCAGGCGGATCACTTCGGCCACCTCGCGCTCCACCGCCACAAATCCGCCGATGGCGCCAAGCGCCTTGCTCAGGGTCCCCATCTGCATGATGTTCTCGCTGTAGCACTGGAAGTGCTCGGAGGTGCCGCCGCCATGTTCGCCGAGGATGCCGGTGGCGTGGGCGTCGTCGATGTAGAGCAGCGCACCGAAGCGCTCGGCCAGCGCCACCAGCTCGGGCAGCGGCGCTATCGTGCCCTCCATGCTGAACACGCCGTCGCTGACGATGATCGGCGTGGCGCCTTCCTGCGCGCCGGCCTGCAGCAGCGACTCCAGGTGCGTCATGTCGCAGTGGCGGTAGTTGTAGCGCAGCGCACCCGACATCTGGATGCCTTCGCGGATGCTGATGTGATTGAACTCGTCCGAATAGTAAGCGTACTTGTGGCGCTTCTTGCTGCGGAAACCATGCAGGCGCGCCAGCGTGGCCGCCTTGACGATCGACGACAGCACGCCGATATTGGTCATGTAGCCGGTGACGAACAGCACCGCATCGCTCTTGTGCTTGAGCGCTCCCAGGCGCGTTTCGAGTTCACGGTATACCTCGAGATCGCCACCCAGCAGGCGCGATTCGCAGTTGCCCACGCCGTAGCGGTCCAGCCCCTGCTTGGCCGCTGCCACCAGGCGCGGGTGGTTGGCCAGCGCCAGGTAGTTATTGGTGCTGAAGGAAACCACCTGTTCGCCGTGGGTGACAAAGGTGGGGTCTGGCAGCGTGCTGTGCACCGAGGATGCATGGTGCACAGGGTGCTGCTTGAGCCATTGGGCGATATCGCTTAAATCGTGCATGATCGTGAAAGGTCAGTGAGGATGAGTCCATGATAGGACTGGCCATCTCTCCGCAAGCTTGCGATCGCATTACCGGCAGGATAGCTGACGGCGCCACAGACTCAGGCAGGCGCCAGCGGCAGCACGATGCGCGCCACCAGGCCCGGGGCGCCGTCTTCCAGGACCAGCCGGCCGCCGTGCGAAATGGCGGTGGCGCTGACGATGGACAATCCCAGCCCGTTGCCCGGCAAATGGCGGCTTTTATCGAGGCGGTAAAAGCGCTGGGTGACGTTGACCAGTTCAGAAGCCGGGATGCCGGGGCCGTTGTCATGCACGGCAATCGACGCCAGTCCCTGGTGCAGTCCGGCGCGCACGCGGATCAGCGCCCCCGGCCCGGCATACTTGATGGCGTTTTCCAGCAGGCTGGCCAGGGCGCTGGCCAGCAGGTTGCGGTCGCCATCGACGTACAGCGAGGCCGGTGCATCGACTGTCAAGGTCACGCCCTCGTCTTCCGCAATGGCTTCGTACATTTCACCGATGTCGGCTACCACCCGTCCCAGGTCGAGGCGCTCGAACAGGCGCGCGCGCATGCCCGATTCGGCCTCGGCGATCTGCAGCAGGCGCTCGAACAGGCGGATCAGGTCATCGATGTCGTCGATGGCGTCATGTGCAGCGCCGGACAGGCGCGCCACACTGGCCTCGTGGCGCAGCGCATCGTCAAGCCGGCCACGGATGCGCGACAGCGGCGTGCGCAAATCGTGGGCGATGGCGTTGGAGACGTGGCGTATGCCTTCCATCAGCAGCTCGATGCGGTCGAGCATGCGGTTGATGTCGCGGTTGAGCAGCGCAAATTCGTCATTGCCGCTGACAGGAATGCGATGCGACAGGTCGCCGGCCTCGATCTGGGCGGCCGTGCGGCGAATCTCTCCCAGCTTGGCTTCGATGGTGCGGCGGAACAGCAGCGCACCGGCCACCGTCAGCAGCAGCGATACGCCAAAGCCGGCCAGCAGCGCGCGCCAGATCAGTTCGCGCACGGCTTCCTGTTCGCTCAGATCGCGCCCGACGATGAGCAGGCCGCCACCGTCGAGCGGGCGCAGATACAGGCGCGCCGGCTTCAGGTGGCTGTTGCGCATCACCTCGGCGCTCAGCATCTGCGCACGCGCGCCGGCGGACGGCTGCGGCCAGGAGCCGAGGTTGCCAGCCAGGATGGCGCCGTTGGCGCCCAACAGCTGGAAGATTTCGCGGTCGCTGTCAACGCCATCGGCCAGCAGGCGCCGCACCTCCTCCGTCAGGCCGGCGTCGTGCGCACTGCCGGCCCGTTCGAGCAGGCGCTGCGACTGGGCGACGATTTTACCGTCGAGATTCTGATCGAGCACGCCGATGGTGCCGGTGTAAAACACCACCGACACCACGGTGATCGACAGCGTGCCCAGCAGGCCGTAGCCGAGCACCAGACGGGCCGCGATCGAGGCGCCCAGGATGCCGGGCAGCCGCGGCAACCATGCAGAAAACTTAGGCAAGCGCCCGCTCCACGCCGCCCTCGCCGGGCGCCATCGGCCCCATGCGGTAGCCGACCCCGCGCAGGGTATGGATCAGCATCACGGGGAAGTCCTTGTCCACCTTCGCGCGCAGGCGGCTGATCTGCACATCGATCACATTGGTCTGCGGGTCGAAGTGATAATCCCACACCGATTCGAGCAGCATGGTGCGGGTGACCACCTGGTTTTCATTGCGCATCAGGTATTCGAGCAGACGATATTCGCGCGGCTGCAGCGTGATCACCTTGCTGCCGCGCGTCACGCGCATGGTGCGCAGGTCCAGCTTCAGATCGGCCACCTGCAGCTGGGTGCTGTCGGCGCCGGGCGCGGCGCGGCGCAGCAGCGCTTCCACCCGCGCCAGCAGCTCGGAAAAGGCAAAAGGCTTGGGCAGGTAGTCGTCGGCGCCACCGCGCAGCCCCGTCACGCGGGCGTCGATGGTGGTCAGCGCGCTGACGATGATGATCGGGGTCTGCTTGCCCAGTGTGCGCAGCTTGTCGACAATCGACAGGCCGTCGATACGGCCGGGCAGCATGCGGTCGAGGATGATGATATCCCACTCTTCGCCGATGGCGTAATCAAGGCCGTCGGGACCGGTGGCGCAGGCAGTAACCAGGTAGCCGGCCTCGCGCAGGCCCTTGCAGATGTAGTTCGAGGTTTCGGCTTCATCTTCGATAACCAGGCAGCGCACGGAGTTCTCCATCAAGCGGCACCAGGTGCCCGATGGGGTATTTTAACCGGATTTAACGCTCAGTCAGGCGCTGGCAAGATGACAAGTTGGAAAGGTAAAAATGGGGAAGGTGGAAGGTGAACTCCCGCCCGGACGCCGTCGTTGCGTCGCACAGCCACTGGCATGGTGGCGCCAGTGGTGGGAACCGTCGTCGAAGCGCAGAGTTCGGCCCCGATGATAGCGATCGCAGCAGAGGACGACTTTGCGCCAGATCAAATAGTTCGCGAAGGCAAGCGCGGTGCGCTGCGTTTGCCATGGTGGGCGGTCAGCTCGCGGTACAGCGCCTGGTAGTTTTGCGCCATGCGCTCGGCGGTGAACAGTTCCCAGTAGCGGGCCTCGGCGCGGCGCCCCATCTCGGCCGCGCGCGCCGGGTTTTCCCACAGCGTGCGCATGGCCTGGGCAAAGGCCGGCGGATCGTTGGGCGGCACTACCAGGCCGGTGTCGTTATCGATATTGATGTAGGTGGTGCCGGTGCCGATTTCGCTGGAAATCATCGGCTTGCCGAACATCGCCCCTTCCAGCAGCGAAATGCCGAACGCCTCAGAGCGCAGGTGCGACGGAAACACCACCGCATAGCACGCCTGCAGCAGCGCGATCTTGTCTTCTTCGTCGAGGGCGCCGACAAATTCGACGTGGGTCAGGCCCAGGCGGTCGGCGTGTTCCTTGAGCTCCTGCTCGATCGGACCGGCGCCGAGGATCACCACCGGGTAGTCGAGGTTGGCCATGGCGTCGAGCAGGATGTGCAGACCCTTGTAGTAGCGCAGCACGCCGACGAACAGGAAGAAGCGCTCGCCGAAGCGGGCGCGCCACTTCTCGCCCACCGCCGGCGCCGGCTGCGGATAGCTGGATTTATCGAGTCCGAACGTGATGACGCGGGTCTTGTGTTCAAAGTGCCGCAGCACCGGCGACGACGCCAGGTAATTGGGCGAGGTGGCGATGATGGCGTCCACGCTGTGCAGGAAGCGGCGCTTGAGCGGCGTGTAGACGCGCAGCAGGTTCTTCTGGCGTACGATGTCCGAATGGTAGGTCACCACGCTGGGCTTGTTAATCCGCGCCATGAAGTGCGCCATGTCCATGAACGGCCACGGAAAATGGTAGTGAATCACGTCGGCGTGGCGCGCCAGGTGCGCCAGCTTGCGGATGGCGCCCAGCGAAAAGCCGGTCGAGGCAAACTCGAAGTTGAGCGGCGCACGGTGCACGGTATGGCCCTCGAACTCGATTTGCGCCGGCCCCTTGTCGCGCGTGAGCGTGAGCACTTCGTTGACCACGCCCAGCCTGCCGGTGCTCACGCACAGCTGGCGTATGACCTGCTCCACGCCCCCCCAGGAATCGGGGTAGTAGGTCTTGTAAAAATGGAGAACGCGCATGGAGCCGGTGCTTTACTCAGTGGGACAGGAGGTCATGATACACGGCCACTGTGCGGCGCGCCGCTTCGTCCCAGGTCAATTGCAGCGCGCGCCTGTGGCCGGCGGCAATGCAGCGGCTGCGCAGCGCTTCGTCGCGCACGATGCTGGTCAGGGCGGCCGTCATCTCCGGCACCGACAGTGGATTGAATTCGAGCGCCGCGCCCTGTGCCACCTCGGGCAGCGAGGTCGTATTCGAGCACGCCACCGGCACGCCGCTGGCAAACGCTTCCACCAGCGGCAGGCCAAACCCTTCGTGCAGCGAGGGGAAAACAAAGGCGCCGGCGCCCGCATACAGGTGGCGCAGCTGGGCGTCGTCGGTAAGCTGGCCGAGCCAGACCACGTTTTCACCACGCTCACGGGCGCCCTTGATACGCTGGACCACTTCGTCGCCGCGCCAGCCCGGCATGCCGACGATGACCAGCTGGCGCGCGGCGCGCAGCACCGGCGGCAGCGCCAGGTAGGCATCGAGCAGGCGCTCGAGGTTCTTGCGCGGCTGTAGCGTGCCAACGAACAGGTAATAACCGTGCTGCAGACCGTACTGCGCCAGCGTGGCGTCGCGCGCTTCCGGCGCTGGCGCATCGAACCACTCGGCGCTCACACCGTGGTGCACCACGCTGATCTTGCGCTCGTCCACGCCGAAGAACTCGACCAGTTCGCGGATCGAATACTGCGAGCCGGTAATCACGTGCGTGGCCTTGCGTGCCGCCTTGATCTGCAGCCAGTTCTTCAGACCGCGCCACTTGGCATTGCACCATTCGGGATGCGATACCGGCAGCGCATCGTGCAGGGTGGCCACCACCGGACAATCCATGCGCACAATCCGGTAATCGGTGGCGTGGAACAGGTCGAGCTTGGGCGAGCCTGGCGGCAAGGTACGGCTTACATCGAGATAGGCGCTGGCTGGCAGGATCAGATCGCCGAGCGTGGCGACCGGGAACGACAGCGGCAAGGGCCGCCCCACCGTGAGCTGCTGCACCGAGCCGGCAGGCGCAAAGCTGAACGGCAGCACCTCGACGCCGGCACCCGGCAAATGTTCGAGCATGGCGCGGCTGTACACACCGATGCCGTCCAGACGGCTGCTGTTGAGGACCGGTTCGGCCGTGGTCGTGGATAAGCCAACGCGCAGCGTACGGCCTGCTGCGGCCGGAGTATTGGCCGGGGTAACAATCGCCATGCCAGCTCCGCTCAGACCTGGTACATCCAGCGCAGCGTGTCGGCCAGCGGCACGCTGTCCGGCAGGCCGGCCACGCTGGCAAGGCGGCGGTTATCGCCGACCAGGCGCACCACTTCGTTGGCGCGCACAAAAGCCGGATTGACATGAACGTTGATGCGATAGCCGGCAATGTCGGCCATCATGTCCAGCACTTCGCCCAGCGAATACGCCTGGCCGGAGCAGATATTGAAGACCTGGCCGGCGGCGCCGGGCGCGGCCAGCAGGCGCCGATAGCTTTGCGCCACCATGCGCACATCGGAAAAATCACGCCACACGTGCAGGTTGCCCAGTTCGATATCGCTGGCCTGGCGGCGGAAGTGCGCGACGATTTTCGGCAGCAGGAAGTTTTCATGCTGGCCCACGCCCGTGTAGTTAAACGGCCGCACCATGATCAGTGGCAGCTTGTCCTGCCACAGGCGCGCCATGTATTCCATGGCCAATTTGCTGACGGCGTAGTCATTGGCCGGCGCGGCCGGTACGTCTTCGCCGATCACACCGACATCCGTATTGCCGTAGATATTGGCGCTGGAGGCCAGCAGCACTGCCGATGGCTTGCGCGGCAAGGCCGCCAGCGCTTCCAGCAGGTTGCGCGTGCCCGCCACATTAACGCGGTAAATCTGCTCGACGTCACCATGGCCGACAAAGGCGATCGCCGCCAGGTGCACCACCACGTCCGGCTGCACCTGCTGCACCACCGCCGCCAGGCCGGCGCGGTCGTTCAGGTCCACCGGATACAGCTCATCACCGGCGCTGCTGCCGGGCGTAATGGTGCCGGCCACCTGGTAGCCGGCAGCACGCAACTCCTGCGCCACGTAATGCCCGGTAAAGCCGGACAATCCCGTGATCAGGGCCCGCTTGCCTGCGCCTTCCAGCGTCGCCGTTACCATAGTGTGGACCTTAGAAAGAGAAGCCGGCTTTATTGCGGCGCAGGTCGGCTTCCACCATCATCTGGCACAGCTGTTCCAGCGTGGTTTCCGGCTTCCAGCCCAGTTCGCGGGTGGCCTTGGCCGGATCGCCGATCAGCAGTTCGACTTCGGCCGGACGGTAGAATTTTGGATTGACGCGTACCAGTACCTTGCCGGTGCTGGTGCAGGTGCCGATTTCGTTGTCGGCAACGCCGCTCCAGGCCAGCGTAACGCCAATCGCCTTGAACGCCATGCTGACGAAGTCGCGCACGGTCTCGGTGCGGTTGGTGGCCAGCACATAGGTATCGGGCGCGTCGGCCTGCAGGATGCGCCACATGCCTTCGACGTATTCCTTGGCGAAGCCCCAGTCGCGCTTGGCGTCCATATTGCCCAGTTCCAGCACGTCCAGCAGGCCGAGATGGATCTTGGCCACCGAATCGGTGATTTTACGGGTGACGAACTCGCGGCCGCGCAGCGGCGACTCATGGTTGAACAGGATGCCCGAGGAACCGAAAATGCCATACGATTCACGGTAGTTAATCGTCATCCAGTGAGCGTACAGCTTGGCCACACCATAAGGGCTGCGCGGGTAGAACGGCGTATCTTCCTTCTGCGGCACGGCTTGCACCTTGCCGAACATTTCCGAGGTCGATGCCTGGTAAAAGCGGATCTTCGGATTGACGATACGAATCGCTTCCAGCAGGTTGACCGGACCGACGCCGGTGATTTCCGCCGTGGTCACCGGCTGGTCGAACGACACGCCGACAAAGCTTTGCGCGGCCAGGTTGTACACCTCGTCCGGAGCAGCGTTTTGCAGCAGGCGGATGCTCGATGCCAGGTCGGTCAGGTCGTACTCGACCAGCTTCAGATTGGGATGCGACTGAATGCCCAGTTCCTCGATGCGCCAGAAATTGACCGAGCTGCTGCGACGATAGGTCCCTGTGACTTCATAACCCTTACCCAGCAACAACTCTGCCAGGTAAGCGCCGTCCTGGCCGGTAATGCCGGTAATCACGGCTTTTTTAGTAATTGTCATGTGACAGACCTATCGAAAAATGTTGAAAAAAAAGGCTGGCTATTTTAACAGGAACACCACACTGATG
>JBEVNE010000334.1:0-8673 GCA_040508275.1 Duganella sp.
AACATGGTTAACCCCTATACAATTGGCGCCCGGCCCGGCATTTTTGTGAACTGCCTAATTTCTCAGAAAAAACATTCTGAGAATCAAGCTTATTGCTTCTCGGGCCGTTTGTCGATCAATCCCGTACTTTCCCGACACTTATTTGTGAATTCGTACCAATTCAACTGCACAACTGCACCGCACTCAGGGTTTGCGAGCGGCCAGCGCAATGGTCGGGGCGATCAGGCTGCGATACAGCTCGCCGGAAGGCGCATCCCATGCGCTCACGGCCTGTTGCTGGCGCGCTACCGTGGCCATGTCGCCGCGTGCAATCGGCCCGGACAGCGCGGTGGCCGCCCCCAGCCGGAAAACATTGGCCATTGATTCACTGGCCAGCGGCTGCGCCAACTGGCGCGCCACGTCTTCCGGCACGCCGGCGGCCTGGTAGGCGCGCAGGGCGGCGTCAAGCACGGTCACCAGATAGTTGCTGGCAAACACGGCCGCCGCGTGATAGACGGTCTTGGCGCTGGCGTCGATCGGCACCGGCTGGGCGCCGATGGCGCGCAGGGCCGGCATCAGCACGTCGAGCGCGCCAGGGTCGCCCTCGACGCCGCAAAACGTGCCGGCAAACTGCGCCGCCACGGCGGCCGGGTCGGCAAAGCTGCGGATCGGATGGACGCTGGCCACCAGCGCGCCAGCGGCGCGCGCCGCCTGCAACTGGCTGGACGCCAGCGCGCCGCTGCAGTGAAACACGATGCTGCCGGCCAGCGGCACGGCGGCGGCCAGCGCCGCGCAGGCCGGACCGATCTGGTCGTCGCCGACGGCCAGCATATACAGCGCTGCCGGTTGCAACTGCTCATGGCGCTCGACGGCCCTGCCTGCGCCGATGAAATCCACTGCCTGCTGCGCCGAGGCACGGGACCGCGTGAGCACCTGGCCGATCTGGCAGGCGCCATGCTGCGCCAGCAGGCGGCCCAGCACCCGGCCCACGTGGCCGGCGCCGACCAGATTCAAGCGGACAGACATCAAAAGCCCGCGCCCGGCTGGCGCAGGTAATCGCGTTCCTGCGGCGTGGAATCGCGTCCCAGTACGGCATTGCGATGCGGGAAGCGGCCAAAGCGGGCGATCACGGCAAGGTGCTGGCGAGCGTAATCGAGCATATTGGCCATGCCCTGGGCCAGCGGCGCCGAGGCGAGCACTACCGGGTCATGCTCAAGCCGCTCGTACAAGGCCACGGCCTGCTCCTGCAGCGCCATGTCTTCCGCGTGCTCGAACGGCAGGTAGACGAAACTACGTTGCAACGGCGGCAGTGCCACGTCCTGCCCTGCCCCCACCAGCGTTTGCGCAGCGGCCAGAGCCAGGGAATCGCCGGCAAATGCCTGCGGCGTGCCGCGGTGGACATTGCGGGTGAACTGGTCGAGCAGCAGAATGCGCGCCAGCGTACCGGCGGCGCCTTGTTCATCCCACTCGCGCAGTCCGCCGGCAATCGCCTGCGCGATCAATGCGCCGAAACGGCTGCGGATCTGCTCGTCAAAAGCAGCATCCTTCTTGAACCACGCTGCGCGCATGGCGTCCTCGTCCTGCCCCGGATCGGGAGTGAACCAGAAATCGAGGATGGCCTGGGCCTGTTGCTGTATTGTCATTTCAGTTCCTTGCGTGCGACAGCTGGAAGCTGTGGATACCGTCAAAATCGGCCAGTTCGGCCGACAGCACCGACATCGGCGCGCCGCTGCGTTTGCTGAAGGCGATGGCAACAAAACGCCATTCCTGCATGCCGCCATCGCTGGCGATCATCAGCGAACCGCCGGCGATTTCATAGCCGCGCTGCAGCGCCATTTCGCGCAGGGCTTTTTCCTCGGGCCGGTAGCCGGCCTTGAAGCGCATGGTGATGGCAATCGCATGGCGCGACGGCAGCCACGCTTCCACCCGTGTCAGCAACACCATCGAGCCGGCGCACAGCAGCGCCAGGCCCATGGCGCCAAGATAAAAGCCCACGCCCACCATCACGCCGATCACCGACGAGGCCCAGATCGAGGCGGCCGTGGTCAGGCCGCTGATATTGAAGCCTTCGCGCATGATCACACCGGCGCCGAGAAAGCCGATACCGGTGACGATGCCCTGGACGATGCGGGTGGGGTCGGAGTTGACCAGGTATTGCGACACATGGCCGCCGAACCAGTGGCCCGGATAGCCGCCGATCACGGTCAGCGCTGCCGAGGCCATGCATACCAGGCCATAGGTACGCATGCCGGCCGCGCGGCCGTGGTACGAGCGCTCGTAACCGACCAGCAAGCCGAGCGCCAGTGCACCGAGCAGGTTGAGCAAAATAACCAGGTTGGTGGCAAGTTCCGAATGCGACCAGTAGGCGCCCAAAAACTCCAGCGCCGGCATCGGTAGTTCTTTGATCATGGTTTCTTCTTGGTCAACTGCTTTTCGAACGCCACATCGAGCTTGCTCACGCGTTTGGGGGCGGGCGGCGCGATGCTGTTCACAAAAGCGACAAAATCGTCGAGCTCGAGCGGGGCGCACAGCGGCGGCTCGCCCACGCCTTCGCTGAGGAAAAAATGGCCGGCGCCGGTGCGCGACATCGCATAGCGCGGGTTGCCGGTGCGGGTTTTCAGGCGGTCGAGCGCCGTGGTGGCGCGGGTGGCGCGGCCGCTCATACGGCCTCCGTGCGTTGTTGCAGCCAGGCCAGCGCGGCAGAATCGGCGGCCAGCAAGGGCGACAGTCGCTCGCGCACCATGTCGTGGTAGTCGTTGAGCCAGCGCCGCTCATCGTCGCGCAGCATGGGCAGCAGCACGCAGCGGGTATCGATCGGGCACAGGGTCAGCGTTTCAAACTGCAGGAAGTCGCCGAAATCGGTCTGGCCGGCGGGCCGGTTGAGCACCAGATTTTCGATGCGGATGCCCCATTTGCCGGGCCGGTACAGGCCCGGCTCGATCGAGGTGATCATGCCCGGCTCCATGGCCGTATGCGGTTCCGGCATGGCCGACGGCGAAATCGACTGCGGCCCTTCGTGCACATTGAGGAAGTAGCCGACGCCGTGGCCGGTGCCATGGCCAAAATCCATGCCTGCGGCCCACAGCGGGGCGCGCGCGATGGCGTCGAGCATGGGCGACCTGGTGCCGCGCGGGAAATGTGCCGACGACAGCGCGATCAGGCCCTTGAGCACCAGCGTAAAGTCGCGCTTGTGCTCGGCCGTGACGGCGCCCACCCCCACCACCCGGGTAATGTCGGTGGTGCCGCCGACGTACTGGCCGCCGGAATCGATCAACAGCAAGCCGTCGCCTTCAATCACCGCATGCAGCTCCGGCGTGGCGCGGTAATGCATGATGGCGCCGTTGGCGCGGAAGCCGGCGATGGTGGCAAAGCTGGGGCTGACGAAGCCGGGCCGGCGTGCACGCGCCTTTGTTATCTGTTCATCAATCGTCAGTTCGGTGAGCGGTGCGCGTGCCGGATCGGCCAGGGTATGCTCAAGCCAGCTGAAGAACTCGCACAAGGCGGCGCCGTCGTGCTCCATGGTGGCGCGCACGTGAACGGCGTCTGCCTCGCTTTTTTTCGATTTGGCAAAGGTGGTCGGGTTGATCGCCTCCACCACCCTGACCTTGGCCGGAATCGCCTGGCGCGTGCCATAGGTAATGCGGCGCGGGTCGATCAGCAGCGTGGCGTCCAGCGGCAGCGCGGCCAGCGCGGCGGCGGCGCTATCGTAACGGGCCACGTCGATGGCTTCCTGCGCCAGCTGGTCGCGCAGCTCGGCCGAGACCTTGCCGTCAGCCACGAACAGGGTGGCGCGGGTGGGCGTGATCAGTGCATGGGCCAGGAAGATCGGATTGAAGCTGACGTCGGCGCCGCGCAAATTGAACAAAAAGGCAATATCGTCCAGCGTGGAAATCAGGTGCCGGTTGGCGCCCAGCTGCTGCATGGCGCTGCGCAGGTCGGCCAGTTTGCCGCTGCGGCTTTTCGAGGCAAAGGGTGGCAGATGTTCGTAGACGGGCGCATCCGGCAAGCCCGGACGGTCGCTCCAGACTTGCTCGAGCAGGTCGATATCGGCGCGCCAGTGAATATCTTTGCTTTCCAGCGTTTGCTGTAATAAACGGGCAATCGATAATCCCAATACGGCGCCATCGACCGCCACGGTTTGTCCCGCCTTGAGATTGGCGGCCAGCCAGTCGATATATTGCACGCTGGCACCGGAGTTTATTTTCATTAATTGAACACCGCTGCCTGCCAATTGCTGTTCGGCTTGCGTCCAGTAACGGGCGTCGGTCCAGACCCCGGCAAACTCCTGGGTAATAATAAATGTCCCCACCGAGCCGGTAAAATTGGACAGCCATTCACGGCCCTGCCAGCGTGCCGGTAAATATTCGGATAAATGCGGATCGGACGATGGCACCATCAGCGCATCAATATGATGCTGGCGCATCAGGGCGCGCAATGCGGCATGCAAGGGCGCCAGGCGTTCAACGCCGGTAATGGGAGCGGAAATAGTCATGGAATAACAATCAATAGACAACGGTAGCAGGCCGGGCGCACCGGAGTAAGACCGGAGCAGGTACGGACACATGATACGCGATTGCTGGCTCGCCGGTTCTCCTGTGGAATCGTCAAACAACACCTTGCAAGGGCATTTCCTGCGTATTTTATGCCAGCTATTGGCATGTATTCGCCAAATTCCGGCATATGAGGGTGGTACAGGGGCTGATACAAGCCGCTTCGGTATAATCGCCACACCGCTATCACCGCCGCTCGCTATCATGAAACTGGACCACGCCAAAGCCCTGTGCCGCTCGCTGCCGGGTGCTACCGAGGATTTAAAATGGGAATCGAACCTGGTATTTTCGGTGGGCGGTAAAATGTTTGCGATTACCTGGAATACGCCGGACGCTATTCACCTGAGTATCAAGGTTGATGATGAACGTTTTCTGGAATTAACTGACCGACCCGGCATTATTCCCGCGCCTTATTTAGCGCGCGCCAAATGGATCAGAATACAGGATGTGAATACCATCAGCGATGCGGAATTAACGGAGCTGGTTCAGCGCTCGCACGCGCTGGTGATGGCCAGGCTGACTAAAAAGCTGCAACGCGAAATAGCAGCGCAAAATAGGTGAACGCTACCGAACTGAAAGCGCACAATGAATTGTTGCGATGGGCCAACGTGGACACAAGAAATCCGAATATGAACGATAATATCGGCCATCTTCCGTTTCCCTGATACGACCATGCAAGACTTTCACCATAATCGCGCCCGCGCCCTGCTGGAAAGCGCCGAAGAATTGTTCACCAAGCAAGACGTGGACGCCGCTGTCAGCGCCATGGCCGCCAACCTCAATGCGCGCTACGACCAGCCCGATGCCGAGACATTCCCGCTGGTGCTGGGCGTGATGGGCGGCGCCGTGGTATTTACCGGCAACCTGCTGCCACAACTGACTTTCCCGCTCGAGTTCGACTACATCCACGTCAGCCGCTACGGCGACGAAGACCGTGGCGGCGAAGTGGTGTGGAAGGTGGTGCCGCGTTCCAACGTCGCCGGCCGCACCGTGATCGTGCTCGACGACATCCTCGACGAAGGCGAAACCCTGGCCCATGTGAAACAGCGTCTGCTCGACATGGGCGCGGCGGAAGTAATTCTGGCGGTGTTTGCGGACAAGGCCATCGGCAAGGCCAAGCCGGTCAATGCCGACATTGTCGGTATTACCATTCCGAACCGCTTCGTGGTCGGCTTTGGCATGGATGCCTACGGCTACTGGCGCAACCTGCCCGGTTTGTGGGCAATCCGTACCGAGGAACAGGTGTAAGAGTACAGACCACGTCAACACCTTCCCGCGGCTGCTGGCCCGGCTGATGTCAGAATAATGGCATGTTAAGTCCGATTTTGTCCTGGCTGTTCCTGCTGGCAATGTGCCAGGCTGCGTGGCTAGGTATGGCGCTGCTCGCCATGCCTCAGCCCGAGATGCGCAGCGCCAACCGCTTGCTGTCAACGCTGCTGCTGGTCTGCGCCATCATCATCGGCCATGCCTGGCTGGGCAGCAAGGGCCTGTATGCGGCCTATCCGCACAGCGCCATGGCCATCACCACGCTGGGTTTGGCGGTAGGCCCCTTGCTATATCTGTACCTGGACGCTGCCTTATGCGGGCGGCGCCTGGATGGGCGCGCTCTGCGCCATTTTGTTCCGTTCGGCCTTGCCACGCTCGCGATGCTACCCTTTTACTTGCGGACGGCTGCCGAAAAACTGGCGTGGATGCAGCAACTGACCGGCATCCCCTGGTATCTGGCGCTGGCAGCCGTGGTCAAACTGAGCATTTTTATGGCTTATCTGCATGCCTGCCATCGCTTGATACAGCGCGTGCCCGCTGATTCGGTACTGCTGCGCGGCCTGCGTCAGCTGGTCAGGCTGTGGCTGCTCGGCGCCGTGCTCAGCATGGTAGCGCTGGGCATGGAACTGGCGCGGACCGACTGGCTCCTATCGCCAGACGAGCTCGCTACCATCGCGCTGATCCTGTTCGTGTTTACCACCGCCTTCCTGGCCATGCGCATGCCGCTTGGTTACCGGCCGCAAGCGCTGCCAGCATCGACACCCCCGGCGGCGCCGCAACCCCGACTCAAGCCCCGCTACGCCAACAAGCAATTATCGGCGGCCGACCGCGATGACTTTTTGGCACGCCTGAGCGATTGCATGGAGCACGAGCAACTCTACCGCAATGGCGAACTCAAGCTCGATGAGCTGGCTTCCCGGCTGGCGCTGACGCCGCACGAGCTGTCCCAGCTGATCAATGACGCCTGCGGCACCAATTTTGCCGACTATCTGAACCGTTATCGGGTGGCAGCGCTCAAGCAGGCGCTGGGCGACGCCAGCCAAGCGAACGCCAGCATTCTCACGCTGGCGCTGGCATCGGGCTTTAATAGCAAAAGCGCCATGAACCGGGTATTCAAACAACAGACGGGCATGACGCCCGGCGAATACCGCTGCCATGCCGAAACGGCTGGGCTTTCCACTGCTGAGTAAAGCAGCAGGTCCCAAATCATCATTTGGGACGTCTCCAGCGCCGCCCGGCGGCACACTGGCTCCATGACAACCCGGAGCCCCGCATGAAAATTTCCCCGTTCTTCCTCGCCTTTTTTCTTTATCCCTTGCAGGCCATGGCGGCGCCCATCTGGATCAGCAACGTCGTCCTGGTGTCCCCCGAGCGGCTCGACCAGATCGTCCCCGGCAGCGTACTGATCGACCAGGAACGCATCGTCCGCGTCGAACGCTCGCCTGATGCGCGCGCGCCCGACAACGCCCGGGTCATCGATGGCCAAGGCTATTATCTGACGCCGGGCCTGATCGATTCCCACGTCCATTTGCAATCCATACCGGGCATGAGCATGGAGCAGCCCGAGCAGATGACAGCGATGGCTGATGCATACTATGCGCAACTGCCACGATCCTTCCTGTATTTCGGCTACACCAGCGTGATCGACCTGGCGGTGAAAGACCGCAGCTTTATTAACAGGGTAAAACAGGCGCCGCTTCATCCCGACATTTACGATTGCAGCGCGCCGCTGGTGATGGCCAATGGTTATCCATCAAATTACGCGCCGCTCGCCACACGTTACCGCGATTTTCCGAATTTTATTATTGATCCAGCCCAGCCAGCGAATATCCCGGCGCACTTCGACCCTGCCGACTACACGCCAGCCAAAAACGTCGCACGCATCAAGGCCGATCACGGCATTTGTGTGAAAACCCATTTCGAACGTGGTTTCGGCAGCGCCCGCAACCTGCCGGTCATGCGCCCGGCCATACTGGCGCAGGTGCGCGTTGCGGCCAGCGCGCAGCAACTGGTGCTGATCACCCATGGTAACTCGCTGGAGGCGCAGCAATTCGCCGTCGATGGCGGCGTTGATGTGCTGGCGCACGGCTTGTGGCATTGGGGCGCACTGAATAAAGCAACGGAATTACCAGGCGAAATCAGGCAGTTGCTGGACCGGGTGGTGGTGCGCGGCACCGGCTACCAGCCGACCATGCAGGTATTGCATGGGCTGAACGCCTATCTTGATCCCGCCTACCTGCAACAGCCGGTGCTGGGCAAACTGCTGCCGCCGGCAATGCTGGCCTGGCTGGCGACGCCGGCAGGCCAGTGGTTCCGGCAGGAGGTGGCCGGCGATGACACCGATGCCCAGGCGCTGCAAGCGATGCAGGCGCCGCTGTGGCGCCAGCGCCAGGTGGTGGCTTACCTGGCAAGCAAGGACGCCAATTTCGTGTTCGGCAGCGATACGCCCTCGTCGCCGACCTATGGCAACATCCCCGGCCTGAACGGCTATCTGGAAATGCAGCGCCTGCATGAAGCCGGTTTGTCGCTGGCGCAGGTGTTCAAGGCCGCAACCCTGAATAACGCCCGCACCTTCCGGCTCGAGCGCGACCTCGGCACCATCGAGGCCGGCAAGGTGGCCAATTTGCTGCTGATGAAAATCTCGCCGCTCGACGATATCAAGGCCTATGACAGCATCGACACCGTCTGGGTGCGCGGCCGGCCGGTCAGGCGCGACAGCCTGACAGTGCAGGACCAGGCGCCCGCACGGGCCAGTGCAAAGGATTTATAAAGCCAGGCGGGCGCGGGCGGCGTCATATTCCTGCTTGAGGCGCGCCACCATCTCGGCGGTGGTGGGAATATCGTTCATCAGGCCCACGCCCTGGCCGGCGCCCCAGAT
>JBEVNE010000336.1:0-18371 GCA_040508275.1 Duganella sp.
TACGGCGAGCAACTGCGGCCGCTGCGCGCGCGCGACATTGCGCTGCCCTATAAAACCGCGCAGGGCATGGCCAGCAAGACGGTCACCGTGTATGACAGCCACCATGGTCCGATCGTGCGCGCCGCCGATGGCAAATGGGTGGCGGTGCGCCTGATGAACGAGCCGCTCAAGGCCCTGACGCAATCGTTCACGCGCACCAAGGCGCGCAACTACCGCGATTTTTACCGCTCGATGGCGCTGCGCACCAATTCGTCCAACAACACCGTGTACGCTGACGCCGATGGCAATATCGCCTACTTTCACGGTAACTTCATGCCGCGCCGCGACCCCAGGTTCGACTGGAAGCGGCCCGTCGACGGCAGCAATCCGGCTACCGAGTGGCAGGGCCTGCACACGGTGGCGGAAACCATTACGCTGTTCAATCCGGCCACCGGCTGGATTCAGAATACCAATAACTGGCCGTACACGGCAGCCGGCGCCGCCAGCCCCAGGGCCAGCGATTACCCGGCCTATATGTCCCTGCAACCGGAAAATCCGCGTGGCATCCACGCCGTGCGGGTGCTGGAAAACCGGCGCGACTTCACCATCGACAGCCTGATCGCTGCCGCCTACGATACCCAGTTGCCAGCCTTTGAACCGCTGCTGCCGCAGTTGTTCGCCGCCCACGCAGCGCTGCCGGCCAGCGACCCGCTGCACGCCGCGCTGGCGCCGCAGATTGCCGCACTGCGTGGCTGGGACATGCGCTACTCACTGACCTCGGTGCCAACCTCGCTGGCCGTGTACTGGGCCCAGGACCTGAGCGCCACCTACGGACCGGAGGCCAAACGCCTGCAGGTGCCGGTGCTCGAACATATCGAAGCCACACTGACACCGCGCCAGCGCCTGGAAGCGCTGCAGCGCGCATCGGACAAACTGACGGCCGATTTTGGCAACTGGCAAACGCCGTGGGGCGAGATCAACCGCTTCCAGCGCCTGACGGGCGACCTGGTGCAACCCTTCGACGACAGCAAGCCGAGCTTGCCAGTGGCTTACCCGTCCGGCAACTGGGGCGCACTGGCCGCCTACGGCATGACCTCGAAACAGACCACCAGACGCATCTACGGCGAGCGCGGTAACAGCTTCGTGGCGGCAGTGGAATTCGGACCGCGCATCAAGGCGCGCAGCATCCTGGCCGGTGGCCAGAGCGGCGATCCGGCTTCACCGCATTTTGCCGACCAGGCCGAGATGTTCGTGCGCGGCGAATTCAAGGAAGTGTTGTTTTACCGCGAGGATGTGGAGCGCAACCTCGAGCGGCAGTATCGGCCGGGGGAATAGCCGGGGGTGGGGTTGAGTTTACTTCAGTTCAAGTCTGCACCAGGTTTTCCGACTCCTCGCGCGACAGTATCACCGGTTCTTCCACCAGCCACGCCAGGTTCTCCACCCTGTTATTGCGGACGTTGCCGTCGCGGTGGCGTACGCGGGTGAGTTTTTGCGGGTTGGGCAGGAAGACCTCGGCCACCAGTTCGTGCACGTAAAATTCACCCACGCGGGCGCCGCCGCGCAGCTTGACGCGCAAGCCGTCGGGATACAGCGTGGGGCGCACGGCACTGATCTTGGGACCGGCCGCCATCAGCACGCGGCCGTCGCGCGAGACTTTATAAAAGTCGCTGCCCGGGATCGGCCGGGCGCTGGCCACGGTCAGTGAATAGATAAAGGCGATCAGCAATACGCCGAGAATAATCAGGATAATTTCCATCGTATTGGGCCGGATATCAGGCCAGATATGTCAGATCGCCCATCCTAGCAGTTAAATGGCGTCGAGCGAACCGCGAATATCGGCCTTTAAATCCTCTATATCTTCGATTCCAACCGACAGCCGGATCAGTCCATCGCCGATGCCCAGCGCTGCGCGCTGCTCGGCCGGGATGCTGGCGTGGGTCATCAGCGCCGGATGCTCGATCAGGCTTTCGACACCGCCCAGGCTTTCGGCCAGGGCAAAGACCTGGCAATGTTCGAGGAAGCGGCGGGCGCCGGCCAGGTCGGTGTTGAGGTCAATCGAGATGATGCCGCCAAAGCCGTCCATCTGGCGCTTGGCCAGGTCGTGCTGCGGGTGCGATTCCAGGCCTGGATAGAACACGCGCCGCACTTCCGGCTGCTGTTCGAGCCAGCGCGCCAGCTCGAGCGCGCTGCGGCAGTGGCGTTCCATGCGGATCGCCAGCGTTTTTACGCCGCGCAGGATCAAAAAGCTGTCGAACGGGCCGGCAATCGCGCCCACCGAATTCTGCAGGAAGCCCAGCTGCTCGCGCCAGCCCTGCTGGTGCGCCTCGCCGCCAACGATGGCAATGCCGCCGATCACGTCCGAATGGCCGTTCAGGTACTTGGTGGCCGAGTGCACGACGATGTCGAAGCCGTGTTCGAGCGGGCGCTGCACCAGCGGGCTGGCAAAGGTGTTGTCGGCCACGGCGATGATGCCGCGCTCGCGGCAGATGGCGGCTATCGCCTGCAGGTCGGCCAGCTTGAGCATGGGATTAGTTGGCGTTTCCACCCACACCATTTTGGTGTCGGGTCGGATCGCCGCCAGCAGGTTGGCCGGATTGGTCAGATCGACATAGGTAAAGTCATGGCCGGCGCTGCGTCGGCGCACGCGCTCGAACAGGCGGTAGGTGCCGCCGTACATGTCGTCGCCGGCGATGATGTGGGAGCCTGCATCGGCCAGTTCCAGCACGGTCGAAATGGCGGCCAGGCCGGAGGCAAAAGCAAACGCCTGGGCGCCGCTTTCGAGATCTGCCACGCAGCGCTCGAGCGCCCAGCGCGTGGGATTGTGCGAACGGCCATAGTCCAGGCCCTTGTGCACGCCGGGGCTTTCCTGCACAAAGGTGGAGGTGGCGTAAATCGGCGGCATGATGGCGCCGGTGGACGGATCGGGCGACTGGCCGGCGTGAATGACGCGGGTGGACAGCGCGGATTTTTTAGTCACGGTCAAGATAAAGTCCTTCGCAGGTGGTTGAGCAGGTCAAAGCGGGTGATGAGGCCATAGAAAATATCGCCATCGGCCACCACGGCGGTCAGGCCGCGATCGAGCACGGCGCGCAGCGCGTGCAGGTCGGCCTTGGGATGCAGGGTTTCCAGGCGCCGCGTCATGGTGGCGCCGACCGGGTTGGCAAAGCGTTCGGCGTGGGTATCGACGGTGAGCAGCACATCCGATTCATCGAGGATGCCGACCAGGCGGCCGTCGGAGATCACTGGCAGCTGCGCCAGGTCGGCCGCGCGCATGCGGTTGAAGGCGACCAGCAGCGTATCTTCCGGCGACACGCTGACCACCTGGCCGGCGTCGAAACGGCGGCCGATCAGGTCGCGCAGGTCGCGGTGCTGCGGCTGTTCGATCAGGCCCTGGTCCTGCATCCAGCCATCGTTGAACACCTTGGACAGGTAGCGCGTGCCGGTATCGCAGACAAAGGTGACCACGCGCTTGGGCGTGGTCTGTTCGCGGCAGTACTGCAGCGCGGCGGCCAGCAGGGTGCCGGTGGACGAACCGGCGGCAATGCCTTCTTCACGCAGCAGCGTACGGGCGGTGTCGAAGCTTTGCCGGTCGGTGATGCTATAAGCGCGGCGCACGCCGGTCATGTCGGCAATCGCGGGAATGAAGTCCTCACCGATGCCTTCCACCGCCCACGAGCCGCTGGTGTCGGACACCCGGCCGGTTTCGATGTATTCGGTCAGGATCGAACCTTGCGGGTCGGCCAGCACAAATTCAACGTGGGGCGCGACCTGGCGGAAGTAGCGCGTCAGGCCGGTCAGCGTGCCGGAGGAACCGACGCCGACCACGATGGCGTCGAGTTGCTGACCGGTTTGCTGCCAGATTTCGGGGCCAGTGGTGGTTTCATGGGCCAACGGATTGGCCGGATTGTTGAACTGGTCGGCAAACCAGGCGCCCGGCGTTTCGGCGGCCAGGCGGGCGGCAAAGTCCTGGTAATACTCGGGGTGGCCCTTGCCGACGTCGGAACGCGTGGTGCGCACTTCGGCGCCCAGCGCTTTCAGGTGCAGCACTTTTTCGGGCGACATTTTATCGGGCACGACCAGCAGCACACGGTAGCCCTTGAGACGGCCGACCAGTGCCAGGCCGAGGCCGGTATTTCCGGCCGTTGCTTCAATAATCAAGCCGCCTGGTTTCAGACGGCCATCGGCCTCGGCCGCTGCTATCATCGACAAGCCGATACGGTCCTTGATCGAGCCACCGGGGTTTTGCGATTCCAGTTTAAGGAAAAGTTGGCAGGGGCCTGTGTCGAGGCGGGTAACCTCGATCAGTGGCGTGTTGCCAATCAGGGAAAACAATGCAGGGGTTACCATTCTTGACTCCTTGCTTATGGTGACCTCGAAAAACCTACTGCGCGGCCCGCTATCGCCGCTGCGTTGCTCAGCGTACCTCCGTACGCTTGCGCTACTCCCGACGATAACGAACCGCTCGCTACGGTTTTTCGAGGCACCTCTTTTTGGGAATGTTGAGTATGCGCTATTTTTTGATCGAACGGTAGCCACGGTTTATAATCGCGCCCACCCTTTTTCTTCAGTAGAGTAGCGACCATGGCCAGCCTTCACTTCCGATTTTCTGCGATGAACGCAGGCAAAAGCACCTACCTGCTGCAGGTAGCACATAACTACAAAGAGAATGGCATGGAAGTGCTGCTGCTGACCTCGGCGCTGGACGGGCGCGACGGCTTTGGCGTGATCGCCTCGCGCATTGGCCTCAAGAGTGAAGCGACCACCTACAACGCCGACACCGATTTCGACGTGCTCTTGCGCGACGTAAAGGTATCGTGCGTGCTGATCGATGAGGCGCAATTTCTCTCGGTCGAGCAGGTACACCAGTTGCACCGCTGGGTGCACACCACCAACACCCCGGTGATGTGCTTCGGCCTGCGCTCGGACTTCCGCGGCACACCGTTCCCCGGCTCGGCCGCACTGCTGGCGCTGGCCGACAGCCTGGAAGAAATCAAGACCATCTGCCGTTGCGGCAAGAAAGCCACCATGAATATCCGCACCGACGAAAACGGTGTGCGCGTGCGCGAGGGCGACCAGGTGCTGATCGGCGGGAATAACCGCTATCGGCAGGTGTGCGCGCGGTGTTTCTACAATTAATTTCAGAATCAACGCTGGTGCCCAGTTCTTGGAATCTGCTCTGGTAACGAGCTGACGGATTTCAAGACATTCAAGACATTAGTAGGTTCAGATCAGATCTTTTCTTTCCGTGTAGTCAGCATCATTTTGCGTAGACTTTGCCCAATTAATCAGGGTTTGATATTCGAGCGCCGTTACCAACAAGGATTCGGTAGCCGGAAAGCCATACACTCGCACTTGATCTTGCCAGCGCCAGCCAAGGCAATATAGACGGCGCCGCGCAGGGTTGAAATCGACAAGCTAAATGGAGCAAGGGAAAATTGGCCAATACCTTTGCAAAGCTTGAAATCGCGGCACGGTTGCTGGTCTGCCTGGCGCAAACAAATCGTTCAAGATCTTCTTCGCGCCACGCGTAGCGAGTGAAGAAACCAGCCGGCGCCAACAGTACCCGTACAGATTGAATCGACAAAGGATCGATGATCATGGGAGCGTTGATATTGTCCGCCACCGCATGAGGGGACAGAAAATGCGACGCCGAGTACAACAGTGCCAATGTGGAGAATCTTTTCAAGATGCTTTTCCCCAATATTCGCTGACTAGTATTTCTAACAGAATATCAGATTTTATTAATAAATGAGTATCTGGCGACAGGTGAGCGGCGCTGGCATAATCGACCTTCAACAAAATTCTTATCAAAAATAAATATGGTAGAAGTTCCCGCATTGCTCGGCTTTTCCCTGGTCGCGTTCGGTATGGTGATCACGCCAGGGCCGAACATGATGTATCTCGTTTCGCGCTCGATCTGCCAGGGGCGCAAGGCTGGCCTGATCTCATTGGGTGGCGTCGCTTCGGCCTTTATCGTGTACATGTTCGCATCGGCCCTCGGCATCACGGCGCTCCTTTTCGCGGTTCCGTTCGCTTACGATGGACTGCGCTTTGCCGGCGCCGCCTACTTGCTCTACATGGCCTGGCAAGCCTTGAAGCCGGGTGGACGCTCGCCGTTCCAGGTGCGCGAACTTGCGCAAGACAGCCCGCGCCGCTTGTATGTCATGGGTTTCATGACCAATTTGCTCAATCCCAAGGCTGCAATGCTGTATCTGTCACTGCTACCGCAATTCATAGATCCCAAACAGGGTAGTGTCCTGGGCCAGGCCATCGTGCTGGGCAGTGTGCAGATCGTGATCAGTGTGACAGTGAATGCCTTGATCGCCTGCGCCGCTGGATCGATCGCCGGCTTCCTCGGTACCCGGCCTGCCTGGCTCAAGTTGCAGCGTTGGCTGATGGGCACGATGCTGGCCGGACTGGCACTGCGCATGGCGCTTGATGGGCGCAAGTAGTCCAGGTTCTATTTAGCTGGCGGCGCGCCGTAATAGTCCGGTGCGCCATCAGGCACAATGTCGACCCTGTCCAGGATAAACCCCGGGTCGAGCGCATACACGCTGATCGTATGCCGTCCTACCTCCAGTTGCGGGCGCACCAGCATGCGCACGGCGCTGTTGCTCAGCACATTCTGCTTCCATTCGTCGCTGCGGCCAAACGTGCGAAAGTCCAGCACTTCGAGCGGGCCGTCGTCGATGCGTACGCCGATGCGCAGGCTGTTGGAGGCCGTCAGCGGATGCACGGGCGCCGCCACCAGTTTGATGCGGGCGCCACCTGCTTGCTTCTGTTCAAAGTTCCAGGTCAGCGCCAGTGCGTTCGGGGGCTGGCCGTCGGCCACTGAAGGCAGGGACAGCCTACTACGCAGGCTGCCGCCCTTGCTGCCCAGTTCCGGCACGATTTCCCAGGCCGGGTTGGGTGCGGCCGAGGTTGCCGCCAGCGAGGTCACCACCACCTTGTTGACCGGCAGGTTGATTGCCTTGGCCGGCGCCGGGTAGGTGGGAAACACGGGTTCGTGGAACACCGGCAGCCGGCGTGGCGCCAGGTCCATCATGTGGCGCCACTTGCCATTGGCCAGCGCGTTGTACTGGGCCGTGTCCGCCACCAGGGCGGCATGGGCGGCGCGCGCGTGTTCCACCTGTTGCTGCGCACCGGCCTGGCCCTGGCGCGCCAGGGCGGCAGCCAGTTCCAGCGAGAGGATGCGTTGGTTCAGGCGGGCAGCAGCGCGGATCGGGTACAGCACCAGTTCAAAATAGGCATCCTGGCGGTCGGCGGGCAGGGCGGCGCCGATCTGCTCGGCCTGCTGGCGCAAGGCCTCGTAGCGCGCCAGGCGCCGGCGCGCTTCTTCGCCGCCCGTGCGCAGGTAGGCGTTGATGCCGTTGGGCGTGGTCGGTTCGGTCTGGCCAAAGCCCATGAACTCGGGACGGCGTTCCCACGCCAGGTCGTAAAACTCGCGCTGCAGCGCCGCCAGTACTGCCGCGTGCGTATCGCCAAACTGGGTGGCAAACCAATTGCGCAGATGATCGCTGGGCGTACGCGCCAACTGGCGGTGGTCGAATGCCAGGTCGAGGAAATAATCGGTCAGGTATTCGATCGGCTTGATATCGCCGACGTTGACGATCCACAGCTTGTCGGCGCCGGTCTGCCACGTGCGGTCGAGCTGTTCGCGTACCAGCGCCGGGTGGGTAGTGCCCAGCCACAGGTAATCGTGCGGCCGGCCCCAGTACGACAGGTGGTAATAGATGCCGGCGCCGCCTGAGCGTGCGCGTTCCTGCGGCGTGCTCAGTTGCGCCAGGTAGCCGTAGTTGTTATCGGGCCAGACCAGGGTGACATCGTCCGGTACCTGCAAGCCTGACTTGTAGACATCGAGTACTTCCTTGTACAGCGTTAGCGCTTGCGGAATCTGCTGCACAGCCTTGCCGGTAGCTTGCGCCAGTATGCCGCGCTGCAGGCCGATGACTTCGGCCACGGCGTCGCGCGCCTGCTGCGGTGTGGCCGCGCCTTCCATCGGCGAATCATGCACGCCGCGCAGGCCCAACGAGTAGAAATTGTCGTAATCCTTGACCTGCTCGGCGCGCGTGCGCCAGTAATCGAGCATGCGCTGGCGGTTGGTGAAGAAATTGAAGGCGCCGTCTTCCTTGCTGCGCCATTCGCGCACGTTATTGCGCATCATCGGTTCGGCGTGCGAAGTGCCGACCACGATGGCATAGTCGCGCGCCATCTCGGGGTTGCCGTCGATCTGGTAAAACGGTTTGGTGCTGTCGTGCATGGCCGGCCAGATAGTATTGGCCTTCAGCCGCCACAGCAGTTCATAGATGCGCGCGTAGGTGGCGGGGCCGATATCTTTGGCTTGCCGGTCGTAGGTCTTGGCCGCCCATGGTTGCAGGCCCCAGTCTTCGTCGTTCAGAAAGATGCCGCGATACTGGACCGATGGCGAGCGCGATGCGACGGCTGTGTCGCTGATGGTGATGCGGCTCTGGCGGCGCGGCGTCACATCGGCCCACCACTCCCAGGCCGATACGCCGAGCTCGCGCGTGAGGTCGATTACGCCCCAGACGGCGCCGCGCGCGTCGGAGCCGGCAATCAGTACATAGCTGGTCTTGCCCGTGCGGGCGGGCGCCACCACGCGCCGGTAGCGTTCCCAGGCGCCACCCAGGCTGTCCAGTTGCAGCGGTGTTGCGGTCTGCGCCGCCACGCTGCGCGCCAGCGCCGTGTCGTGGCCGGCGATGACCACGCAGACTGCCGTGCACGCTTCGAGCTGTGTGCTCACTGCCGGCGCCTGGCCGCTCAGCGCCTGCAGGTCGCGCGCCAGCAGGCGCGCCGCCAGGGTAGCAGTGGGCGTGCTGTCGTGGACGATGGCAGCGACTTGCTCGCCATCATAGAGGGTGGCGGCGGCAGCGGGCAGGGCGCTTGCCAGCATGGTGGACAGGCCCAGCACCTGCAATACGCGGCGCAGTGCGGCGCCTGGAGTAACGGTAGGATTCATGCAAACACGCGTCGGTGGAAGATGGCTGATGGTACAAGAATCGCTGCGCGCCATTCACACCATGGGCAAAGTGCTCATGCAGATGAGCAGAAGATTCTTGATGCAAATAGTTTGCATCGGCATGTATAATGCAAGTCTATTGCATTAATCAATCTTTCTGGAGCCTTCATGTTTGTAGTTCGTCCTTCGCGGCTAGTCATCTGCCTGGCTGTTGCCTCCGCCTATCCTTTGCTGGCGTCTGCCAATACTGTTGAGCACGATGCCGTCGAGGCCGGTGCTGCGCCGGGCGCCGAGGTGGTGGAAGTGGTGGCAGCGCGCCAGCCTTACCGCAGCCTGTCGGCCACCGCTGCTACCAAGACGGAAACCGCATTGAAGGACTTGCCGCAGGCAGCACGCGTGCTCACCGCCGACGTGCTGCGCGACGCCGGCGTGACGCGCCTGGCCGATGCGCTGGACATGGGCAGCAGCATCGCCCGGCAGAATAATTTTGGCGGCGTCTGGGACAGCTATTCGGTGCGCGGTTTCACCGGTGACCCGAACTATGGCTCCGACTACCTGGTCAACGGCTTCAGCTCCAGCCGCGGTTACAACGGCTTGCGCGATATTGCCAACGTCAACAGCATCGAGATCCTCAAGGGGCCGGCAGCCGCGCTGTACGGCCGGGGTGAGCCGGGCGGCATCATCAACATCGCCACCAAGAAGCCGTTGTTCCAGCCGCAGTACACGCTGGAACAATCGGTGGGCAGCCACGACACCTACCGCACGGCGGTGGACCTGACCGGGCCGCTGGGCGAGCGCGTGGCCTACCGTCTCAATGCCTCATATGAAAAGGCCGACAGCTTCCGCGATTTTCTGTCGTCCGAGCGCCATATGATTTCACCATCGGTGATCTGGCGTATTTCTGACGACACCACCTTGTCGTACGAAGTCGAGCAGGTCGATCAAGAAGGCTATTTTGACCGTGGCGTGGTGGCCGTGAAAGGCGTGCTGGGCCTGGTGCCCAACTCGCGCTTCCTTGGCGATCCGGCCGACGGCAAGACCGACGTCAAATCCACCGGTCACCAGGTATTTTTGCAGCACGATTTCCATGACGGCTGGTCGCTGCAAAGCGGCCTGTCGTATCGCAGCAGCCTGATGAAAGGTTTCTCCAGCGATGCCGGCGCCTTGCAGGCCGATGGCCGCACGCTGTGGCGCCAGCGCCGTTTCCGCGATTTTTCGGCGCAGGACTGGTCGGGCCGGGTGGAACTGCTGGGCCAGCTGAGCACCGGCGCCATCCGCCACAATGTGCTGTTTGGCGTTGACGGCTACCGCTTCATCGACGACCGCCTGCAGTTGCGCCGCAGCCCCAGCGCCGCTGCGCCGTACGCCATCGACATCTTCAATCCCGTGTATGGCGGACCGCAACCGACCAATCTGGCAACCTCGATCAACACCCGCGAACAGCAATGGTCGTCGGGCTTCTACGTGCAGGACCAGATCGAGCTGAGCACCGAGTGGAAGGCGCTGCTGGGCGTGCGCCATGATGTGTACCGCCAGCGCATTACCAACGCCTTGCTGCGCGGGCGCGTCAACGAGCAACGTCTGGAAGCGACCAGTCCGCGTGCCGGCGTGGTGTATCAGCCCGATCGCCAGGTCTCGCTCTACCTGTCGGCCGGCAAATCGTTCCGCCCCAACAGCGGCATCAGCATCAATAACGAATCGTTCCCGGCCGAGTCCAGCCGCGCCTATGAAGCCGGCGTAAAGTTTGATACGGCGGACGGCAAGCTCAGCAGCACGTTGGCCGTGTATTCGATCAAGAAGCAGAATGTGCTGACGGTCAATCCACTCGACAACAACTTCTCGCTGGCGGCTGGCGAAGTCGGCAGCAAGGGCGTGGAGCTTGATGTGGCGGGCGAGATCGCCCGCAAGCTGCAGTTGTCGTTCTCGTATGCCTACACCGATGCAACGATCCTGCGCGATAATGTGCTGGCGGTGGGCGGCACCGTGGCCAATGTGCCCAAGCAGAGCGCCAACCTGCTGCTGGTGCAGGAACTGCAGCTGCTCGGCAAGCGCGCCTCGTTCGGCGGCGGTGTCAATTATGTCGGCGAGCGCAATGGCGATGTGGCCATCAGCCGCAGCTTCACGCTGCCAGCCTACACCACCGCCAAGCTGGTGTCGTCGTACGACGCCACAGCCAAGCTGCGACTGACGCTCGATGTCGATAACCTGTTCGACAAGGTGTATTACCCGAGCGCCTACCAGCAAACCTGGGTGATGCCCGGCGAAGACCGTCGCGTGACCTTGAAAGCGCTGTATAAATTTTAACGGGTGGATATGACTGTAAGCATGAATGCCGCTGTGGCACCCTTGCCGCGTGGTGCACGCGTGGCGTCGATCGACGTCATGCGCGGGCTGGTGATGATGATCATGATGCTGGACCATGTGCGCGAGACGTTTTTCCTGCGCTGGCAGGTTGGCGATCCCATGGACGTGGTGCAGACCGAGCCGGGCCTGTTTTTCAGCCGCTTTGCCGCGCATTTCTGTGCGCCGATGTTCGTCTTCTTAACCGGGCTGTCGGCGTGGCTGTATGCGCATCCGGCCGGTGGCCCGCGTTCGGCCACCGGCTTTCTGCTCAAGCGCGGCCTGTTCCTGGTGGTGCTGGAAATACTGGTGGTCAATATGGCCTGGACCGGCGCGTTTCCGCCACCAGCACTGGCAAGCCTGGTGCTGGGAGATGCCGCCCCGCCCGCCATCCTGTATTTGCAGGTGATCTGGGTCATCGGTCTGGCGATGATGGCACTGGCGCTGCTGCACCGCTTGCCGCGCACGGTGCTGGCGGTGATCGGCCTGGTGATCGTGTTCGGCCACAATCTGCTCACGCCGATAGCGTTCGCGCCCGGCGAGTGGGGCCATACCGCCTGGACCATCCTGCATGACCGGGGTTTCCTGGACACCGAAGGTCCGCTGCGTATCAAGATCAGTTATCCGCTGTTGCCATGGATAGGCGTGATCGCACTCGGTTACGTGGCCGGTCCGTGGTACGCCCGCGCGGTGGAGTCGGCACAGCGGCGCCGCCTGCTGTTGGCGGCTGGCGCCGTGGCGTTGCTGCTGTTGTTGCTACTGCGCGGTTTTAATATCTACGGCGAAACCCTGGACTGGACCGTGGGCGAGACCACGCTGCGCAGCATCATGTCGTTTGTTAACGTGACCAAGTATCCGCCCTCGCTGGCCTTTTTGCTGCTGACCTTGGGTGGCGGCTTGCTGGTGCTGGGCTGGCTGGAGCAGCGCAACAACGGCTTTTTACGCATCTGCGCCACGCTTGGCAGCGCACCGATGTTTTATTACCTGCTGCACCTGTTCGTATTGCTGGGCCTGCAAAAGCTGGCAGTCCAGCTATGGGGCCCGAACTTTGGCCAGCGCTACGAATTTGACAGCCTGGCGATGGTGTGGCTGCTGTCGGCGGCACTGATACCGCTGCTGTACTGGCCGTGCAAGGCGTTTGGCGACTTCAAACGGCGGACCAGCATGGGGTGGGTGCGGTATCTGTGAAACATGGCTGGCGGATATACGGGATATCTCGCCGCCTGCCATGACAAAACAGGTGCACCCAAATAAAAAAATGGCCACCCGTGTCACCCGGTGGCCATCGCACCCGAGTTTTATCCAGGGCTATTGTTTTGCTAACGCTTACTTCGCCGTCACCGGGGTCTTGAACTCGAAGCGTTTGATTTCGCCGACCATCAGCAGGTAGCACAGGATGGCCACTGCGGCGTTGGCGCCGACGAAGACCAGGGCGCCGGCGAACGAGCCGGTTTGTTGCAGGATGAAGCCGATCACGATCGGCGTGGTGATGCCGGCGGTGTTGCCGAAGGTGTTGAACAGTGCGCCGGAGAGGCCGCCTGCTTCCTTGGGCGAGGTGTCGGCCACCACAGCCCAGCCCAGCGCGCCGACGCCCTTGCCGAAGAAGGCCAGCGACATCACGGCGATCACCAGCCAGTCGGCATCGACGTAGTTACAGATGATCATCGACATGGCCAGCAGCATGCCGCCGACGATAGGCGTTTTGCGGGCCACCGATTGCGAATAGCCGCGTTTGATCAGACGGTCGGAAATCACGCCGCCGAGTACGCCGCCGAGGAAACCTGCCACAGCCGGCAGCGCCGCCACGAAGCCGGCTTTCAGAATCGTCATGTGACGTTCGGTCACCAGGTAAACCGGGAACCAGGTCAGGAAGAAGTACGTCAGCGTATTGATGCAATACTGGCCGATGTATACGCCCAGCAGCATGCGGTTGCCCAGCAGCTGGCGAATGGCGGAGCCGGTATTGATCTTGCCGGCGCCGGCTACACGGTCTTTGCTCTCGAGGTCGGTCAGCGCACCGCCGGCTTCGATGTAGGCCAGCTCTTCCTTGTTGATCATCGGATGGTCCTTCGGACCGTAGACCACCTTGAGCCAGACGAACGAGATGAGAATGCCCAGCCCGCCCATCACGTAAAACACGCTTTGCCAGCCGAACTCATGCACCAGCCAGCCCATGATCGGGCCAAACAGCACGGTGGCGAAGTATTGCGCCGAATTGAAGATGGCTGCCGCCGTGCCGCGCTCGGCGGTCGGGAACCAGGCCGAAGCCAGGCGGCTGTTGCCGGGGAAGGACGGCGCTTCTGCTGCGCCGACGGCGAGTCGCAGGCAGATCAGCGTGGTCAGGGCGGCGGCGCCGGTCAGGAAGCCGACGGTGCCCATGAGCATGGTGAACAGCGACCACAGGAAAATACTGAAGAAATAGGTGATCTTGGTGCCGAAACGGTCGAGCAGCCAGCCGCCTGGCAGTTGCGCCAGCACGTAAGACCAGGCAAAGGCGGAGAACACAAAGCCCATTTCGACTGGCGACAGGCCCAGCACGCGTTTCAGTTCGGGACCGGCAATGGCGATGGTGGCGCGGTCGGCATAGTTAATCGTGGTGACCGCGAACAGAATGGCCAGGATCAGCCAGCGTACCCGCGTGGCCTTGGTTTGCTGCGTTGACATGCGTGAATCTCCTTCTTATTGATGTGAGACGATAATAGCTCACATATCAGACATCATACAACTAGATATCTCAATTATTCATGCGTGGCGGTCGAATCCGTATCCTTACTGATATATTTCTTGAAAATCAATTAGTTAAACGTTTTCCTTGCTTGATTTTAGTTGTACGATGACGTACGAAATCACGGAATTGGTCAGACCACCTTGAGGTGGCAAGGCGGCCGCAGAAGACGCAGGAAAGAAAGGGATGCGGCCTCTGTGCGAGGGGAGGGGCACGCGGGGGGCATGGAAGGGGCAGCTGGTACAGCTGCCTGGGGCGCCTTGAGAATGCAGTGGGCGCCCCGGTCAAGGCGGATGAATAAGAACGTTTAATGGTGGCCGGCGGCGCTGGCATTCAGTGGTTTCACCGCAGCGTCAACCTTGACGGTGGTACGCACCTTGGCGGCATCCTCGAATTCAAGCGTCAGCGGCACCTTGTCGCCATCCTTGAGCTGCTGCTTGAGCTGGAACAGCATCAGGTGGTAGCCGCCCGGCACCAGCGCCACCGGCTTGCCGGCCGGCAGGTCAAGGGCAGGAATCTGGCGCATGCGCATGACATCATCGACCATTTTCATTTCGTGCACCTCAACCACGCCGGCGACAGGGCTGCTCACGCCGACCAGGCGGCTGTCCTTGGCGGCGGTCAGCGTCATGAAGCCGCCGCTGACTTTTTGCGCGGCCACGGTGGCGCGTACCCACGGCTGGTCAACAATAACCTGCGCGTTGACTTGCGCCCAGGCGGGGGCAGCGGTGGCGGCCAGCAGTGCGGCGCTAAACATCATCAGGGAAAACGGTTTCATTGGAAAAGTCCTTTCAAAAAGCCGGTGGTTTTTTTCGGTTGCATGAGCTGACGCAGGTCGTCAGCACACTGTTGCGCCGTCTGTTCGTGCTTGAAGCCGAGGCGTATGCGGCCTTCGGCGTCGAACACATAGGTAACGGCCGTGTGGTCCATCGAATAGGAACTGCCGCTGGGCACTTTGCGGTAGAAAATCTTGAAGTCCTTGGCGGCCCTTGCGGTTTGCTCGGGCGTGCCGCGCGCCGCCACAAACGTCGGATCGAAGGCATGCATGTATTCCTTGAGCAGCGGACCGGTATCGCGTTCGGGATCGATGGTGACAAACACCACCTGAAGGCGGTTGCCATCGGCGCCCATCAGGCGCTTGATTTCCACCGCGCGCGCCAGTGCAGTCGGGCAGACGTCCGGGCACTGGGTAAAGCCGAAGAACAGCAGCACATATTTGCCGCGAAAATCGCGCAGTGCAGCCGGTCTGCCATCCGGGTAGGATAGCTGGAAATCGGGGCCGATGGCGGCGCCGGTGATGTCGAGGCCGGTAAACTGGCGGGCCTGGGCCGCCAGCGGCAGTGCCGCCAGGGTGCTGATAAATAAACGTCGTCGCATAGAATTCTGGTCGAATGTCCTGAAATAGATCCGCACGGAAGGCGGAAAACGAGCGCAGGAGCGCAGCGCTGTCCGGTAACGGCCAAGGCATACGTAGTTGCGCGAAATATCGTTCAGGAAAGCGACGGCGGCGCCCGGGGAAGGGCTGCCGGCCATGCCGAAAATGGCCGCGGGGAGCGATAGTGCGGTGATGGCCAGCCGTGGTCGGTGGTTGCCAGCAGAGCCAGCTGAGGCAGACGCGGCGGCGGCGCACCGGCGCTGGAACCTCCGAGGCTGGGGCACAGCGCGCAGTGTTTCATCGCATGGCCGGCGACGGGAATCTGCTTGGTGCCCGAGGCGCTGCAAATCTCCATGACCAGTGGATCGAGCAACGGCACATCGACCGTCTTGCCCAGTGCCGGCGCCCATATATTGAGCAGGATCGCCAGGCAGGCGATCAGGCTGATACGGCGGCGCTGGATAAATAGACGATGCATCGGACGATTATAAAATAAAAAGCCGCCATCGCGGTGGGCGATGGCGGCTGGTGCGTCCATTCGGTTCGTCCTACTTGAGCGCCAGGCGCGATGGCGGTGGTTTGCTCACTGCGCCAGCAGTGCCGATATTGCCAGTATTGCTGCCGAGGTTGAAGATACGCACCACATCCTCCAGTTCGTGCGCCTGCTGCTGCAGGGCGCTGGCCGCTGCGGCCGCCTGTTCCACCAGCGCTGCATTTTGCTGGGTCACGTCGTCCATCTGCGAGATGGCGTCGTGCACCTGGCCGATGCCGGTACGCTGTTCGTCGCTGGCGCTGCTGATCTCGGCCATGATGTCGGTCACGCGGCGTACGCTGTCCACTACTTCCTGCATGGTGGCGCCGGCCTGCTCGACCTGGCGGCTGCCGACATCGACCTTGCTGACCGAATCGTCGATCAGCGCCTTGATTTCCTTGGCGGCGGTCGCCGAACGCTGCGCCAGGTTGCGCACTTCGGAGGCAACTACCGCGAAGCCGCGGCCCTGTTCGCCGGCGCGGGCGGCTTCCACGGCTGCGTTCAGCGCCAGGATATTGGTCTGGAAGGCGATGCCGTCGATGACGGAAATGATATCGACAATCTTGCGCGACGAAGCATTGATCGAGCCCATGGTGTCCACCACCTGGGCCACCACTTCGCCGCCCTTGGCGGCAATCCCCGAGGCTGCCAGCGCCATCTGGTTGGCTTGCGCGGCGTTGTCGGCATTCTGGCGCACGGCGCCGCTCAGCTCTTCCATCGAGGCGGCGGTTTGCTCCAGGCTCGAGGCTTGTTCTTCAGTGCGGCTCGACAGGTCGAGGTTGCCATTGGCAATTTCCGTGGCCGCCGTGGTGATCTGCTCGGCGCCCGAACGGACCTGCCCGACCACGCTCGACAGATTGCTGCTGATGCCGTTCAGTGCGCGCAGCACCTGGCCGATCTCGTCGTTGTTATGGACCTCGAGGTGGACATCGAGGTCACCCTTGGCGATGCGCTCGGCGGCAACTTCGGCGCGCGCCAGCGGACGCGATACCACGGCGCGTACCAGCAGGAACAGGATCACGGCAAAGATCACCAGTGCGGTCAGGCCGATCAGTGCGTAGCGGTTGCGCAGGGTGGCCGCTTCGCTGGTAATTTCTTCTGTGTAAGTACCACCGACGATCAGCCAGTTCCAGTCCTTGAAGGTATGGAACTCGACCATTTTTTCGCGCGGCGCCTTGCCTTCCGCATCACTCCATTGGTAGGTCATGCCACCCGAGCCGGCGTCCAGCATTTCCTTGATGAAGGGCTGACCATCGCTGCTCTTGAGGTCGTACAGATTGGCACCTTCCTTGCTAGGGTGAATCAGGGTCGTGCCGCGTTTTTCACCCTGCACGGCGTTGAGCACGTAGATATAGCCGGTCTCGCCGATTTTGATCGCCTTGATTTTCTGCTTGAGCATGTCCATGTTCTTGGAAATGTCGAGGCCGATGAACAGCACGCCGATGACGTTGCCGCCGGCGTCCCGGATCGGGTCATACTGGGTGATGAACTGCTTGCCGAACAGGGTGGCGAGGCCGATGTAGCTTTTGCCGGCGCGCAGCAGCGGGTAGCTCGGGTGGGCGTGATCGAGCTGGGTGCCGACGGCGCGGTCGCCGTTTTCTTTTTTCAGCGAGGTGGACACGCGGACGAATTCCTGGCCGTTGGCGGCAAAGATGGTGGCGATCACGCCGGTGTCGTTGGTAAATTTGTCGGCAACGGAAAAGTCGAGATTGAGCGCCTTGCCATTATGAATCAGCGACGGCGTCGGCTTGCCGGCGATCTCGATGGTGTGGGCCGCGTCCAGCGTGAACTTGCTGCCTTCAAAGCTCGAGGCAAACAGGCGCGCAAAGCTCGACGCCTCGTTGGTCATCGCATTATTGAACACCTCGACCGTGTTGCTGATGCCGTGCAGCGAGTTTGCCACATTCGACTTGGCGCGCTCGGTCAGCATGCTGGAGGTGCTGAGATTGATGAGTACCAGAATCACCGCCATGATCACGCTGATCAGCGCAAAGGTGAACACGGTGATCTTGGTGCCTACGCCCCAGTCACGGGGATTCATAATGGATGGGCTCATAGTCTATGAAGGTTGGGCTATTGCTGTTATTGGTCGTATTGGAACGAATAAGCCCCGGTGTGAAGGGGCGTGCTGCGTCGGGCTTTGGTCGTGCATACGCCTCTTTAGCCGAGGCAGGCTTGCACGACCAGATTCGGGGGCCGTGCAATCGATGACATCGCGGGCAACCTGAAAGATTTGTTATGTGTCCCGTCAGTGCTGCTCACACCTGGATGGCCGGGAATTCGCGGTTTTTTCAAGTTGCGTTGTTCAGATGAAATTCTAGCAGGATTTTTCTTGGGGGAAATCATTTTTTTGATATTTCTCAAGAATTTCCTTTTTTAAAACAATAACTTAAATGTTATTTTATGCAGCGTCTTTACGGGTTTTTACGTAGTCTGGAAACCG
>JBEVNE010000017.1:0-11352 GCA_040508275.1 Duganella sp.
GCAACCCCTGGGGCGCTGCCCGCGAAGCGGCCATGGCGGCAGCGCCAGCGCCCACTATCGACTGGCAGCAATTACAGCTTGAACAGCAGCTTGGCGAAGGCGCGTCCGGCGTGATCCACCGCGCCCTGTATCGCCATGACGGCGGTGCCGAAGCGGTGGCGGTCAAGCTGTACAAGGGCGTCATGACCAGCGACGGCTCGCCGCTCAACGAAATGTCGGCCTGCCTCAATGTGGGCGCCAACCCCAAACTGGTTCCCGTACTGGGACGCCTGACCGGCCACCCCGATGGCACCAACGGCCTGGTGATGCCCTTGATCGACCCTGCCTTCATCAACCTGGCCGGTCCGCCGAGTTTTGCAAGTTGCACGCGTGACGTCTATGAGGATGACAAGCGTTTTGCCTGGTCCCATGTATTGAGCATCGCCCACGGTGTCGCCTCCGCCGCCGCCCAGCTGCATGCCCACGGCGTGCTGCACGGCGACCTGTACGCCCACAACATCGTCCACAATGCCGCCGGCCACAGCCTGCTGGGCGACTTTGGCGCTGCGGCCTTTTATGATCCCGCCAGCCCTATGGCTAAAGCGCTGCAGCGGCTTGAAGTACGCGCGTTTGGTTTGCTGCTGGAGGAATTGCTCAGTCGGACAGACGAATGTACAGGCGCAGGTGAAAAAACTGCTGCCAGCACCACAAAACGGGAACTCTTACGCGAACTACAGGTGGCATGCAGCTCAGAAGACATAGCAGCACGCCCCTTGTTTGAAGGCATCGCCCGCAAGTTGCAAACGATCAGACAGGACTAGATGTTTATCCTGAGCCCATGATCGTTGCGCTGCGTTCCCCTGTGCGGGAACATCTTCATGCCGTCGCAATAATCAGTGACCGCGTTGATATAGCGTAATGCAGTATCTACCGTAGTCTTTTCTGCTATGTAGCGATACAGCTCAACAAGCTGTTGCTGCGCTTCAGGTGTGAAGACAACGGTGTATTCTTTCATTTCCCCATGGCAGCTTTATGCTCAGCCGCCAACCTCGCGCGTATATCTTCGCCGCTAAGCGCTCGGGTCGGATCAGCTTGAATGGCATCAAACGCTGGCGCCACCTGCTCCCGCAGCCATGCCTCCACCATGCGATCCCGGGCAAGCAATACCCTCAACCCATCCCTGATGACCTCACTTTCTGTCGCGTATTCGCCCATAGCAACTTTCGCCTTGACCGCATCAGCCATTTCCAATGGTAACGTGATGCTGAATTGTTGAGTAGTACGCATGAATACCTCACAATGACAAAAATAAATAGGATTCAATCCTACTCCCTCATGTGAATTCATGCCAGCTTTTGGAATTTCTTCTAATTACAGGCCGCGTTAGGGTCGCATGCTCACGACAGTTACTACACAGATATTGCATTAACACAAGCAATCCAGATGCATCCTCACTCTTAACTCTCTTCCATAGATAGATTCAAGGATCTCGATTTAGTTCAGGCGCAGCGAAGAAAAATGGCACTACAATGTAGCCCAGTCCGATTTCTGATACTCCATGCACACCATCTTTCAATCATGGCCCGCACGCCCGCACCCTATCCTTGCCGTCATGCTCGGCCTGGCCATTTGTGCCGTGCCGGTGGTTTTGCCACACTTCGACCTGGCCAACCTGATGGCCAACCTGTTCGCTTACTGCTTTGCCTGCGTACTGCTGTATCCGTTTGCAGCATTGCTGCGCCACCGTGTGACCAATGTGCTGTCGCTGTGGGGATTGGCGGCGTTATTCATGCTGGCACTGTGCTTTTACCACACCAACATCATGGCCGAAACAGCCGATGCACTGTGGCCGCAGCGGCGCGATGCGACGATCGCGAAATTCCTGTTCAATCTGCCGCAGGTGACGCTCGGCGTACTGGGCTGGTGGCTGCTGGTGATACGTCCCGACCGCCGCACACCGCAGCCAGTCGACGACGAGATGCCCGATAACGACCATGCGCCTTAAAAGATGCGCGCAGGAACTTGCCAGAATAACCAAATTCCTGCTAGGCTCTCCTACATTACTACTTTTGGTTTTTCGCCATGAGCTTGAAGCCCCGCGCAGCCCGCCGCCGTGAAGTCCGTCATCCGGCTACCCTGACGATGACCGATGAAAGCGCGCACACCGTTCATACCGTGGACCTGTCCCACGGCGGCATCAGCCTGCAGACCGCCAGCCAGATCAGGCTGGCGCAGTATTGCGCCGTTTCATTCCGTGTGCAGCTGGGAGAAGCCAACCACAGCGTGCTGGCCATGGGCCAGATTGTGTACAGCGACCCGGACGCCGAACTGGGCTTCAAGACTGGCGTACAGTTTTTGCGCATTGACAATGGCAGCCTGGCGGTGATCGACCAGTTATTGCGGGAATAGCTGACCCGGCATAGATTTGCAGGATAAAAAAAGCCGTTCAGTATTCTGAACGGCTTTTTTGCATCGGGTTTCCCCTGCAGCCCGGATTGCCGGGCCAGGTGACGATTAGCGCTGGTCCAGCGGCTTGACGTCACGTGCGGTCGCACCGACGAACAGCTGGCGTGGACGGCCGATTTTCTGTTCTGGATCGGCGATCATCTCGTTCCACTGAGCGATCCAGCCAATGGTGCGGGCCATGGCGAAGATACCGGTGAACAGCGACACTGGAATGCCCAGTGCGGACTGTACGATGCCCGAGTAGAAGTCGACGTTCGGGTACAGTTTGCGCGAGACGAAGTATTCGTCGTTCAGTGCAATCTTTTCCAGTTCCATCGCCAGTTTGAACAGCGGGTCGTCCTGCAGGCCCAGCTCTTCCAGCACTTCGTGGCAGGTTTCGCGCATCAGCTTGGCACGCGGGTCGAAGTTCTTGTACACGCGGTGACCGAAGCCCATCAGCTTCACGCCGGAGTTCTTGTCCTTGACCTGTTCGATGAAGGCCGGGATGTTGTCGACCGAGCCGATTTCTTTCAGCATGGTCAGAGCCGCTTCGTTGGCGCCGCCGTGGGCAGGGCCCCACAGGCAAGCGATACCGGCAGCGATACAGGCGAACGGGTTGGCGCCCGACGAACCGGCCAGACGCACGGTCGAGGTCGAAGCATTCTGTTCGTGGTCAGCGTGCAGGATCAGGATACGGTCGAGTGCGCGCACCAGCACGTCGTTGACTTTGTATTCTTCGCATGGATTGCCGAACATCATGCGCATGAAGTTGGCGCTGTACGACAGATCGTTGCGTGGGTACACGAACGGCTGGCCGATCGAGTATTTGTAGGCCATGGCGACCAGGGTCGGCATTTTGGCGATCAGGCGGATGGCCGACACTTCGCGGTGCTTGGCGTCGTTGATGTCGAGCGAGTCGTGGTAGAACGAGGCCAGCGCGCCAACGGTACCCACCAGCACCGACATCGGGTGCGCGTCGCGGCGGAAGCCGCGGAAGAAGAATTGCATCTGCTCGTGCACCATGGTGTGCTTGGTCACGGTTTCAACGAACTCTTCTTTTTGCACGCTGTTCGGCAGTTCGCCGTTCAGCAGCAGGTAGCACGATTCCATGAAGTCGGCATTAACGGCCAGCTGTTCGATCGGGTAGCCGCGATACAGCAGTTCGCCCTTGTCGCCATCGATGTAGGTGATCGACGAGTTACATGCGGCCGTGGACATGAAGCCAGGATCGTAGGTGAACTTGCCGGTGCCGCCGTACAGCTTGCGGATATCGATCACGTCAGGACCAACGGTGCCTTTGTAGATCGGGAATTCTACCGATGGGCTGCCATCGGAAAACGACAGGGTGGCTTTGTTATCAGAGGTGTTCATGGACTCTTCCTTTTTTTAGGGAGATGGTGCGGTAAAAAAAAGTTCTGGGCTACCTTGGGGCCGGCGCTTGCAGACTTGTGGCCTGCACAGCGACGGTCTTGCAGCATTACGCTTGGCGCAACCGCTGCAGCATGGTGTGTACATGCGGCAGATCGATCTCGCCTTCCGGCTCTTTACGGGCCAGTACCAGATCCATCAGGGCATTGTCCGACAAGTCGAGGAGCCGCGTGAACGCGTCCACTTCTTCGTCGGTCAATTCGGTTTCATGCGCATCGAGAAAACGGGTGAGGATGATGTCGTTTTCCAGCAGACCCCGGCGGGAGCGCCAGCGCAGGCGCGCTCTGTTGGCTGGGTCGGACTGATGTGCAGAATGGTTCGGTTCAGTCATGGCTCACTACTTTACACTGCGCGCGCCGATCATGCTGGAGCGCTACTTCTAACGGATTCGTCATTCCCGGCTGGCATTGAGCTGCGCCGCCATGCAGGCAAACTGGATTCCCGCGTGCGCGGGAATGACGGTGGTTCGCTTAACTGTCGTGCTTTGTTGCCGAACTTAGATGGCGCGGCGAACCATCAGTTCCTTGATCTTGCCGATCGCCTTGTTCGGGTTCAGACCTTTCGGGCAAACGTCGACGCAATTCATGATCGAGTGGCAGCGGAACAGACGATACGGGTCTTCCAGGTTGTCCAGGCGCGCGCCGGTGGCTTCGTCGCGCGAGTCGGCGATGAAGCGGTAGGCTTGCAGCAGGCCGGCAGGGCCGACGAACTTGTCCGGATTCCACCAGAACGACGGGCACGAGGTCGAGCAGCACGCGCACAGAATGCACTCGTACAGGCCGTCGAGTTCTTCGCGCTCGGTCGGGGTTTGCAGGCGTTCTTTTTCAGGACGGATCGAATCGTTGATCAGGTAAGGCTTGACCGAATCGTACTGTTTGAAGAACTGGGTCATGTCCACGATCAGGTCGCGGATCACCGGCAGGCCTGGCAGAGGACGCAGCACGATAGGCTGGGTCAGTTCGTTCAGGTTGGTGGTGCAGGCCAGGCCGTTCTTGCCGTTGATGTTCATCGCGTCCGAACCGCACACGCCTTCGCGGCACGAGCGGCGCAGGGCCAGCGAGTCATCGACGTCGGACTTGATGCGTTGCAGCGCGTCAAGCAGCATCTTGTCGGTGTCTTTCAGCTCGACAGTGATGTCCTGCATGTACGGCTTGGCGTCCTTATCGGGATCGTAACGGTAGATTTTCAGTTGGATAGTGCGTGCCATGTTGTAGCCTTAGAAAGTACGTGGTTTCGGTTTGAAGGTGTCGACCGTCAGTGGCTTGGTCACGACTGCCTTGTATTCCAGGCGGTTGCCTTCCGAGAACCAGAGGGTGTGCTTCATCCAGTTGTCGTCGTCGCGCTGCGGGTAGTCGTCCTGAGCGTGGGCGCCGCGCGATTCCTTGCGGGCTGCTGCCGAGACGATGGTGGCTTTGGCGGTTTCGATCAGGTTGTCCAGTTCCAGCGCTTCCACGCGGGCGGTGTTGAACACCTTGGACTTGTCCTGGAACGACACATGCTTGCGACGCTCGTCGAGCTTCATGATCTCTTCCACGCCCTTGTTCAGCATCTCGTCGGTGCGGAACACGCCACAGTATTTCTGCATGGCGGCGCGGATATCGTTGGCCACGCCCTGTACTTTTTCGGTACCGGTCGAGGTTTCCAGCTTGTTCAGACGGTTCAGCGCAAAGTCGGCGGCGTCTTTTGGCAGCGGCTTGTTTTCTTTTTGCTTCAGGTTCGAGGCCACCACGTGGTTACCGGCCGCGCGGCCGAACACCACCAGGTCGAGCAGCGAGTTGGTGCCCAGGCGGTTGGCGCCGTGCACCGATACGCAGGCGCATTCGCCGATCGCGTACAGGCCGTTGACGATCTTCTGGGTGCCGTCGCCGTTCGGCGTGACCACCTGACCGTGGATATTGGTCGGAATGCCGCCCATCTGGTAGTGAATGGTTGGCACGACCGGAATCGGTTCCTTGGTCGCATCGACGTTGGCGAACTTGTGGCCGATTTCCAGGATCGATGGCAGACGCTTCTCGATGGTGTCCTTGCCGATGTGGCGCAGGTCCAGCATCACGTGGTCCTTGTTCGGACCGCAGCCACGGCCTTCCTTGATTTCCTGGTCCATCGAGCGCGAGACGAAGTCGCGTGGCGCCAGATCTTTCAGGGTCGGTGCGTAACGTTCCATGAAACGCTCACCTTCCGAGTTGATCAGGATGCCACCCTCGCCGCGCACACCTTCGGTGATCAAGACGCCAGCGCCGGCCACGCCGGTCGGGTGGAACTGCCAGAATTCCATGTCCTGCAGCGGCAGGCCGGCGCGTGCCGCCATGCCCATGCCGTCGCCGGTGTTGATGAAGGCGTTGGTCGAAGCAGCGAAGATACGGCCGGCGCCACCGGTGGCGAAGATCGTGGTTTTGGCTTCCAGCATCATGACTTCGCCGGTTTCCATTTCCAGTGCCACCACGCCCACCACGTCGCCTTCGGCGTCGCGGATCAGGTCCAGCGCCATCCATTCAACGAAGAAGTGGGTACGGGCGCGCACATTGCGCTGGTACAGCGTGTGCAGCAGCGCGTGGCCGGTACGGTCAGCGGCGGCGCAGGCGCGCTGCACGGCTTTTTCACCGAAGTTGGCAGTGTGGCCGCCGAACGGACGCTGGTAGATGGTGCCGTCTGGGTTGCGGTCGAACGGCATGCCGAAGTGTTCGAGCTCGTAGACGACCTTTGGTGCTTCACGGCACATGAATTCGATCGCATCCTGGTCGCCCAGGTAGTCGCCACCCTTGACGGTGTCGAACATATGCCAGAACCAGTTATCTTCGGCCATGTTGCCGAGCGAAGCGCCGATACCGCCTTGCGCCGCTACAGTGTGGGAACGGGTAGGGAAAACCTTGGACAGCACAGCGACGTTGAGACCGGCTTCAGCCAGTTGCAGCGAGGCACGCATGCCGGAACCGCCGGCGCCAACGATGACCGCGTCAAAGCGACGGGTAGGGATTGCAGATTTGATTGCTGCCACGATTACACACTCCAGATTATCTGTACCGACCAGGCGGCACATGCGATCAGCCACAGAATGGTGGCTGCTTGCAGGGTCAGGCGAAGGCCGACCGGTTTAACGTAGTCCATCCAGACGTCGCGCACGCCAACCCAGGCGTGGTAGAACAGCGCGAACAGGGTCACGGCGCTGATCAGCTTGAACCATTGCTGGGCGAACAGGCCAGCCCAGCCTTCGTAGCTGAAGTTCTGGCCGGTAAGGAAGGTGATCAGCAGGATCGCGGTGTAAGCGACCATGACGACGGCGGTCAAGCGCTGGGCCAGCCAGTCGCGCATGCCGTAATGGGCGCCGACGACCAGGCGTTTCGGGCCGACGTTGTTGTTATTGGCCATCTCAGAATACTCCAAACAGTTTGAGGGCGACCAGCACGGTCAGGGTCAGGCTCAGCGCCAGCACGGCGGCCGACGATTTGCGCGCCGAATGTTTATCGAGACCGATGTGCAGGTCCATCACCAGGTGACGTACGCCAGCAAACATGTGGTGCAGGAAAGCCCAGACCAGGGCCAGGATGATCAGCTTGACCAGCGGGTAGGAAACAAACCCGCGGTAGTAATCGTAGGAGATCTCGGAGCGCAGGCTATGCTGCAGCAGGTAGAGTACGAATGGCAGCAAGGCGAAGATGATGACGCCGCTGATGCGGTGCAAAATCGACACGATCGATGCCAGGGGCATGCGGTAGTTGGGCAAGTCCGACAACAGGTGGATGTTGCGGAATTCCGGCCGTTCTTTTTTGGGCGCTGCCCTTACGGCTTCTGACATAACAAGACCTCCTAAACTTTGACAAAAATTGGGTGAGACAGCGATTTTCGCCTATTTCCGCGCTCATAACCAATATCTATTGTTACATATAACCAAAATAGTGTTTTGCAACACACTTCGACGGCCACTTTCCGCAGCTCAACGTATTATCAGCGCAACAATGCTACCGCCGTATGACGCGCGGTATATTGTGCGCCTCCCGCAGGTTTTGTGCACTGCGGGGTCTCCTGCTCCACCTGATACCCTGTATTCCGTTCAGTTCAACGCGTTCAATTCAATCAGTTCAACTCATTGTGATAGTGATGCTGCGCCGTCAGATACCAGCCGCGGCGCAGCTCCACCGGCTTGTCGCCATACGTAAACGACACACGTTCGGACGCCAGCAACGGCGTGTTGGCGGCAATCTGCAGCAGCGCGGCAGTGCTGTCATCGGCACAAACGGCGCGGATTTTTTCCGTCGCCCGTATCATCCGTGTGCCAAACTCCGACTCGAACAGGCCGTACATGGGACCCTTGTACTCGACCAGCCGCTCGGCGGTCAGCCCCTTGAAGATGGCGCCAGGCAACCACAATTCCTCGACGATGGTGGGCACGCCATCGAACGACTGCACGCGTTTGACGAACACCACGGCGTCGCCGGACTTGAGGTCGAGCAGGCGCGCCACGTCGGCCGGCGCGCGCAGGCGCCTGACGTCGATAAACTTGCTTTCGGGATAATGAGGTACGCCCTCGTCGGGCATCAGGCGCAGGAAGCGGAAGTGCGCGCGCGCTTCGTGGTGGGTGGCGACAAACGTCCCTTTGCCCTGCTTGCGCATGACCAGGTTTTCGGCGGCCAGCTCATCGATGGCCTTGCGCACGGTGCCCTGGCTGACCTTGAAGCGATTGGCCAGTTCGACCTCGCTGGGGATCATTTCGCCAGGCTTCCACTCGCCGCTTTGCAGGCTTTGCGTGATCAGCGCCTTGATTTGCTGATACAGTGGCGAGAACGTCGGCGAGCTGCCGGGCGCCTGCGCCGCTGCGTTCGCCGTCCCGACACTTCCCGCACCCGTGGACGAACCGGCTGCGCCACCGGCACTCGAGGCTGGGCTGCTGCTGCTGTTCAGATTGGGCGGGACGGGATTCATAGACCAAGATTTCACCACAAATACCCTTGCACGTCCAGCAAAACACCCTATAACTTATGTGTCTTATATAAGACATAAGATAGCATTGACATATGCAATCGACAAGCCTACACTCCCGAGCCATGCGCCATGCCCAGGCGTTACAGTCTGCGTAACCGGCGCGTAATTTGCAGTATGATTATGGATTCTGGATTGCTGTCATCCAGATCAGGTTTCCCGGGCCGGTTCGGCCCAGCTTCAAGAACGTTCATACCCACTTTGGAGATTCATCATGGCAAAAACCCCTCTGCGTGTTGCTGTTACCGGCGCTGCCGGTCAAATCGGTTACGCTCTGCTGTTCCGCATTGCTAACGGCGACATGCTCGGCAAAGATCAACCAGTCATTCTGCAACTGCTGGAAATTGCCGACGAAAAGGCTCAAAAAGCGCTGAAAGGCGTGATGATGGAAATCGACGACTGCGCGTTCCCGCTGCTGGCCGAAATGACCGCCCACTCCGACCCGCTGACCGCCTTCAAGGATGCCGACGTTGCCGTGCTGGTAGGCGCCCGTCCACGCGGCCCAGGCATGGAGCGTAAAGACCTGCTGGAAGCCAACGCACAAATCTTCACCGTGCAAGGCAAGGCGCTGGACGCCGTCGCTTCGCGCAACGTCAAAGTCCTGGTGGTGGGCAATCCTGCCAACACCAACGCCTACATCGCCATGAAATCGGCGCCGTCGCTGCCGGCCAAGAACTTCACCGCCATGCTGCGTCTGGACCACAACCGCGCGCTGTCGCAAGTGGCTGCCAAAACCGGCACCCAGGTAAAGGACATCGAAAAGCTGACCGTGTGGGGCAATCACTCGCCAACCATGTACGCCGACTACCGCTTCGCCACCGTCGAAGGCAAGAACGTCAAGGACCTGATCAACGACCAGGAATGGAACGCCAACACCTTCCTGCCAACCGTGGGCAAACGCGGCGCCGCCATCATCGAAGCACGCGGCCTGTCGTCGGCTGCATCCGCTGCCAACGCCGCCATCGACCACGTGCGCGACTGGGTACTGGGCACCAGCGGCAAATGGACCACCATGGGCGTGCCATCGGACGGTTCCTACGGCATCCCTGAAGGCATCGTGTTCGGCTTCCCTGTGACCACCGAAAACGGCGAATACCAAATCGTTCAAGGCCTGGAGATCGACGCTTTCTCGCAAGAACGCATCAACCTGACCCTGAAAGAACTGACCGAAGAGCGCGAAGGCGTCAAGCACCTGCTGCCGTAATCTCCCTCCTGGCTTCATGCCTGCCCGTGGAACCGGTTAAACCACCGATCCGCCGCACCCGCCGCGCTGCCGAGAGCAGCGCGGTGTCTGTATCTACACACACTACCCGCATGCATCCATCCGAGGTTTTATTCCAGGGCAATCGCCAGCCACTGCTGCTGCCAGCGTGCGACCACTACGCCGGCAACGAAAAGCTGATGCGTAAATCGATCGCCCTGCAACAAGAACTTGGCCCCATCTTTGATATCACCCTCGACTGCGAAGACGGCGCCAGCGCCGGCAACGAGGAAGCCCACGCGCGCCTGGTAGCCGAACTGCTGGCCAGCGACGACAACCGCCACCACCGCATCGGCGCCCGCGTACACGATGTCCACAGCCCGCACTTTGGGCGCGACGTCGAGATCATCTGCAGCGCCGCCAGTCGCCTGGCCTACCTGGTGCTGCCCAAGGTCGATAGCGTGGCCGACGTGTGCGCTGCGATTGACCTGATCAACAGCGAGGCCGCCAAAGCTGGCCGCCACGACCTGCCCGTGCACGTGCTGATCGAAAGCCACGGCGCCCTGCGCGACGCCTACGACATTGCCGCCCTGCCGCAGGTGCAGTGCCTGTCGTTTGGCATCATGGACTTCGTTTCGGCCCATTACGGCGCGATTCCCGGTGCCGCCATGCGCACGCCGGGCCAGTTCACCCACCCGCTGGTGGTGCGCGCCAAGCTGGAAATCGCCGCCGCCTGCCATGCGCACGGCAAGGTGCCGTCGCATAATGTGACCACCGAAATCAAGGATACGGCCGTCGCTGCCAACGATGCCCAGCGCGCCGCCGCCGAATTTGGCTACACGCGCATGTGGAGCATCCACCCGAACCAGATCAAGCCGATCGTCAAGACATTCACCCCGCGCCTGTCCGAAGTGGCCGAAGCCGCCACCATCCTGACCGAGGCGGCGGCCGTGCAGTGGGGACCGATCGCCCAGCATGGACGCTTGCACGACCGCGCCAGCTACCGATATTATTGGACCATCCTGCAACGCGCCAAACTGGCCGGGCTTCCCCTGCCCGAGTCGGTCGCTGCGCTGATGAATCCGGCTATCGTCAACAATACCAATACCGCCCATACCGCTCAATTACCGGAAACACTCTGATGTCCATCTCCAAAATCCTGCTGGCCTGCGGCTTCGCCATGGCCTCGCTGAGCCTGTCCACTGCGCATGCTGCGGTGGAAACCAAGACCACGGAAAAAAAGGCTGTCAAAAAAGCCCAGCCTGCAAAAGCCAAGGCCGCCAAATCCAAGGCTGCCGCCAAACCGGCAGCGGCAGCAGCCGCTG